>JAKSOH010000041.1 GCA_024405675.1 Victivallaceae bacterium
CACCGGCGGCATGATCGTCCCCCGCAGGAATGAGACCCGCGAGGAAATGATGGAATGTTTCGAGCCATGGAGAAACCGATTGGAGCAACTGGCGCATGACGCCATCCGCAACGGACCGGTCCGCTGCAAAGCGATTCCGGACGATGTCGTGGTAGACGAGACGCTCGATTGCATGCGCCGGCGCAATCTTCTTGCCGTTCCGGCCAGGATGGTCATGGCGGAGGTCCTTTCCAGGCATTCGACCAGGCTTTCCGCCCAAGGCATGTGGTCGGCGCTCCGCCGGGCGCCAAGGACCACCGCCATAGGGTGCGACGACAGCATCGGATTCCAAATCCTGGATCTCGACGCAATCCGCGATACCTTCCAAACTGTCGCGGCTGTCGAAAAGGCCGCCGAAAGCGTAGGCGCCGTTGTCGTTCCCCGCGACGATTGCCGGTATCGGGCGTTGAGAGTTTCCCTTGACGACAATGCCCTTGTCCGCGAGATTGCGCAATCGAGCATCGCATCCGGAACACCGCTGATCCTGTATCGGCCGGACGAGACCCGCGCCTATCCGGTTGCGGAACTGGCGCGAGGTGTCACCGGTCCGGGTGGCGGCCGGTTCCCGCAGCATGGAAAGATAAGCGCGACGGATGGCGGCGAAGCCTACATTCCGCGGGCCGTGGACCGGTACCTGCGCTTTTCGGATTACGGCCGCAGTCCGAACAAATGCCATCTTTCGGCCAGTACCCGCTCCATTTCCGAACTCGTCGCCGCGGAACTGCGCCGGCAAGGCATTGCGCTGGGAACCATAGACGCGGACGTCACGGTGGGCATCGACACGTTCGTGCCGGCCGTGTCGCCGTTCCATGAACTTAAAATCGGACAGCAGCTGCTTCTTGCGCACGGCAGGGATGGCGCCCGCCGCTGCGGGAATTGCGGAACTGTAAGGGAAGTCGCCGCGCTCAAACCGGACGGAACGGTGGTGCTGGACGACGGCGTGACGTTGTCACGCCAGGACATCGGCGCCAATTTCGTCAAGGGATGCGTCGAAAGGCGGGTCATGTGTTCCGGCGAGACGCTGCTGGCGCGCGCC
This sequence comes from Victivallaceae bacterium, assembly GCA_024405675.1. Classification (GTDB taxonomy): domain Bacteria; phylum Verrucomicrobiota; class Lentisphaeria; order Victivallales; family Victivallaceae; genus UBA1784. Next base: position 1,076 of record JAKSOH010000041.1, read on the forward strand.
GATGGAACGACGGCCGACGGCCGGAAGTTCAAGGCGGGGACCGAATTCGTCGTCACCGGAACTTCCGGCGTATATCGCATGGTGGGCGAGGACGGCGTCGAGCCGCGGCCTACGGGACCGGTGATCGAATACCTGGATTTGCTGCAGTACTGCGACGACCTCTGGCTAAAACACCGGTTCGTGCCGGTCAAGGAAAAGGAAAGGCAGGAGGAAATCGCCAGGGAACGGGAGCGGAAGGAGACACAGGAAAAGGAGATGGAAAGGCAGCGGGCCCTGGAACGTGAGCAAAGACGCGACGACGGGTATGGCATGTCCAGGTAGATTGCCGCCGTGGTGGACTGCGCCTGCCGCACGTGGTATCTTACCCACATCATGAACAACACCGGAACATACATAGACGAGATTCTCGGAAGCGAGGTCTGCCGGTTGCTGGACTGCCTGGCGGCGCTGATGAAGGTGAGGGCGGTCTTCTACTCTGCCGACGGCCGGGTGCTGAAGCGCGGCGGGGATGTCGGGAACTGCGACTACTGCGTCGCGTACCAGCGCATCCACGGCGCGTCCGCCTGCCATGCGGAGGACCGGCGCCGGCGGGAGGAAACGGCCGCGTCGGGCAGGGCGCTGCGCTATACCTGCCATGCCGGGCTCGGCGAAATCGTCGCCCCGGTGGTCGTGGACGGCGAGACGGCCGGTTTCATCGTGCTCGGGCAGTTCCGGACTTCCGTGAACATGCCGCCATCCGCGTCCGGCGACGAGGCGCTCGAACGGGCGTTTGACGAGGTTTCGCCGATTTCACCGGACGACGTCGACCGGTTGGTCGAGATGCTGGGGATGCTCGTCGACTACGTGGTGTCGCGCGAACTGGTCAGGCTTCCCGGCGACCGCCGTCTACGCCGTCTACGCGACTACATCCGCCGGCGTCTTCCCGACGTGCCGAGTCTTGCGGATGCGGCTTCCCATCTGGCCTGCAGCGAATCTAGCCTCACCCACTACCTGAGGAGCCGGCATTCCACGTGTTTCAAGGAACAGCTGGAGGAAATCCGGCTCGACGTGGCGAGGCAGTTGCTTCATGACTCTCCCGAACTTTCCATATCAGAAGTGGCGCAACGTTCCGGATATGGAGATCCGCACTATTTCGGCCGGGTGTTTCGCCGCCACTTCGGCACCACTCCGGGGGCTATTCGCGGACCGCGTTGCTAACGCCGTCGGCGATAAATAATAAGAAAATCCCCGGAACCGTCTTGCGGTCCCGGGGATTGCTTTTCTTCCGGAAACGGATGCTACTTCATCACTTCCCCGATTTTCTTGTAGAATTCCATCCGGCGCTTGGCGTCGACTTCCGCTTCGGCGAAGATTCCCTCTGCCTCGGCCGGCGCGACCTTGAGCAACTGCTTGTAGCGGTTCTCGCTGCGGATGAAGTCCTGGTATCCGGAAATCGGATCCTTGGTCTCCCAGGTGAACGGCGCCTCCGGCTTGTCCGGGTTGAACCGATAGAGCGGCCAGTATCCGGATTCGACCGCGCGCTTCTGTTCGACCTGGCTCTTCGACATGTTGATGCCGTGGAGCATGCAGGGGGCGTAGGCGATGATGATGGACGGTCCGTTGTGGGCCTCGGCTTCGCGGATGGCCGTCAGCGTCTGCTGGCGGTTGGCACCCATGGAGATGCTGGCGACGTAGACGTTGCCGTAGCTCATGCACATGAATCCGAGGTTCTTCTTCGTCATTCTCATACCGGTCGCCGCGAACAACGCGACGGCGCCGATCGGGGTGGACTTGGAGGACTGGCCGCCGGTGTTGCTGTAGACCTCGGTGTCGAGCACCAGTATGTTGACGTTGCGGTTCTGCGCGACAACATGGTCCAGACCGCCGTAGCCGATGTCATAGGCCCAGCCATCGCCGCCGATGATCCACACCGACTTGTCAACGAAGTAGTCCTTGAGCTCGAGCATCTTCTTGGCAATCTCGAGTTTCTCTCCGTCCAGCTTCTCGACAGCGGTCTTCAGGAGTTCTCCGATCTTGTTCTGGTTGGCGATCGCCGCATCATCCTTGGCGTCCCAGTTCTCGATCGCGTAGGTGAGCAAGCCCTTCATCGTGTCGCAGCAACAACCGAGCTCGAGGAAACGTTCGACGTTGGCCTTGAGCTGTTTGCGGTTGTTGTCAACGGCCACGCGCATTCCGTATCCGTACTCGGCGTTGTCCTCGAAGAGGCTATTCGCCCATGCCGGTCCGCGTCCCTGCTTGTCCTTGCAATATGGCAGGCTCGGGAAGGAGCCGCTATAGATGCTGGAGCAGCCGGTGGCGTTGGCCACGATCATGCGGTTTCCGAACAGCTGGCTGACCAGTTTGACGTACGGTGCTTCGCCGCAGCCGGCGCAGGCGCCGTTGAACTCGAAGTAGGGCTGGCGGAAGCCGAGTCCCTTGACGTTGGCGTCGGTGGTGCCGCCCATCTCGTCGTCCGGCAGGTCCATGAAGAACTTGACGTTGGCCTGCTGTCCGGCCTCGCGTTCCTTGACGGCGCTGGCCAGGCTGATGGCCTTGTCCTTGGCGAGGCAGCTCTCGACGCAGACGCCGCAGCCGAGGCAGTCGTCTACGAAGACCTGCAGACGATACTCCAGGCCCTCGGCCTTGATCGCCTTCGCCGGGACGGTCTCGAACGAAGCCGGTTTGCCGGCCAGGTCGGCCGCCTTGACGAGCTTGGCGCGAATCGCGGCATGCGGGCAGGACACGCCGCACTGGTTGCACTGGAGGCACTTGGCCGGATCCCAATGCGGGACTTTCGGGGCGACGCCGCGCTTCTCGAAGCGGGCGGTGCCGGTCGGCATCGATCCGTCGTAGCTCATCGCGGAAACCGGGACGCTGTCGCCCTTCTGGGAGACGACCGGCTCCATCAGTTTGACCGCGAACTCGCCCATGTCGGCGGTGAACTTCTTTGCCGGGACGTAGCAGTCGACTCCGGCGAGCGACGCTGGGACTTCAACCTGCTTGAGGCCGTCGAGGGCCTTGTCGACGCAAAGCTTGTTCTGGTCAACGACTTCCTGGCCCTTGGAGGCGAACTTCTTCTCGATGCCCTTCTTGATGTAGTTGATTGCATCGTCCTTGGCGATGATTCCGCTGAGGGCGAAGAAGCAGGTCTGCATAATCGTGGAGATGTACTTCGGGCTGCCGACCTCGAGGGCGACCTTGAGGGCGTCGACCACGAAGAACTTGACGTTCTTGGCGATGATGGTCTCCTGCATTTCCTTGGTCAGGGAGGCGAAGGCCTTGTCGGCCGGCTTGCTGGTGTTCAGCAGGAACGTTCCGCCGTCCTTGATCGAGGAGATCATGTCGTACATGCCGATGTAGGCCTCGTTGTGGCAGGCCACGAAATCCGGGCTGGTGATCAGGTACTCGCTGGTAATCGGCTTGTCGCCGAAGCGCAGGTGGCTGATCGTGATGCCGCCGGACTTCTTGGAGTCATACGAGAAATACGCCTGGACGTACTTGTTCGTATGGTCGCCGATGATCTTGACCGAGTTCTTGTTGGAGCCGACGGTGCCGTCGGATCCGAGCCCCCAGAAGCAGCAGCTCGTGGTTCCCTCCGGCTCGGTGACGATGACTTCGTCGATTGGCAGCGACAAGTGGGTGACGTCGTCGTTGATTCCGACCGTGAAGTTGTGGGTGCACTTGCCTGCGAGGTGCTTGTAGATGGCCAGGACCATCGACGGGGTGAACTCCTTGCTCGCCAGTCCGTAGCGTCCGCCGATGATGGTGAGATCGGAACGATCCGCCAGTGCGGCCTTGACATCCAGGTAGAGCGGCTCGCCGAGGCAGCCGGGTTCCTTGGTGCGGTCGAGGACGGCGATCTTCTTGACGGTGGCCGGGATGGCCTTCTTCAGCGACTCGATGGAGAACGGACGGTACAGACGGACCTTGACGAGTCCGAGCTTCTCGCCCTTGGCGTTGAGATAGTTGATCGTCTCCTCGATGGTCTCGCATCCGGAGCCCATGGCGATGATGATCCGGTCGGCGTCGGGGGCTCCGACATAGTCGAAGAGATGCAGCGGACGTCCGGTGAGTCCGGCGACCTTGTCCATGTACTTCTGGACGATGGCGGGCAGCTGCTCGTAGATCGCGTTTGTGGTCTCGCGTCCCTGGAAGTAGACGTCCGGATTCTGGGCCGCCATCTTGGCGTACGGGGCCTCGGGACGCAGGGCGCGTTCGCGGAAAGCCTGAACGTACTTCATGTCGAGTAGCGTCTTCATGTCGTCGTAGTCGAGCAGTTCGACCTTCTGGTATTCGTGGCTGGTGCGGAATCCGTCGAAGAACGCGACGAACGGAACCGTGCTTTCCAAGGTCGACAGATGGGCAACGATGGCCAGGTCATGGGTTTCCTGGATCGACGCGGCGCTGGTCATCGCGAAACCGGTCGCGCGGCAGGCCATGACGTCGGAATGGTCTCCGAAGATGGAGAGGCTCTGCGCCGCGAGGGCGCGGGCCGACACGTGGAAGACGCACGGCAGCATTTCGCCGGCGATCTTGTACATGTTTGGAATCATCAGCAGGAGGCCTTGGCTGGCCGTGTAGGTGGTCGTCAGCGCTCCGGCGCTGAGGCTGCCGTGGCAGGCTCCGGCCGCTCCGGCCTCGGACTGCATTTCCGTGATCTCCAGCTTGCGGCCGAACATGTTCAGCTTGCCGCTGGCGGCCATGGAGTCGGCGTACTCGGCCATGGGCGACGACGGGGTGATCGGGTAGATCGCCGCGACTTCGCTGAAGGCGTACGCCACGTAGCTGGCGGCATAGTTGCCGTCGATGGTGAGCATTTTCTTTCCCATATCGCTTCTCCCTTTCTTTTGTTTAGGAATATTGTGTCGTATGAAAACAAGAGCTCCCGGCCCCGTTCAAGGGCGGGAGCTCGATGTTCGCTTCTACGCCATCTATACTACCGTGCGTAGTACTCGATGACGCTCATGATGTTGAACAGCGCTGGCAGCTCGTCGAGTTGCGGGGCGCGGACCAACGTGCACTTCAAGTTGTCGAGGTCGATCTCGAAGTAGGCCGGAATCGCTGCGCCGGCGCTGGTCTTGGCCATATCGGCGATGTTCGGGGACTTCTCCGCATTGATGCTGACGACCTGTCCTTCCTTGACGATGAAGCTCGGACGGTCGACTTTCTTTCCGTCGACCAGGATGTGGCCGTGGGTGACCATCTGCTTCGCCGCGAAGATGGAACGCGCGAAACCGCAGCGGAAGACGATGGCGTCGAGACGCTGCTCAAGGTTGCGGAAGAACTTCTCCGGGGTCTGGCCTTCGCCGACCTTCGCCCTCGCGTAGGCGAGGCGGAGCTGGTTTTCGCTGATTGCGTAGTAGAACTGGAGCTTCTGCTTCTCAAGCATCAACGCTCCGTAGGTCGAAAGCTTGATTCTCTTGGTCTTGCCATGCGGTCCGGCCGGGAACGCGCGCTTCTTTCCGGCCACCGTCGGGCACGACGGATCCTTCCAGAGGCACTCGCCGATTCTGCGGCAGAACTTGTGCTTCGCCTGGTTTCTGCACTGGGTCTTGTTTGCGTGATTCGGATTGCTCGACTTTGCGGTTGCCATAACCATCCCTTTCCATTATTTTTCGGGTTGTCAATTCGAACGCCCGGGTGTCAAGCCTGTTTGCAATGGGGCCCGGCGTCCATACGATTTGACTAATATAGTGTTTCCGGAGGTTTTTTGCAACCTGACCGGGGGGCCGGATCGGTACGCCATCCGTTTCGGTTTCCAGGCCGCCGCCACCCCGTTCCCACTGCAGGCCGGCACGTTCGAAACAATGCGCCGCCGGCCGTTTACGTGACAAACCGACCGGCGACGCCACCGTCTCCCGAAGGGGCCCCGGCATTCCGGCCGGCCGCCCGCCCCGGGCTTTACTTGAGGACGGTGATGTTGTAGGTGTTGAATTTCTTTTCGTTGGCACAGGTGATGCCGACGTAGCAGCAATCGGAGAGGATTTCCTTTTTGCTTTGCATCGTGTCACCGTTCCAAACGAGGGAAACGCTCTTGCCCTTGTCGTCGAGACATGTGATCTTGACTTTCTTGCGCTTGATGGCGTCGGACGTAAACTCGTCGAAATCGAGCGTGAGCTTGCCCGTTTCGGACATCTGGATTTCCCAGTAGTCCGCCTTGTCCCCGAACCCGACCCAGCCGGAAAGCGTGTCGTCCTCCGGTTTCGTCGCCTTCTGCCACGTGTTGTTGTCAGTCGCCGCCGGGAAGAACCTGCTGGTTTCGTCGACGGAAATGGTGTAGTCGACGTATCCTCCCTTCTTGGCGTTGGTCGACTCCATCGCCATGTAGTAAGTGCCTTTTTCCAGCAGCAGATTCTTGGTCGATCCGCTCGTCTTGAACGAGGTGCTCTGCAGTTTCTTGAGCGAATAGGTCGTCGCGCCGTTCTTGTCCGTCTTGCCCTGGAGCGAGTAGATTGTGAATTTGGCCGCGTCGCCGACTATCACGTCGAAAACGAGATCGGCCGCGTTTTCCAAAGTGAACTCCGTGTAATCCACCGCATCGCCGAATCCGACCCACCCGGAGAGCAATTCGCCGGGGTCTGCAACGGTTCCCACGGATGCAACCAATCCGGATGCGCCGTTTGTCTTCATGTCCGTCCAGTCGTCCGTGTTGTCGCCCTTGTCGAACATCTTGTTTTCACCATACGAAAGCGTGTAATCGGTGTTGCCGCCTTTTTTCGCATTGGTCGACTCGACGGCCACGTAATAATCTCCCGCTTCCAGCAGCCGTCCCTTGCTAGTCGCTGTGAAAATCTCCTGGCCCTGGGCGCGCTTCGTCGTTGTGGATTGCAACTTCTTGAGCGAATAGGTGACGACGCCCTTCTTTTCTGTTTTCTCGAGCCGGTACAACGTGACTTTAGCCGCCTCGCTCGACGAAATCGTAAGCGTCGCCTCTGCCGCATGGTCCAGGTGGATTGCCTTGTAGTCGACGGCGTCGCCGTGTCCAACCCAGTCCGAAATCGTGTTGATGGTATCCCATTTCCCGACCGCACCGTTCTCGCCGTTTGTCTTTACGTCCTGCCAGTCGTCCGAATTGTCACCTTCCGTGAAGAAGACAGACGACAAGTCGTCGAGACAGATTGTATAATCGGCGGCAGCCGCCTTCTTGTCGGTCGCCGCGACACCGATGTAGTAAGTTCCCTTTTCAAGCAACAGCTGTTTCGTCGTGACGGTTTCCCCCGCGCCGACATTTGTTGTCTGATTGACCTTCAGTGCATATTTGCCCTCGAGACCGGTCAACGTGTTGACGGTGAACTTTGTCGCATTTTCCGACGAGACCGAAAACGCCACCTTGGCCGCGCTGTTGAGCGTTAACGCAAGATAATCGACGAGGTCGCCGCCGCCAATCTCTCCTTCGTTTTCCACGTCAATGTCGAAAACGCCGACCGCGCCATTCTGGCCTTTCGTCTTCAAGTCATTCCAATCATCGACATCTTGACTTACCGGAATGACCATGCCGAGCGGGGGGAACGAAGGATGCGAAGAACTTTGCGCATCGCCGTTCTTCTCGAAAATACTTTCCGACGACGTCGCGGAAAACGCACCCTTATCGACGAGTTCGAGATATTGCGGGGAACCGTCGTCGCCGAATTTCAAGGTGACCCGGTCCGCGGAAACACCATCGACCTTCACGCTGTTCCCACCGGAAGAGAAAGTCATTGTCGAGGCGTCCCAACCGGATTCGTCGCCGGAGGCGAACCACAGGACGACATTTCCATTCTCAAGTTGTTCGACGTGGTCTGTACCCCAGTTGTCGCAAAAAACGAATACATCGTTTCCGCCACCGCCGTGCATGGTGTCGTCTCCGATGCCTCCGACCAGGATATCGTCTTTTTCAGCGCCGACGAGGACATCGTCTCCGCCGTCGCCGAACAGCATGTTCTGCCCGTTGTTCGCCCAGATGGTATCGTTTCCAGCGCCGCCGCGGATGACGATGTTGCCTCCGTCATAGGCGAATTTCTGGCTTGTCATGTCGACCAGGTCGTCGCCGGCTCCGGCGCGGATTTCCCGGATCTGCGCGATTCTCGCCTGCTGGCGCGCGATGAAATCAGCGGAAACTGTATAGACGTCGTCGACGAAGAGGGCGTCGCCATGTTCGTCGTCTGTCAACACGAGGATGTTGTCCTCGGGGGACACTTCGAAAATGCTGGATATCCGGTTCTTGCCGGACAGCGAAACGACTTCGCCGAGCCCCTCCCATTCTTGTGAAACGCCGACGTGCTGCGCCGCGAAATCATCAGTCCATTTTCCTTCGACGGAAGCGAAGACAAGGTCGATCGCCCCGTCCATTTCCGTGCTGACCAGGTTCTTGTCCGCGGTTTCGCACACGATATCGTCGCCGACGGTCCATTTCCCGGATTCGACGGCGCGAACCCTCCACTGCAGGGTGCCGAACACATTGTTGACGGAAATGCTCTCAGACGACGTCTTGACGGAAACGAACGTGTTGAAGTTGTCCTGGCTGAACTGGACGATGTAGCCTTCCGTATCGGCGACATGCCCCCACGAACATACGTTGTCTGCCGTTTCTAGCGAAGACAGGGGGATTTCGAATAGCTGGTACGGCGAATCGTCGACGACAATGCAGAGGGAACCGGCATCTTGTACGAGAGAAATCATTTGATCGCCCATGACGACGGTGTCCTGCAAGGACAGGTCACCGTAGAATTTCCCCGTCGAGTCGCATACGGTGATTGAGTCGGCGAGCCATTCCGCGCCGGCGCCTGAAAACCTGTAGACGCCGTTTGCCTGGTTTTCCGAGAGGGAAATGCTGAAAAACAGATTTTCGCACAGCGAAATGTCGTTGACTATGTAGTCATCTGCTTCGGACCTTCCCGAAAAGTCGAAGATGATTCCGGGGGCGGAGTCCTGCGGGGTTGGTGTTTCTCCGGAAATCTTTCCGTTCACCGTCAAAGTTCCAGCCATTCTGGTTTCGCCATGCAGGACGGCTCCGGTTTCCAGCAAGACATCCCCTCCGTATTTGACGGACAGATCGCGAACCGCGGCGGCTCCCACAACCAGACGTCCGCCAGCTTCGACGGAGCAATTGAAGCTCTCGGCGTTTTCAAAGACGAACGCCGCGCTATGCTCATGGACGACCGTGTCCAAGGCGAAGGCGTTTCGCACGTTCTGCATGGAACCGGAATATAGATTCGTGCCGATGGCGATGGCCCCGTTGGAAACATATTGCACCGCGCCGTTGGAAAAATCGTTGTTTTCGACGACCCCTGAATTCAGGACGAACTGCGACGCTCCGTCCCCTTCGAAGGAATTATGGGAAGCCCGGCTTTCGGAACCGGAAACATGCTGCTGGCTTCCGGCCCCGGAAAACGTATTGTCTTCTGCATATCCGCCGGAGGAGATGCATTGCGTCGCGCCATCATTGATTGTGGCGCCGTAGCTCTCTCCTGTACCCCGTATTTCCTGAGCGCCACCTGCGAGGACGGTCGTGTTTTCGGCGGTGCCGTTGGTGACCGAAAGTTCTCCTGAAACTTTGGTGTTCGCCGCCTTGCCCTGCAAGTCGACATTCATCATGCCGCCCGCCTCGACCACGGTACCGGTAACCTCGGAATACTGGCTTGCGAAAAGGCGGCCTCCGCCGTGGACGACAATGTCGCTGGCGATGTCGTTCACTACGAGAAATTCACCGGGGGAAACCTCCCCATGGCCGAGAGTGTTGGCGACGCGGTCATCGCTGGAAACACAAATGTTGTCCACGGTTATCGTCTCGGTTGCATCGTCGGCTGAAACGAAAACGACGATGGAGTGCACTCCCTGTTCGAGCTTCCCAATGTTGATGACGACGTCCGAGCAGTTTTCCTTGTAGGCGAGCTGTTTGGCGATGGAATAGGTTTTGATGCCTTCTTCATTGCCGTCTATCGTCGTCGTAATCAGTAAATCGCTTGATTCGCCCAATCCGGAATTCGTAAGGCTCAAGGCGATATAGACATCGTCCGTCGTGCTAATCACCCCTCGTACTCCCTCGACGGCTGCTTTTTCGTTGTCTGAAACCGAATAGGAGGCGTTCCAATCACCGTCTACGGAAAAAACGATCTTCGACCGCGCCTCGTTCGTAATGTTCTCCGGCCGTCTTCCCAGATATTCGAATCCCTCCACAACGCCATAGAGGGAGCTGTTGCCATAATTGGAGAAAACATACAATCCCTGATCTTTGAGATACGTCAGGTTCAATATTTTGACTCGATCGGGACATCCCTTCGCCTCGTGCCCCGGGGCTTTGTTTGAAAAATCGTCGTCTGAATCGGCGACGATGAGCCCCGTGTAGTATTGCGGCTTCCCTTTCTTTGTTTCATCGTAGGTATACCCATAGACGGTGATGGCATGCCCGCCCAATTGCTGCCAGGTGTTTTTCGCATACCAGCCGACCGACAACGTGACGGCGTCGCCGTCTTTCAAATGCTGGGATGCGCTGTCCAACATGTCGGTGGAGGAAAAACTCCGGGGCATATACATGACAAGGCTGCCGACGACGTAATCCCCCGTCCCCTGAATTTGTCCGTTGCGAATGCTGATGGTTTCTGCGGACAGGTATTTCCCCAAATCCACGGATTTGTAAAATCCGCCGGATACCTTTGGACAGGAAGCGCCCTTACTTTCAATCGTATCCCACGCCGATGAACTGTAACCGTTGAACAGCCATTCCACCCCTGCCTGCGTCCAACCGCCGGTCAGACCTGCGCCCATATATACAGTACCTTGGTACTCGGCATACGTGCAAGATCTAGTGAACGACTCCGTGAAACAGGTCAGTACGTCATCTTCCGAATTGAACAATCCAGTGCTCCATCCAGCGCGCGTGAACATGTTGGAGGCGCTCGCCGCCCAGCAGGTGTTCAAATACAGGATAAATTTATCGGCACTGCTGGAATCCTTTTCTGCATCGACAATTTTTCCGGAGGTGTCGGTCCACATCCAGCCTTTTTGTCCGCTGAATGTCTTCGTGTCCTTCTTGAAGTTGTTCAAGGTAACGTCCGCCTCCTGGACATAGGCGTACTTGTTTTTCGACAGCTTCAAAACGGAACCAGCGGGCCGCGCGGCTTGCGAGGTCATGAATCGCATCTCGGAAGATTTCTCGCTCACGTTCCCGGCGGTGTCGTAAGCGCACAAGGAAAAACTGTGCGCACCCGCCGTGAGACCCTCCAATACATAGGACGTGCCGGTGACTTCGTATTCATGCCCGTCCACGGTGAGACGATACCCCGCGACTTTGACGTTGTCCTTGGCTGCCTTCCAGCTGAAAGTAACTTTCTGTCCGCTGACGGACACCGTCGGCTGGCCGCTGAGTACCGGCGCTTCATTGTCGATTTTGTTTACCGACACTTTCTTCGTCGTTTTTTTGCCGGCATTGTTGGTCGCCCTGAAATAAATCGTGCCTTTTTGCGTCATCAATATATCCGAGGTGTACTCGAACCACGTCTTGCCGTCCAAACTGAACTCCTGCATCCTGATGCCGCTTGCCGCATCTGTAAAAGTCGCGGAAATCGTCGCTTCCTTCACCCAGTCCGTGGGATTGCCGTAAACCGTGATCGTCGGTCCGGCGGGGCTCTTTGCGCTTAGGCTTATGGTCGGCGCGTCAATTGAAAAGTCGGTCATGGTTTTGTCCTTTCAATGGGTCGTTGGCAAATAAATTAAAAGGTGAGTAAAATTTACCCCTATACGCTCAACACTTCAAGGTTTATTTT
>JAKSOH010000042.1 GCA_024405675.1 Victivallaceae bacterium
GTGGTGCTGGTGACGGATGACAGTATCCTGGCCAAAGATGTGACTCTCATTGGAAACGTCAGCGCGAATGGAATAGGGGCCGGATCCGTTAGCATGTCCGATTCGACGACGACGCGTGGCGAAGCCAAAACCCTCAACACCGGCAAGTCCGGCGAAAATTTAACCAGCAGAACAATCGTGGAAGCCCAGACCGTGAAGAGCAACGGCAAGCTGACCTATGACGGTTCCGGCAAACTCACCGGCAACATCGACAGGTTTTCGAACATCTCTCTGACCGGCGCCGTCATCGCGTCCAATTTCAACAGCGTTGATTTCTCCGCAAGTGCGACGCAAACGAAATTGGGAGAAGATGTAGAACCGAAGTCAGAGCTGACGATGTTCATGAAAGTCGATCAGAAGGCGAAGGGAAAGCTGAACATCACCGATGCCCTTGTGGCGGATGATGTGAGCGCGGTGGGCATCAAGTCCGCGACGATTTCCGGACTGGACTCCGACAACAGTGGTGTTATGTCGCTGTTTGGCGGAAACGTCACCGGCAGTACGACCAGTAAGTCCGTGCACACGCGTGATGATGAAGGCGCGGACATCGGTGTGGACGGCAATCTATCTCTCAGTGCGACTTACACGGCCAGCGGTTCCGCAAAGATCGAGAATTCCAAGATTAGTGACATCATCGGATTGGACAAGGTCGTCTTGACCGGTTCGTCGATCGGAATGGCGTCCCGTCGAGTCAGGTTAACTAAAGGTCTGAAGTCCAGCTACTCGACCAGCGTACTGGAGGCCGCAGCCGCGGATGAGGCCGTTGCCGAAGCCGTAGCCGCGGATGAGGCCGCTGCCGAGGCAATAGCAAAGGATACTGATGTCGTGATTGGCAAGGAAGCCTCGAACGCTATGGCCACGAAGATGAGCGGCAAGTACGTGGAGACGACGAGCACGTCCACGAACAAAGACGGAAAATACGTCGTGACCACCACTGAAAGCGCCACAGCCAAGAAGGGCGGTTCCTTCACGGCGACGGACAGCTACGTCAACACAATCGACGGATTCCAGAATGTCAAGTTGCTCGGCGGCACCGTGAGCGCGGGAGGCATCGTCAACAACGAATACGCTTCCGATTTGCACACCGAAGAGGACGTCTGGGGAAGCTATGCCGACTTCTTGAATGGAGTACCTCCAGCGTCGAAAACCGAGACGTACACCACCAAGTACAAGGCCGTCGGCAAGCTCACCATCCAGAGAACGGAGTTGATAAACAATTGTACGATCGATGGATTCGCCAACGTCGACATCAAGGGCGTGGGCGAGGAGCCTCTCTACCTGGAGGTATCGAGAATCCGTTCCGGCGTCGAGGAGCAATACAGGAAAGTGGTGGATGACAAGAAAACCGAAGAAACCTTGACGGTAAAGACGATCGGTTCCTTGAAACTGAAGAACGTGGACATTTTGGGTGCCCAATGCCTGGGATTCAAGACGGTCAACCTGACCGGATCCAGGGTCACCGGAGCAATTGTCGGCGGTGGCGAGGCCGAAGTGGTGTTTGACGCCGGCAAGCCGGACTTCGACAAGTCGAAGGTAAAGCTCGGCGGAAGCATAACCATAAGCTCCACGCAGGAAAAGGGCAGCAACGTCGCCTTCTACGCCAGGGTGGGAGCCCTCGTCGGATTCGGCACGATCAACCTGAAGGGCAACAATGTCTACGTCGGGACCGTCGGCGGCGATTACGAGAAGATCGACTTCGCAGTTGGCAAGATCAATGTCAACGGCGTTGCCATAATCGACGAGCTCAGGCTGGCCAAGGGTGGCGACGCGTCCATCAAGGTTTCCGGCAAGGGTTCGGTGCTCACTATCAACAACATGAGCTTCGCCACAGGCATGGCGGATCTCCAGAAGATCCAGCTCAACGTCGCTTCCGGCGCCGCGCTCAAGCTGGACACCAACGGCAAGGGTATGCAGGACGTGACCAGCGAGATGTTCTACAAGTCGAACATCGCCGGCGAGCTTTGCATCAACGGCATGTTCCTTAAAGACGGAATGGCCGCCAGCTCCTTCAAGTTGTCCGGAAAGATCACCACGTCCGACGATGCCGTCTACGATAAACTCAACCAGATTACGTTCTTCAAGGACAAGGTGTTCTACATCGGCAAGGGCGATGGTACCGACGTATTCGAGGCCTACAAGGGCGAGGCCTTGGAGAACTCCGACAATACAGTGAAGGATGCGCTCGAACTCACGATGAATCAGGACGGCAATCTCAATCTTGCCGGCTGGGTAAACGACAACTCCGTGTACAGCGGTCGCAACTGCATCGTCGACAAGGTCGACTACTACAAGTACAAGGGCGGTGCTTTCGAGGACATCTCGTTCCTCCAAGACAGTGATCATGTCGCCGTCTATTTCTCCGCCACCGGCAAGGAAGGCGACTTCAAGATCAAGTGGAACGAGGTTTCGGACGAGGACAAGAAGAAGTACTTGGCGTCGGACGGATTCTTCATGGTCGAGGTGCAGGACAACATGGGACCTGCCGCCTACATGGTTACCAACGGCCTGAGCATGAACAAGATCAAGTAAACTCAACTGGGACCATTGGCCGCCGCCGGATATCCGGCGACGGCCTTTTTTTTGCGGAATTGAAATCGACGGTTCCCGCGATGCGCATGTTGAAAACGACGCTATGCCGCTGTAGCTTAAACGCGTATTCCAATGTCGTCTTGGAACGGTATTCCAAGTTGCCCTTGAACTTCTAGCTGAATGAAAAGGATGATTCTATGACAGAAATTGTACTGGCGGAAAAGGACATGTCCATCGAGGCGACGGCCCCCTCCCCCGACACTCTCGCACACGTCTACCAACAGGCGGCCGGAACGGCCGCGTACGGCGAAGAGAAGGTAATCAGGCTCTACGTCAATTCCACCTGGACCAAGGATACCTGCCCTGAGGAATTCAACCGAGAGAAACTCACCTGGGGAAAGAACGCCTTCGCCGGCACCAGGGAGATTTCCGTTCCCGCCGACAATTCATACATGGTCTTCCTCGTCGACGGTGCGGAAGCCGCGTCCGGGAAAATCGATATTGACGGCCTGTTCAAGAACCACAACGTCATCGGATACCAGTCGCAGGTGTTCGCCGGAACGGTCAGGAACACCGTGGACAAGAAAGGCACCGCGAACAGCGTCCGCGACCTGGACATCAAGGCGCGGGGTTCGTTCGTCGTCGATCACGACGGCGACAAGGCCGCCGGCAACGATGCGTATCCGGTCATTGTCAACGGATATGAAAATGTGAAAATCGACGGCGCGCAAACCCCCGTCGGGGTGGCCGGAGGCGCCGTCAAGATGACGGCAAGCCGGAAGATTACGCCGGTCGCCACCGACTCCACGGACATCGCCACCTCCGTTGAAAAAATCTCCGTCACGGCATCGGCGGGCGGCAAGCTGGAAATCGGACATGCCGCCATTGCCGGCGCAAGGACGGTCGAACCGGAGAAATGCCTTGACGCAGATGGAAACGAGCTACCGGCAGAGAGTTTGACTGCCGGCCTCAGCCACGCGGCGCGGAACGGATTGAGAATGGCCATGAATAGCAGGACGTCCTTCAAGGAGGTCGTCGCGGACAACGCGGTTCTCGACGGCATGGCCGGCGGCGCCTACAGCGTTTCCGCAACAATCGACGCGACACGTCCCGGATCGAAGAAGGAAGGTAGTTCGTTACGCGTGAAGTTGACCAAGAAGTCGGACTCCAGGCTGAAGGCGACGGACTCGACGTTCAACAGCGTCGTTTCCAGATTCGGAGACGTGGATATCGACGGCGGCAGCTTCGCGGGATTCGAGAGCGGTACCAAGAAGGTAGACGTTTCATTCAAAAGCGATTTCTACGAGTCGGTCCTGACGACGGCCGAGCCGACGGATGAAGAACGGAAGATTCTCGATTCCATATTGAGCGGAACCTACAGACCGGTCGCCAGACAGAACTTCAAGGTGACCGATGACAGCGCGACTACGATGACGGCATCAGGCAAGATCGTCGTCAAGGGCGCTGTCGGAGGGAGCATCGACTGCTTCAAGAACGTGGAGCTGAACGGTTCCACCGTCGGCGACTTGGACCTTGGCACAGAAACCTCGTCCTGCAAGGAAAAGATATCCTTCAAGCAGGAGAACAAAGACGTGGTACGGACCATCACGGAGACGCATGCCGCGGCCGGCTCATTGAAGGCGACCAACAGCGTAATGGACAAGGTCACCGGGGTCAGGAAGGCGGAGATTTCCTTTGACAAGGCCGGCACCTGGACCATCGGCTCGATCGATTCCAGCGACAAAACCATGCCTTTGGACGAAGAAAACATGTTCAATGTCATAAAAGCCAAGGCTAATAATGGCATTGCAACGGTGACCATTGAAAAAACACAGTCGATGAAAATCAACGGGAAGGTCAAAATTTCCGCGCTGGCCGAAGATGCCGTGGTGCTGGCGAAGAATGATATCCTGGCCAAGGATGTGACGCTCATCGGAAACATCAGCGCAAATGGAATGGGAGCCGGATCCGTTGTCATATCTGCCTCGACGGTGAGGTCTGACAAGTTCAACACCCTCGGCGTCGGCAAGTTCAACGAAACTTTGCCCAAGGAAACCACTGTGGAAACCATGACCACAAGGAGCGCGGGCAAGCTGACCTATGACGGTTCCGGCAAACTCGCCGGCGATATCGACAGGTTTGCGAACCTCTCTCTGACCGGTGCCACCATCGCGTCCAGTTTCAACAGCGTTGACTACTCCGCAAGTTCGACGAACACGGTATCGGGGGAAAAGGAAAAGCCGGACGCCCAGACGATGTCCATGAAAGTCGACCAGAAGGCGAAGGGAAAGCTGGACATCACCGACGCCCTTGTGGTAGCCGATGTGAACGCAAGGGGAATCAAGTCCGCGACGATTTCCGGATTGAACGCCGAAAATGGCAAAATGTCGTTGTTTGGCGGAAACATCACCGGCAGTTCGACCGACAACACCGCGAACATGCGTGACGATCAAGACGGGGATATCGGCAAAAACGGCAAGGCATCCAGCAGTGCGACTTACTCTGCCGCCGGTTCCGCCAAGATCGGGAATTCCAAGTTTGGAGACATCACCGGACTGGACAAGGTCGTCTTGACCGGTTCGACGATTGGGACAGCGTCCCGTCACGTCGTGTCCAGCAACGTCGGGAAGCCTGTCGCAATCGGCCACGCTGTGGACATGCCGGCGGCCGGGGCTGCCGACGCGGAAGATTCCCCCGCCGCCGGTGTCGTGATTGGCGAAAAAAACACCGCCCACGGCGGAGATATGACGAGCGGCAAGTACGTGGAGACGAAGACCATGTCCACGGAGAAGGACGGCAAATACATCGAGACCGTCACCGAAAGCTTCACAGCCAGGAAGGGCGGTTCCTTCACGGCGACGGACAGCCGCATCGACACGATCGACGGATTCCAGAATGTCAAGCTGGTCGGCGGCGCCGTGAATGGTGGCATTCTCAACAACGACTGCACTTTTGAGCTGAAAACCCGGGAGTTCGCCTGGGATAGCTACGCCGACTACAAGGAGAAGGCGACACCGGCGAAAACCGAGACGGATACCGCCAAGTTCAAGGCCTCGGGCAAGCTCTCCATGGAGGGTACGAAGCTGGCGGACGATTGCGCGATCGACGGATTCGCCAGCGTCGACATCGAATGCGGAGACGGCAAGCCGCTTGCCCTGCATGTCTCGGGAATCCGTTCCGGAGTCGAGGACAGATACACGAAACTGGTCGACGGCAAGACAATAGAAGAAACCGTGACGATAAAGGCAATCGGTTCCCTGAAGCTGAAGAACGTGGATGTTTCGGGAGGCGAATGCCTGGGATTCAAGACGGTCGACCTGGCCGGATCCATGGTCACCGAAGCTATCATCGGCGGCGGCGAGGCCGCGATAGTGCGGAAAAACGGCAAGTTGGATGGCGTTGGTACAACGGCGAAGTTCGGCGGAAGCATAACCTTGAGCTCCACAAGGGAAAAGGACGGCGGCGTTGTCTTCGGATCCTATGCCTATGAAGTCATCGGATTCGCAACGGTTAACCTGAAGGGCAAGGACGTCCGTGTCGGGACCATCGGCGGACAATACGACGAAGTCTACTTCGGCGTAGGCAAGGTCAACGTCAACGGCATCGCCTCGATCGGAATGCTCCGTCTGGACAAGGGCGCCGACGCGGTCATCAAGGTTTCCGGCAAGGGATCGGTGCTCACGCTCTACAACGTATACATCCATTGCGATGAGAAGGACGCCCAGAAGACCCGGCTCGACGTCGCTTCCGGCGCCGCGCTCAAGGTGAACGCCAACGGACTGGGCATGAAACAAATGACCAGCGACATGTTCGGAAAGTCGAACATCGCCGGAGAGCTTTGCATCAACGGCATGTTCCTTGCAGACGGAAAGGCCGGCGACTCGTTCAAGCTGTCCGGCAAGATCACCACGTCCGATGCCAATACATACAAGAAGCTCGCCGAGGTGCCGTTCTTCAAGGACAAGGTGTTCTACATCGGATCCAATGACAATTACATGTTCGAAGCCTACATGGGCGAGACGCTGGAGAACGCCGACAACGACATGAAGCATGCCGCCGAGCTCACGCTGAACAAGGACCTCGAAATGGACATCCGCGGATGGCTCAACGAGACGGCCACCGATGGCCACGGATTCAACTGCATCACCGACGAAGTCGACTACTACGAGTTCAACGCCGGGCAGTTCGACAACATATCTTTCATTGGCGACGAAGTGAACGTCATGTACTCTCTTGACGGCAAGGACAACTTCGAAAAGATCGATTGGCGGGCGCTCAAGGAGGAGGACCAGAAGAATTATCTCGCCGCCGGCGGATATTTCAAGGTTTCCCTGAAGGATTCGAAGAACGGACCCAACACCTACGTAATCACCAGCTACAAGTAGTCCGATCCGAACAACCATTCCGACCACGGCCGTCGCCAGACATCCGGCGACGGCCGTTGTTAGGCCGGATTCCACCACGGATTGTTCAAACCTGTGCGGCTGTCCCGGCTTGCACCGGCGGCTCCGTTCCCGTGGCAGTTTATACTTTTCTTGCGATGGTGTTCATGCGGAGAAGCCGTTGCCGCGGGGGATGCGTATCGACAGGCCCGACGCACGGACTCCGCTTTTCTCAGGCTATTTACCGGTTCCACGCACCGCAACGTCCGACGTATACAGGAGTCCGCTCCTCCCGTATGCGGCGAGATAGGCTGCGGTCCAGTTTTCCGGCAGCCGGCCGAGGACCTGGTTCGTCACGGAATCGTACGTTGCGGGTTCCTCCCTGAACAAACGGTCGTTCCAGCATCCCGTCGCCCGGGTCCACACCACCTCGAAACGTTCCATCTCCTCCGCGGGAACCAGTTTCGAGCGCAGCACGTTTCCGGAATACCGCAGCGTCGAGTCGTCGAACCTCGTATACCGGCGATTTTCCGTCATCGCCCGGGCGAATTCCAGTAGTTCGGGGACGTCCTCGCCCTCGTACTGGCCACGCGGATAGTCCACCTACAGCGACCGGTAGGAATCGGCCGCAATCCGCGTTGAACGGCGCCAGTTGAGCACGTCGAATGCGAAGTCTCGGGTGCCCACCGTCCACAGCATCGGGACTTTCGCCGACACCAGGAACCGGTTCGCGTCCCAAAGCCGGCTGAACTTGTCGCGCCTCTCCTGGGCGTACTCTTCCGACAGCGCCAGCGTGTCGAAGCCGCCGCAGCCGTACACCGGCATGGCGAACGCATAGCGCGGATCGACGCCCGCGGCAATCGCCGCGGCGTATCCGCCCCACGATATCCCGGTTATCCCCACCTTGGTTTCGTCTACTTCCGGCAAGTTGCGCAGGAACGTGTTGGCCAGCATCACCGCCGCGATGGAATGGTATCCCCACTGGTCCGCTAGCGGCTCGTCGAGATGGTCGAAGCGTTCCTCCGCCACCGGTCCGGAATACCGGTGCCGTTTCGGCGGCTTCATGTTCCCGTAGGAGCCGTCGGTCTTCGGTATCGCGCAGAACTGGTCCACCGCAATCGCCGCGAAACCGCGGTCGGTCCACTTCTTCACCCACGGGGCGTAGGCGGTTCCAAGTCCCCCGTGCACCAGCACGATTCCCGGAACCGGATGCTTTTCATCGGCTCCATCCGGCAGGGCGTACCAGGCGAACACCCGCGTCTCCCTGCCCCGGAAATCCGGTCCCTTCATGAACATGCCCCTGACGCCGGGCGTCGCGCTGACAAACCTCGGCGCGGGGTGGACGACCGGCTTTTCCGTGAAAGCAGAGAAGTCGGGTTTTCTCATTTTTTCTCGGCCGGCTGCGCCGCGGCGCCGGAGGAATCCACCCATTCCGAGCCGTTCCAGGTGAACGAACGGTTGGACGCCCGATCGAAATACGTCTCGAGGTATTCCGGATTCTCCGGG
Source organism: Victivallaceae bacterium (assembly GCA_024405675.1). Classification (GTDB taxonomy): domain Bacteria; phylum Verrucomicrobiota; class Lentisphaeria; order Victivallales; family Victivallaceae; genus UBA1784. The sequence continues at coordinate 8,457 of JAKSOH010000042.1, forward strand.
CGTTCGACCGGAGAATGGTCCTCGTTGGTCACGCGGAAATCCATCCCGCATCCCGGCTCGAAGAACCGCTTGAGCCCGAACGCCCCGCCCTGCAGCGTGTAGGATATGGTTCCGCGCCATTTCGCCCCCTTCTCGACCGTGGCGCCGCGTCGGCCGTCGCCGGCCGGATCGTCCGGCATGAAGTCGGCGTTGAACCGCTCGATGTTGAAGTCGATCATCGAGACATGCCCGGCGCCGGAGAAGTGCGGCAGATGGGCATTCCCCTCGTCGGAAGAGTTGAGCACCGTGAGCGTCTTGCGGATGTCCCGGAACTCGTATCCACGGCAGCAGCGCGCCGCGGTGCATGTCTTCATCACCAGATGGTCCACGCCGTCCAGCACGAACCCCGTGTGCAGTCCGCCGGCATTGGCCGTGTCATAGCCGATCCGGGCCATTTCGTCGTTGGAGCCAGGACACGAATAGAACCCGATGCATCCCGGGACCGGCGTCGCCGGCTTGAGATGCATGAAGCGGTCGTGGAAGTAGTTCGCCGTGTAGACCCCGACCTGGCGCACGTAGCTCGATCCGAAGTTCCTGGCATCGATTCCCACCACTGGACGCGACGCGTCGGGAAGATAGATGTAGAAATTCTCGAAATTGACGTTGTTGACATGGGTGTAGGTGTAGAACGCGCCCTCGGCATCCGGTTTTCTCGGCGAACCGCCGAACACCCTGCACTCGGTGCCGGCCGGCACCTTGGAGAACGCATGCTCGGTCACGTGCAGCGTGACGCCGTGCCTGGTGTTGTAGCTCTTGTTCTCCGTGGTTCCAGTCACGTTGATCACGCGGGCGCAGCCGCCGTTCGAGCCGAAGCGTATGGCGGTATGGTCCTTGCAGTCGAATCCGTCGATGTAGTAGTCCCCGTCCATCAGGCGCAGCGTCCCGCCGTGCGGCAGCCGCCTGATCGCGTGGTTGATGACGACTTCGTCGTGGCGGCCCTTGCAGACATAGTCCGCTTCCCTCCTGGCCGTCTTCGGCGAATTGGACGCGGCCACCACCACGAGACCGTGCCGGTGGCGGTGATGCGATGAAAACCAATGGTGCACGACAAGCGCCGCGATGGCGCCGATTGCGGTGGCAAGACCGCATAAAACCACCTTCACAAGCATTTTCTCCCCTCGCATGACTGACGGAACATTTTGGTTATACCTTGAAGTATATATGCGATGGCCGGCGTTATCAAGGCGTGCCGTGGGTCGCGCGCGCGAAATCGCCGCCGTATGGAAGTGCCTCGCTTGTGAATGTATATTTCCATCATGCGCAATTGAACTGTAACGGAGATTTTCACAATGACGCGTTCACTTGTCATGGAGCTGGCTTCGCTCTTTCTCGTCATGGCGTCGGGATTCACGCTCGTCAAGGGCGGATTCCTGCGCAGGGAGGCCGCCGACGCACTCTCCCGGATCATGCTCTACCTTGTCATTCCGTGTGCGACGCTGCGCGCTTTCCAGGTCAGCTTGAATCCGGACATCACCCGCGGGCTCGTGTTCTCGCTGGCGCTGGCAATCGGCGTCCACGCGGTGTTCCTGGCGTCCCAACCATTGCTGCAACGCATCTTCAAGCTGGACGTCCTGGAAACGCTGTCGGTCATTTACCCAAACTCCTGCAACCTCTCGCTTCCGCTGGTGGCGGCCACCATGGGCTGGGAGATGACCGTGTACATCTCCACCTACGTCTCCGTGCAGCAGTTCCTGTTCTGGAGCCACGGCAGGATGAAAATGTGCGGAGTCAGTGGAATCGATCTGAAGAAAATATTCGGCAACGTCAACATCATCGCCGTACTCCTGGGAATCGCGATGTTCGCAACCGGCATCCGCCTCCCCCGCGTCGTGGCCAGAACCGTCAATTCCGTCTCCGACATGATCGGGCCGGCGACGATGCTGGTCGCCGGCATTCTGCTGGCGTCGCTGGATTCGTCCGTAATCCGCAGATATCCCCGCGCCTGGATCGTCATCGCGCTGAGGCTCGTCGTCGTGCCGTTCGTGTTCACGCTCGCTTTCAAGTTGTCCGGACTGGCCGCGCTCGTCCCGATGGGCAGGGACATCATTCTCGTGACGCTCTTCTCGATAATAACGCCACCGGCCACCACCCTGACGCTCATGGCCCAGGTCTACGGCAAGGACGCGGTCTACGCCAACATGCTCACCATGGTCTCGACCGTCATCGGCATGGCGACCATGCCGCTGATGGTCTGGTTCTATCTGCTGTAGCGGAACGCCGGAAAACCGAACATAGGGAAATCCACTGTGCAATTCATCTTCCTGTTCGTCATCGCGCTGTTGCTGGGATGTTGCGGTCTCGCCTATGTCTGGAACCGGTTCCGCCGCTTCGAGTGGATGCCACGCGAAGGACTGCGCCGCAATCTCGTCGCATTGATTCCCGTCGTCGCATTGGCGGCGTGGTGGACGTCCTCCATCGACGGTCTGGCCGCGATCATGCATCTCGCGGTCCTTTGGGCCGTTTTCGATGTCGTCTTCCTGCCGTTCAGGCCGCACCGCTACATCGCCGGATACATGGCGCTGGCGACGACGACCGCCGTCCTGGTTTATGCCCATGTCGCCTGCTGCCGGGTGACGCCGACGCGCTACGAACTGTCGACGGCCAAGGACATCGGGGGAAGGAAGTTGCGCATCGCCTTCTTCTCGGATGCACACATCGGCACCACCTTCGACGGTGCGCAAATGGGGCCGATACTGGATGACATCGCATCCGAGCGGCCCGACGTCCTGCTGATTGTCGGAGATCTCGTCGACGACGACACCAAACGCATCGATTGGGAGCGCGCCGTCGAGGCCATGGCAGGATTCCAGACGCCACTCGGCAAATACTTCGTATTCGGCAACCACGACCGAGGGTACAGGAACCGCCGGGACTTTCCGACGGCGAAACTGGTCGGCGACCTTGAAAGGGCCGGCGTCAAGGTGCTGCGCGACGAAACGGTTTCACTGCGGGACGGCGTCATGCTGATCGGACGCCTGGACCGATTGTTCTCCGGACGCAGGACGGCGGCCGAACTCCTGCCGCCACATGACTCGACGCAATACCGGATCGTGATGGACCACCAGCCGGCGGACTACGAGGCGGAGGCGGCCGCCGGAGCCGACCTGGTGCTCTCTGGACATACCCACGGCGGACAGCTCTGGCCGCTGGGATTCCTGATGCTTTGCACGGCGAACGACCACGTCTACGGTCATGTGCGCAAGGCGGGAACCGATTTCTTGGTGAGCTCCGGCATTTCCGACTGGGCACTTTCCTTCAAGACCGGATGCCAATCGGAATTCGTCATCGTGGACGTTACCGGCAATACTCCTGCCGAGTAGAAACAATCCATAGGGATTCGATCAAGACATCGAGCGACTCCATCAGTCATCCGCTCCGGTGTTCGAAAGTTCGACGGCGACGCCGAGCGTCTCCAGGACGGCCAGCACCTTCTCCGGCCGCATGGTCTCCTTCCCGCCCTCCAGGTCGCGCACGAAACGCGTTCCCACATCAGACAGCCGGGCGAGCCGGATCTGTGACACCTTCTGGCGCTTGCGCTCCTTTCGAACGATTTCGGCCAGCTGCGTCGCATCCGCAAGCATTGTCTTCATGATGGTGTCTTCCTTCTCGTTTTTCTACAAAAGAAATCGGAACGAAGAAATTTCCAAGCACAAATCAACCCAATCGCAGCGATTTTTGCCCGAAAGGCGCGTTTTGACGCGATTTCGCCCCGTTCGTGGCGATTTCAGAATATCCAAGAACGAATCTCCAGTGCGTCCGACCTCACTCGACGGCGAATGTCACCATCCAGATGCACGATCCCGGGATGGCCTTGCGCAGGACCAGCTTGCCGTTTTCGATTTCCGTCGCGACGACGACGGGTTCCGGGGTGTTCTGGTCGAACCTCCTTACCTCGACCTTCGCATCGGCGGAAAGTGATGCGAGTTCGATCTTCCACTGCTTTTCATCGCACCGGAAATCCGAGACGAGGAGACATCCCCCCCTGCCGGATTCGTCCAGTCCCGCGATCATCCACACCGACTTGAAGTCGGGCGCAACGGGCGCCGGAAGTCCGGACACCACGGTCCGTACGCGACGCGGATACCTGGCGACCAGCGTCCCGATCATCTCCATCGACCGGTAGTTGCGGTTCACATTGTGGAACCGGTCGAACAACCCCCAGTA
>JAKSOH010000043.1 GCA_024405675.1 Victivallaceae bacterium
TAGAAAAACCTACAAAATCCGGCTTAGTGCTAAACTATTTTGCAAAACTCACAATGTTACAGGGCATGAAGAAAACGAAAGAACGTACCATCGGAATGGGACTGGGAAGAAAATTCGTTCATAATTCATTAGACAACGCGATAAATCCATGCTAGTTTACAATAGCGAAACCTATCTCTTCGCTGTAATTTTAAGGTTCAGCGCATGTGCGCCATTGCGCATGCACACGTTAAAAATACTTTTGTTTCAAGGTGATATAGCAAGGAAAGCGGTAACTTATGAAAAATGTGATACCTTTGGTTGTCGCGGTCGTTCTCGGCCTGGCCGCGGTGTATGCGGTGAGCAAGATGATGGCGGTCCAGAACGCCCAGGTGGACGAGGAGATGGTCGACGTCGTCGTCGCGGCCGGAGATCTGCAGGCCAACACTGAATTGGGACAGGGCGAACTGACGCACCGCGAGGTGCCGGCATCCGCGCTACCGCGCAACGCCATCCAGTGGAGCAACGTGAACATGCTCTACGGACAGACCATCAGGATGCCGATAGCGCAAAACGACTACGTGCTTTTGGAAAACGTCAGCGGCCGCACCCCGCTCGGCGCATGCACCACACGTGGCGAGTGGACCATCCCCGTCACCTTTTCCGACCCGCAACTTATCAAGATGCTGTCGGCGAATGACGAAATTGCGATAATAGCAAGCAGGACGGTTGCCCCGTCGGCTTCGGACGACGCAGTGGATCCGTCGGAGCTTCCGGCGGGCGGATCGCAGCGCGAGACGTTCGTGGTGCTTCCCTGCGTCAGCATCGTCGGTTTCGTGTGCGGTCCGAACGGCTATTTCAGGGATCCGCCGGCGGGAGAATCCAGCTCGGTTCTGGTGTCCTTGCCGCCGAGGCAGGCGATGATGCTCCTGGCTGCTCAGCGCGAATTTGAATTGTATCCGGTGCTACGTACCCGCAACGACACCACGGCGACCAACCGGGTAGACCTCGGCGTGGTGGACGCCACAACGTTCGAATCCATGCGCAAGGGGCTTGTCCCCCTGTCGTCGCAGACCGCACCGGCCAAGCCGGAGAAGTAGGAGGAGCGCAATGAAGATATCATCATGTTTCACCGTCCTGCTGATGGGATGCGCCATTTCCGCCTTCGCCGCGGACGCCCATGTCGCTTCCCCCGCGCCACAGTCCGGCGCCGCCGCCGCGGCGGAGAACCCGGCCGTGCCGGCCGCGGCCAAGTCCGGTTTCAACCAGACCGAGATGTTCAAGGCCGCGATGAAGGAGCTGGTATCCGAGCATGTGAAGGAGGAAAAGAAGGCGGCGCCCACCGAGATGACGTTGTCCTCCAACTCCCTGTCGATAGATGTGAACGAGCGCAGACTCGTGCACATGCCGTTTCCCGTCAGCAGCGTCCGCGCGTTTTCCGGCAACGTCAAGGCCACTTTGCGCGGGGGCTGCGACGTGGAGTTTTTCGGTGTCAGCGAGGGCGACTGCGTGGTCGAGATGAGAGCGAAGCACGTGGTCAAGCGTATTTCCGTGACGGTTGTTTCCGCGGCCGTCAGGAACCATCGTCTGCTGACCGAGGCGTTGTCCGACGTTCCCGAGGTTTCCGTTGAGCTGACTGGAGGCGGCGTGGTGCTCGAAGGCGAGATCAACGGCGTGCAGCAATGGGAGAATTTCCGCCGGATTGTCGCCAACTACAGCGACCAGTGCTTCGACTACGTGGTCTTCCGTCCGCGCCAGCAGCTGATCGACGAGTTCCGCAAGGCCATTTCCGATCTGGGGCTGAAGGTTACCGACGACAGCTTCACAGACGAGCTTGGAACCGTGGCGGTTAGGCTCAAGGGGAATGTACTGCACGTCAACGGAGTGTTGAGAAACTCGACCGAGACCGCCAGAATCGACGAAATAATCGCCACAAGGAAATGGCTCGATCCGCGGTGGAACAACAACAGCCTTTCCGTCTCGAAGGGATTGCGCATATCCGATGCGCAGATCGAGGTCAACATCGTGTTCGTCGGAATCGCCATGAACAAGCTGGAGGAACTTGGAAACGCCAACGCCGATGGGACCATTCTCAACTGGAACGTCCTCGCCTGGTTCCGCGCCATGCGCGGTGCGACATCCGAGCTCACCGATCAAATGGGACGCATAGGCCAGGGCAGCGGTGGCGGGGCGATCGCCCTTGACAGCAACCTCAAGGGGACGCTCAAGATGTTCGGCAACAACGGCATCACCGATTTCCGCGACGCCGGCCATCTCGTGCTCACCAACGAATCTTCGCAATTCGCCGAATATGAGAACGGCGGCCGCCGGAGCGCACGGGTGGTTGGACGCGACGTCGCCGACCTGAAGGACATAGACTATGGTTTCAAGTACAAGGTCAAGGGGCATTTGATCAACGGCAATCGCGTGGTTCTCGACGTTGATTTCGAGAAGAGCCTCGCTCCCGAGGTCCAGGACGGCGACTACCTGCAGAAGCGCACCAAGATCAAGAGCTCGCTGGTCTGCCCGCTCGGCAAGACGACCATGCTCGCCGGCGAACGCGAACTGCGCCAGACGAACAACGGTCCGTCCGGCTATGCCTTCCTCCGTCACATTCCGATAATCAACTGGTTCACCGCCGTCCAGCAAGATACCGCAGAGGATACGCAGATGGTAATGCTGGTGTATCCGCAGATTCCAGGCAGCGCGCCAGATCTCACGTCCATTCCCTCGGCCGAATCGGCCGCCGTGGAGAAGCGGGCCGCCGACAAAGTCGAATCCGACGCCGGGCTTATGCGCGAGAAGGACGAGCGCCCCTGGTACAAGAAGATGTTCACCTGGTGACGGAAATGAGAATCAAATCGGCCGATGGAGCGATATCGCGCGAACTGGTTTCGGACGCCGTCCTGTCAATCGGGCGTCTGACCGGTGCGGACATCTGTCTCAAGGATGAGCGGGTATCCCGGCAACACGCCCGCATCTTCGCACGTGACGGCGCGTTCTATGTGGAGGACGTGGGCAGCCATGCCGGTACATTCGTCAACGAACGCCGCATAGACGCCCCGGTCAGGCTGTCGGCCGGCGATGTCATCCGGTGCGGCGGAAGCGAGCTTTCCGTCGTGGAAAGTCCGTCGCCAGCCGCCAACGTGGAGGCGCCGGCGTCGGCCTCTTCCGCCGTCCTTCCATTGTTCTCCTGCGGAGACGGCAACGGCGAGATGTACAGCCCGGCAATCCTCGTGATTTCGGAGAAGATATGCTCCAAGGTGCTGGAAATGCTCAACATCAGCATCGAGCGCGACCTGACCGCCGGCGAAATGCAGCCCAAAGTTGAGGAGGCGCTCGACCGCGCCATGTTGGAGATGCGCCATCTTGTGCCGGCGTCGCTTGATTTCACCAGGTACCGTCAGGTGCTTCTGGACGACCTGATTGGCCTCGGGCCGCTTTCGGAGCTCTTGAGAAACCGTGAGATTTCCGAAATCATGATTAACGGCCCGAACAACATATTCGTCGAGCTCAAAGGGTTGCAGTACCGCGCGGCGATGCGTTTCAGCGGCGAGGCGCAGTTGCAGTCCATAATCCAGCGCATCGTCGAACCGCTCGGCAGGCACATCGACTCGGCCTCGCCCATGGTGGACGCGCGTCTCAAGGATGGTTCGCGTGTCAACGCGGTGATTCCTCCGCTGGCCCTGGACGGCTCGCTGGTGACGATAAGGAAGTTCCCGGACAAGAAGCTTTCCTCCGAGGATCTCGAGGGATTCGGTAGCCTCACCCGTCCGATGTCGCTCTTCCTGAAGGAGGCGGTGCGGGCGCGCAAGAACATCTTGGTGTCGGGAGGCACCGGATCCGGAAAGACCACGTTGCTCAACATACTTTCCCAGTTCATTCCGGAGAAGGAGAGGGTGATTACAGTGGAGGATTCCGCGGAGCTCAAGCTGTCCCATGAGAATCTCTGCCGCCTCGAGGCGCGTCCGGCCAACGTCGAAGGCAAGGGCCGGGTGACGATACGTGACTTGGTGATCAACACTCTGCGTATGAGGCCCGACCGGATCATAGTCGGTGAGTGCCGCGGAGCGGAGGCCCTGGACATGTTGCAGGCCATGAACACCGGCCACGACGGATCCATGACCACCTGCCACGCCAACAATCCGCGGGATGCCTTGTCGCGTCTGGAGAACATGGTGATGATGGCCGGATTCGAACTTCCCTCCAGCGCCATCCGCGAGCAGATCGCCTCCGCCATAGACATTATCGTCCAGCAGACGCGCCTGCCGGACGGCTCGCGCAAAATCGTAAAGATAACCGAAATCACCGGCATGGAAAACGGCACGATCCTCATGCAGGATATCTTCTCTTTCGAGCAGGATGGTTTCGACGAGAATTTCCGCGTGACAGGACATCACACGGCTACTGGCAACATCCCGAGGTTCGTGGACGACCTCCGCCAAAGCGGCGACCTGCAGCTCGACATGTCCGTATTCGTTCCGGAGAGCTGACATGTCCGAGATATCGTTGCTGCAGCAGTTCATCACCTACGGCATTGTGCTAGCCGCCACGGTGCTTCTAGTATATGGAATGCTGCGTTTCGTCCAGAAGCTGGCGCTGGAGCGCATAGACCGCGAAGCCCGCGACGACAGGTCGTCCGGACTCAAGAACAGCATCGAGTACTTCATTGATACAAGCTCGTTGCATTACATCCAGTTGTCGCTGGGCATATTGACGTCAGGAATTTTCGTCGGCGTGCTGCTTTTCGCCCAGGTCTACAATCTAATCGCCATCATCGGACTTGGAACGCTGTTCTTCGTGATCGGCGGATCCCTGCCGATAATCTACTACAAGCGCAAGGTGGCGGCGAGGGCACAGGAGTTCGAGAACGGCATGCTCGATTTCGTCGCTGGAGTCACCGGGGCGCTTTGCGCCGGGCAGGCCCTGCCGCAGGCCATCGAGGTATTCTCCCGTAGAAGCGAAGTGGGACCGATCAAGGATGAATTGCTCATCGTCCTTCGGGAATACCGACTTGGGCAGAAGCTGGCCGACGCCTTACAGCACATGTACGACCGCATTCCGTGCGAGGATCTGCTGCTGTTCGTCATTACGGTCCGGCTGACGTTGCAATCCGGCGGCAGCATGGCCGACGTTCTCCAGAAAATCACCCAGACCATTCGCGCAAGGCGCGAGTTCAAGTTGAAGCTGAGGACGCTCACCGCGCAAGGAAGGTTCGAGGCCCTGGCCATGTCGCTGGCACCGCTCGTCGCGTTTGTGCTGCTGTTCTGCATCAACCGCGATATGATGATCGTTCTGGTCACGACGGCAATCGGATGGTGCGCCATAGGCGTGATGCTCACGCTCGAGATCATCGGCTACCTGGTGATTAGAAAAATCGTGAACGTGGAGGTGTAGTCATGATCATCGTACTTATGTGCGCGCTGGCTTTCCTCGTCGTGGTGCTGCCTGTGGTGTACTTCGTGTATCTTTTCGATCCGGTTCGGCCGGCGACGGATGACCGTCTCAAGTCGCTTCCTCCTGTTTTCAGGATTGCCTTCCCTCTGGCGAAGGCGCTGAATCGCATCGGATACGGCGGTCTGGTCTGCTCCTGGTTTCCGTCCGTCCGCACGAAGAGGGAGGAGCAACTGGCATACTGCCGTTTTCCGATCACAGTGTCCGAGCTCTTCTCCGTGCAACTGGTCGTCGGGCTCGCCGTCGGAGTGGTGATGATGCTGTTCGGAATAGCGGTGAAATCGAGCGCCGAGATGGAGGCGCTGCCCGTTCTCGGCCTGATGCTGGGACTGATGGTCGGGTACGCGTTGCCATCGACCAAGGTGGCCGGTGCGGTTGACGAGCGCCGTACCGCCATTTTCCGCGCGCTGCCGTACTCCGTCGACCTTATCGCCTCCGCGATGCGCGGCGGACTGGACTTCTCCGCGGCCGTGAGGTTCTATGTCAATCTTGGAGGTGACTCCCCGCTGACCGACGAATACCGCCAGATGCTCAGGGACATGGAGCTGGGCGTGTCCCGCATGGACGCCTTGCAGGACATGGCAGACCGGGTGGGGATAAAGGAGTTCCACGCCATGGTTTCCGCCATAATAATGGGCACGGAACTTGGCGCGTCCTTGTCCGATACCATGGCCGCCCAAGGTGAAGATATGCGCCAGATCCGTTTCGCCGAGGCCGAGCGCAAGGCGCAGAGAGCGCCGTCGCTCATGCTGATTCCGATGGCATTGTTCATCATGCCGGCGGTGTTCATCGTGATACTCACTCCGATTTTGATGCAGTTCAGGGGATTTTAAAATGGACGATCAGAAGATACACTACAAGATCCGGTTCGTCGAAGGGGAACTAGCCGGTCGCAGTTTCGCGCTGGACGATGCGGGAATGCGCATCGGCAAGGCGAAGGACAACGACATCCGTCCGGGCGGAGCCGACATCCTTCCATATCACGTGACGCTGTTGCCACAGTCCGCGTCCGGCGGCGTGCTGTTGAATTTCGAAAAGAACGCCAAGATTTCGCTCGACGGGATGCGCCTGGTCGAGGACCGGGGTTTCATTGTTCTCCCCGGAATGAAGGTCACGCTGGGAAGCAATCTCACCTTCGTGATAGAGGAGAGCGCCGATATTCCGGCGGCTCCCGCCGTTGAGCGTCCGCCGGTGTCCGACGATTCCGAAACCGTCGACGACGCTCCAACCGCGGTGTCCGCGGAAACGCCCGCTCCCGCGGCGGCCGGTGATGAACCCGCCTCCAACGATACGCGTTACGCCAGCGACGAGGAGCTCAAGGAACTGCGCCGTCTGAGCCGGCGTCGGCGCCTAGGAAAGTCCATGACCGCGATAATCGGAATCATGATCCTTCTGGTGCTGGCGACGATTTGCTTCATCCAGTTGTCAAAAATGGAGAAGACCGCCTCCTGGCCGGGGGCGGAAAGCGGTGAATTCAACGACGGGACCTACGACATCAAGTTGCCGAACGGCGCCCTGTTCAGGATATACTACCCGCTGTACGACGGGACCACGATGGACAAGGATGGCGATTTTTTCACCGTGCGCACCGCGGTCGGCAGGAACTACGACGTGCCGATAAACATCTCCTTCGTCTTGCGCGACGTCAAGGATGGTTTCCGTGTCACGCGCCAGGAAAGCCTGAACGCCATGATCGACGACGCCGCGAACCGCTACGGAGTGGTCGTGACTAACGGGCCGTCGCTGAAATTCTATCTGCCCAATACCTGCGGATATCCCTACAACCACCTGGAGTTCCTGCGTGCCGACGCAAAAACAGGGATGCTCTGGCATGGCTATGCGAGCTACCTGCGCTACCAGGACAAGGAACTGCTGCTCCTCAGGGAGGTGCCCAGCCGGTACTTCGCCATGGCTAAGCCGCTGCTGGACGAAAATGATTTCTTCGACACGAAGGTCTCGATGGCCGACTACTACTGGGAGGTTCCTGAAAAGCGTCTCGACATGCCGATCGACGCAGTTGTCAACAAGGCGTTCGCGTTGTTCAGCAAGGGGAACGTCGCCCTGATGTCCTGGAAAGACGCGGATCTCGTGCTGCGGACGCTGCTGTGCTACGCCTACGAGAACCACGACACGGATCTGATCACCGTGTCCGAGGCGTTCTGGAAGGTGTTCCGCGACTCCCAGCAGCAATGGTACATGGGGGCATGTCTTACCTACGCGAAGGCGGAAATGGACGAAGACATCGCAACGCAACGCTCGATTCGCAACGAATGTCTGCGCAACTTCTCCTTCGACAGCGATTGCCGGCGCACAAAGGTGATGGAAAACATATGGGTCGAATGATGAAGATATTCAAGTTCAAGTTGGAGTTCGGCCGCCGGTCGGCGGCAGCCGGGACGGAGCAGATGGAGACGGAACCGGCGAAGAAATGGCTTTTTGCGGACGCATGGCGCCGTCTGTCGGGGAATGTTGCCGATAAGGCGAGACAGTTGCGTCAATCGTATTCCCCCGCGAAGACGGTGGACATGCGCGTGACGCATTTCTATCGCGGCCGGGAGTATGCGAGCATAATCGTCCCGGTCGATGGACGGACAATCGCCATCGGCACGGGATCTGGCTGCGAACTGCAGGTTCCGCAAGAGGACCGGAGGGTTGCCGATCGGCATGTCGAGCTGACGTTCGACACCGCAGGGGTGAAGGTGAACGTCCTGGACGGGGATGGTGTGCTCTTCAACGGAGGAAAGAGAAAGACGTTCTCGTTCCCGCGCAAGGGACGTTTCGCGCTGGGGGACAGCGAGTTCGTCGTCGCCACGGTCGCGGTGAAGCACCACATCGGTTCCGATTACAATCGCCTCGAATGCCTGGGCTGGGAGTCTGCGTCCGCCGCGGACGGATTCTATGATCTCGACAAGCCGGAGATGACCATCGGCAGCGCCGACGATAATGACATAGTCCTGCCCGACGACGTCGTTTCCGCCCACCATGCTCAGCTGCGGATAACCGACCGCGGCGAGACCTGGATAACCGACCTCGGATCCACGAACGGAACTTATGTGAACGGCACCAGACTTGGTAACCGCGAGCGCATGCTAATGGACGTCGATGACATCTCCTTCGCCCACTACGACATGCGCTATCTCGATCGGAACGTCTTCCATCCCAGGAGCAACGCCAAGCAGACGCTGTCCATCCTGGCTGTGGTCATTGCGATCGTTCTCGCTGTGGCTGGAATCGTCTACATTTTCCAGCCTCGGGCCGACAAGCTGCTGGCCGAGGCCAGATTGCGCGTCTCCCGCGCCGATTTCACCGGTGCGGAGAAGATACTGCGACGCGTGCCGACCGCCGGCGGATTCAAACAGGAAGAAGGGCAGTACATGACCATGATGCGCAACTTCTCGTCGCAACGCCGCTACTACCAGAGTTGGATGGACTTCCAGTCGTACATGGCGAACGAGGAATGGGGCAAGGCAGTTCGCGAATACGGCACCCTCGAGAAGGGGATGGCCACGCCGTGGGACGCCGACAGCAACGAGCGGCAGGCGAGGGCGGAAAGCATCATTCACGCAAAGAAGTTGCTTGACGTCTGGTTTAGCTTGCACGGGCTGCTGATGCGGTCCAACAATCCACTGACGGCATTCGCCAACTATAAGAAACACCGCGACGAAGCGTGGTTGCAGGAGAACTTCGGTGACGACGAGCCGGACTGGCTCAAGCCGTTGTGCAAGGACATCAGCCAGCTGGCGGTGAAGGCGGAGGAAAAGTCCGCTCTCATGGACAAGTTCGCAAAACTACTGAATGAAATCAATGTGAAGGATACCGACATAAAGCGGCTGGTCGAGGAGATGAAGAACATCGAAAGCGAATCCAGCGGAGTCGTCGGACTGATCATTCGTCCACAGGTCGGACTTGCGGAGTTGTTCCTTGAAATTGACGAGAAGCTCGCGAGGAACAATGCGGCGATTTCCGACTTCCGATTCGAAGAAGTGGATCCTGTGGAAGAAATTCCGTCGAAGGACATATGCGCCGAAATTCCGCAGTTCGACGCCAAGCGCGATCAGGTCATCGCGTGCGTCAAAAACCAGATGTTGAACAGGGACAGCCTTCCCGAACTGTTGGGCTCCCTTCGTCGGCTCGGGCTTGAGATTGGAACCGTGCCGGAGTCCGTCAAACTGATGTCCGATGACGCTAGGATTTCCGAGCTTTTCGGAAAAATGGGACGCAACCAGGCAAGTCATCAGGGCAAGCCGGTTGATGGATTCGACGAATTTTTTGGATACGGATATTTCTACCGGGTAATGGCGCAGAACGTCAAGCTCACGACGAACGTATACAACGACATCCAGCCTAGGAATTCGTTCAGCTCGAAGTTCGCGGTCATGAAGAGGCAGTTCGACGCGGTGGAGAGCATGTACGCCTGGCTTTCCGCACCAGCCAACGCCGATTTGATGACAGGAAAATACCTTGAACTCTACAACTACTGCAAGCTGATGCTGGAGTACCGCGACAAAGTCGCGGAGAAACTAGCGGCCCTGGCGGAAAAGCGGGAGAAGTCCTGGCACTACGTCTTTGCCAAGACCGCTCAGTTCTACATCATGCCTCCCGGTAGGGTGACGGAGTCGGACTTCGCCAAACTCAGACAGGCATGGCGAAACTACCGAAAGACGGCGTTGGATCTTGTCGACGCATTCGAGAACTCGGACGCCGGCGATCGGAAGGTGGCGGCCGACAAGTTGCGCGGCTACATCGCTCCAGGAGATCCGGCGTGGGCGGACTTGGGAACGGAGCAGTGACCGGAATGGTCAGGCGTATCAACCGCGGAGTCCTGCTGGAGTACGTGATATTGCTTTGCTCGATTCTTCCGCTGGTCTTCGGAACATCGTTCATGGTGTTCGAACTTGGCGGTTCGGACGGTGACTTCGGGCCATATGGCGTGCAGATTGTCAACTACTACCAGCGTCTGGTGGCGGTGATATCCCTTCCGGTGCCCTAACTCTCCGGATACATGGCGTCCAGTTCGCGCAGCGCATCGGCCGCGGAGTTCGGCCTGGCGTTTCTGTCGCGCTCCATCATGGAGCAGAGTATTTTGGCAAACGCCTCCGGAACCAGCGCCGTCATTTCGCCGTGCGGAGGTCTCGCGCAGTTCATGACATCGAGAGCGGTTCTTGCGAGTCCCCGGTCTGGGAATCGGCGCCTTCCCGTGATGGATTCGTATAGCACGGATCCCAGGCTGAAGAGATCGCTTCTTACGTCGACTTTTCCCGAGTCTCGTGCCTGTTCCGGAGACATGTATGACGGCGTCCCCACGACCGTTCCGGCTGGTTCCTCGTCTGCCACGAATCTGGCGATCCCAAAATCGGTCAGCACGGCGCCGTCGTCAGACATGACGATATTTCCCGGCTTGACGTCCCTGTGGACGATTCCAAGGCAGTGAAGCGCATCCAGTGCCCGTAGCATGCGCCTCAGCAGGATCAGGTTGTCCGCAAACGCCATAGGCTTGTCGGCGCGTAGCACAGAGCACAACGTCCGATCCCCTGCGTATTCCATGACAACGCACCGGCATCGGGCGTATTCGAAAGTGCCGAGGACTGCGGTGAGTCCGGGAAGCCTGCCCGCCGCCACCAGCGTCTCGGCCACGCATAGCGGTTTGGAGTCGCCATCCATCTGGAACTTGATCACCAGTCGCCCGGCATCCACATCGCAAGCGAGCCAGGTCTCGGTCTTTTTCGCGACCTTTAGCGGAGCCAGCAGCCGGAATCCTCCGGCCAATTCGCCGGGAAAGAAGCGCGTTTCCGCGGCCATCCTAGTACTGCGGCATTTCCAGGTTCATTATCCTGGCTTCCTCCAGGAACGACGGCGGTTCGCCCAATACGAATTCGCCGGCGACCTTTCCGTCCGCAGATATGTTTTTCGTATGCCATTTGAGCAGCGACTTTGTGCTGTATTCACCGTTCTTCAGGTCGCAGACCTCCGCTAGCTCAACCATCTTGCGCGAGCCGTCCGGCAGGCGCATGGTGTGCACGATGCAGTTGATGGCGGAGACCACCTGCATCCTGATCGCCATCAGCGGGAGTTCCACGCCACTCATGATGGCGCAGGTCTCCATGCGGCGCAATGCGTCCACCGGACTGTTGGCATGGATAGTGGACATGGAACCGGAGTGGCCGGTGTTCATCGCCTGAAGCAGGTCCAGCGCCTCTCCTCCGCGGATTTCACCGATGACCAGTCGGTCCGGACGCAACCTCAATGACGCCGCGACCAGGTCGCGTATGGAAAACTCGCCTGCGCCGTTCTTGTCCGGTTTCCTCGTCTCGAAATACACGCAGTGCCGTTGCTGGAGCTGCAGCTCGCTTGCGTCCTCAAGCACGAGAATCCGGTCGTTTTCTGGAATCATGCCGCTCAAAGCATTCAGCACGGACGTCTTTCCGGATGATGTTCCGCCGGAAACGATGGCGTTCTTTCTCAGTCTTACCATGGCGTTCAGCAGGAGCACGCCGTCACGTGTCGTGCTGCCGAAGTCCACGAGTTTCTGGATGGTCAGCATATCTTTCTTGAATTTACGTATGGAGACGATGGTGCCGCATCGGCTGATTGGCGGAATGGTAGCATGAACGCGCGATCCGTCAGGAAGGCGCGCATCCAAATCCGGGTGCTGCTCGTTTAATTGGCGGTCGACGGACTTCGCGATGTTCGTCGCCGCGGCCCGTAGTTGGGCTTCGCTGGCGAATTTCGCATCGGTTTCCATCAATTTGCCGTGTTTCTCAATGTAGATTCGGTCGGGCCCGTTGATGAGTATCTCCGAGACGGAATCATCCTCCAGAAACCCCCTCACAGGGAGCAGAAACAGTACGAGAAACGATGCATTGTCATCCATGGTGCGCCTCCTTCAGTTCGTAACTTGGCATTTCTCAATCTTGTAGAAGAAATCGGTCACATTGCCGTCCCGCCTGGAAAGCAGGACGGTCATTTCGTAGTCCCTTCTGACGAACGTGAAGATCGTCTTCGGGCTGAGCACCTCATCCAGGACGATGGTCCCGGCAAGCCTCCACGACTGGCCGCAACGGGAG
>JAKSOH010000044.1 GCA_024405675.1 Victivallaceae bacterium
ATGTCCTTTTCCCGCAGTTCAGCGACTATTTTGCCGTCGACGTCGTACAGTACCACCTCGACCTCCGATCCGGGCATCGCCTGGCGGCGGAACTCGGCGCGGATGCGGTTGAAGGAGAAGTCCCGGGGCAGGGCGTCGGTGGCGAATCCGAAGTAGTGGGCGCTGTTGAGATGCCCGTTGGGATCCAGCTGGTCCGGCATCACTGTGCGCGTCGCGGCGATCCGTCCGCCTTCGACGGGGACGGGAATCTTCCGCGGCAGGCATTCCATCTCCTCGGCGGAATCGAAGGCGACGCCGAGGTCGTCGGGATTCAGCTTCAGCGCTTTCTGCTCGCGCTGGCTGAAGAAGGCGCCGGTGGCGTTGGAGATCAGGCAGAGGCGACCGGACTCGTCGCGCATGGTGATGCGTCGCAGTCCGTAGATCATCTTGCAGCCGTAGATCTTGACGCAGGTCTTCACGTGTTCGCGGAATTCCGGAAGCCGGAAGAGGTCGATCTGGATGGAGAAGAGGAATACGGCGATGTCGTTTGAACGCAGGAACTCGCAGAACTTCTTCTCCTGGTATTCCTGGAACTGGCAGGAGTCCATCATCATGCGGATGGCCTCCGTGAGCCTGAGACGTCCGTCGGGACCGCAGGCGGTGAAGGGTATCTGGTTCGTCATCTCGTACATGTGGCGTCACTCCTATAGCGATGTGTTGTCGTTATCCTGCCGGATAAGATATTGCCGAGGGCCGGGGCGTTCAACCGGACATGCAAAAGCTGCGGTTCCAACCCCTGCTGAGGAGGGGAACCGCGGCGGATGTTTCACATGTCGCCGGATTGCTTGGACGCCGCCGCTTCCTGGGCCAGTTTCCGTTTCTTTGCTCTTCTTTTGCGTACAAGATATTTCGCCGAAACCACCATCGGATTCCCGTTCTTGTCACCGATGACGGCCATGTAGCCGAGCTTCGCCTTCCGTTCCATTTCTTCGTCGACGGCCGCCTGCAATGCGGCGACGGCATCATCGGCTTCCTTGCTCATTTGCTGCCTCCTGTAGTTTCGCGAATAGTTCCGCATCGTGAATCACCCAAGGTTGTCCAAGGCGTTTTTCCGAAATCGAAATGATTTCGTCCCGCGTATTTTCCAGACAAATCGTCCTGTCGCATATTTCGGCGTAATCAAACAGGTTCCGCAAACTTCGCGGATAGCGTCGGAGAATGTCTTCTTGCGGAATGTCGTGTCCGCCTTGCTGCACCCTTTGCCGTACTCTCGCCATGGAAAATTCCACGCTTGGAATATAGAGGTAGAACATGGTTATTTCCCAACCTGACTGGCGCCATTTTGCTATCATTGGAAGATACATGCGGCCGGTCAGCGTGGTTTCGAAAGCGAAGTCATGCCGTTCGGAAATTTTCCGATCCAGTGTTTTCAGGAAGATTTTTCCTGCTTCCAGCAATCCGGACGCGACATTCAATGGCGACAACCCTCTGGCGATTTCATCCGCGTTGACAAAATTGCGACATGAGACAACAGTCGGGAGATATTTCATGGCGAAAGTGGTTTTCCCGGCTCCGTTTGGACCGGCTACCACGTAGCAATGCGGTTGTTCCTGCTTCACGCGATTTCCTTGTTTTCATTGTGAGTTGTTCTCAACATAACTACTGCCATGCGCTTTTTCAACCGAAAAGGCAATGCGCAAAATGCGATCCGCTCCGGTCGGGACGGATCGCATGCAGTATCCTGGGCAATCCGGCTATTTCGCCGCGCCGGTCTTCTCAATGAAGTCCTCGATGCGCTTGTCGATGGTCAGGTAGTCCTTGACGTCCTGTATCCAGCGCTTCGGGATGGCTTCGTACCCGTAGTAGCTGCCGGCGATCTGTCCGAACACGGCGCCGGTGGAGTCGGTGTCGCCGCCGTAGTTGACGACTCTGATCATTCCCTCCTCGAAACTGTCGGTCTCGTGGAAGGCGTGCAGCGCGGCGGCCATGGTCAGGACGGCCCAGCCGGTGTTGCCGTGGATTACCTCGTCCAGCGTATGGTCGGGCATGACGTCGGTCTTCCTGCCGGCCAGGTGGCTGTCGCAGATGCGGCGCATGGTGCTGACGATTTCGTGCACCTTGTTGCTACGGTGCGTGATGTCGCTGATCTCGTGGAGCATCTTGTCGTCGGCGTTGCCGAGGTTCATGACGTACGACGGGGCGAAGCGCATGATGCTGCCGTTGCCCTGGGTCCTCTCTTTACCATATGCGAGTTCGCCGGTAATCTTGAAGTTCAAAAGTGCGTCTCCCGTGGAACCACCGACGTCGAACGCCTTGTCATGGCTGCTCAGATAGCCTTCCTCCAGCCATTTGAGGAACGTTTTGGCGATGTCGCGGAGATCGTAGCATCCCTTGCGAAGGAAGCTGTCCATGATGCAGAACGCCATCGAGGAATCGTCGGTCCATTCGCCCTTTTCGACGGTGTAGCGAAATCCGGAGGTTCCGCCTTGCATTTCCGTGATGTAGGGGCGGTCGTCCCCCAGTGCCTGGATCGGCGCGCCAAGGCAGTCGCCTACCACGAGTCCCCAGAGCATTCCCTTGATTTTGTCTCGCTTGTCCATGTCATACCTCCTTGTTTGTTATTGACAACGGCTGGCAATCCAGCCTTTCGATTTCTATATGCCGCCGCCATCCAACGGGGGCGGAAACGGAAATAAGCGTAGGTACTTTATTAAGAATATTATCGCTTCCACCTCACGCATAGTACTTCTGCAGGCATCCATTATCTTGTCAGACGCGGTCTTGTGTTCAGTCCCCGTGCTCTGCTTCTTCGCATGTTTCGTCTTTTTGAACACTGTCTTTTCCATTTCTTTTCCTCCTATGCTGTCGTTGGTTTTTTCCGTTCTAGTTTTTGCAGTACCGAATCGTTTTTTTATTTGTTTAGAACGTGTTGCGGATGAATAACAAGCATTCATGATTTTCCTAACGTTATCTAAATATAACACAACGTTATATCTTTGTCAAATGAAATGCCAATGGAACAAGTGTCTCGTCCGGTGTATAGTAAAGCCGCACGCCGGACGATTTGGCGTCCTGCGGTATCATGCTCTAGCTTGGAATCTCTATGCAATGACCAAGGACGACTTTTCCTTCCAACCCATAGGATATTTCTCCTGTCGCCAGCGGTATCGTTTCGAAACTCCGCGGCAAGGGGTGTTTGCCGACAACGAAGGCGAGATAATACTCAACGACGACCGCGAACTCGTCGAGGCCTGCGACGATCTACGCGGCGTGGAGCGCATCTGGATCATATTCGTGTTCCATCTCAACGAGACCTGGCGTACGCATGTGGTGCCGCCGGTCTCGCCGGGCGGACGCCGCATCGGGACTTTCGCCACGCGTTCCCCGCACCGTCCGAACCGCATCGGGATGAGCTGCGTGGAGCTGGTGGACATCGATGGCAGGCGCATACGCGTGCGCAACCATGATTTACTTGACGCGACGCCGGTGCTCGACATCAAACCGTATATCCCGCGCGCCGATTCGTTTCCTGGTTCCAGAGTAGGGTGGCTCGAGGAGGCCGAGGAACGGCTTTTCGAAGTGGTGTTCTCCGACGCGGCCGCGGAAAAGGCAGCCTATCTGACGGCGTCAGGCGGACCGGATCTCGTCAACTTCGCCCGGATTCAGCTGGGGAGCGATCCCTGCAACGTGCACCGCAAGCGGGTGGTCGAAAACCCCGACGGCACCTGGACCATCGCGTTCCGCACCTGGCGCATGACGTTTTCAGTGGGGGAACGTCGCAACGACGTAATCGACCTCGGATCCGGATCCTCCAGGGAGGAACTGCTCGACGGCACCCATCGCTACGATGACAAGGAACTTCACCGGAGATTCGTCGAACGCTTCGAACGCTGACAGCTGTTTCAAGGCGACGCATGCTCGCGTCGCGCACTCTTCAGGCGGGATTACTTGTCGCCGGGCGAAACGTCATTCGCCAGCTTCCGTTTCTGCGCCCTTCTTTTACGAACAAGATACTTTGCCGAAACGACTTTCGGTTTCCCGTTCTTGCCGCCGATAACGGCCATGTAGCCGAGTTTCGCCTTCCGTTCCAATTCCTCGTCGACGGCCGCCTGCCGCATCCTAAAACCATTGCCCGCCAATGGACTCGGTTTAAACCAGGAGGAAGCTGTCGCGCCTGCCGAGTTCGGACAGGACATGTTCGCAGTTCACCACCTTTTCCATCAGGTCGTTGATCGTGTAGTAGTAGTGGTTGCTTGCTTCGAAACCTATCCTCGAGTCCCTCCTGACGATGGCCAGGAGATTAAGGGCGAGTTCCATTTCCTCCCGGACCGCCCGTTCCATCGACGCGATGTCGTGCGCGTCTCTGGCGCGCACGAACACTATGTGCAAATAGGTGCTCCTAAGGTGGCAGTATGCCGCCTTCGAGATGGTTGCAAGTTCTTCGTATTCAGCGCGTTCCGAATCATTGACATCCTTTGCGCATCCAGCCAGTTCCATCAGCCCGTCCCGCCATTTTTCCGTCATGACGCGGAACTGATTCTCGAACACCTCCACCGGATAGACCGACCGCCACGATGTTAGGTCGTCATAGGGGAATCCCACCATGGTCGCGCGGCGGCCGGTGGGCTCCAGATAGAAAGGAACCGCCGGACCGAAGTTCATCGGGGCCTTGTAGATCGTCTGCACGTCGAACGGGAACTCGGCGAAGGCGTCGCTGAACGTTTTCCAGACATCGCATATGCGTTCCGCGAGTCCCGCGTGGAACTTCCCTTTCGCCATTTCCTCCGGCGTCTGCCTGAGAAGCGCCAGGTTCCCTCCGGGGAATCCGCCGAGCGTCCAACTCAGCATCAGGCCGTCGACGCCGAGTTTCGCCAGATTGTCCAAATGCCTTTCTATGAGGTAGGGGACCGGTATGTAGGGAACCGCCGAGAGTTCCCAGGAGTTGTTTATCTGGATCTTGGCGACTGTACGCAGGCCCCGTCGCTTGGCGAAACCGAGCATGGCGGCGTTTTCCGGATTGGGGCCGACCTGCGATATGGAGTAGTCGATTATCGAGTTCTCAATCCCGCCGATGCCGAGTTTCATCCCCCATTCGCTGATGGTCGCGTAGCAGACGCCTTGGGGCAATCGCGCAATCACTTTCTTCTTGAAGTCCTTGTCCGGACTGTCGGCGAAACTCCATGCCCAGTCTGAGAAAATCACGTCCGCATCGGGGGCGGAGGCGTGGATTCCCCTTTCCATCGCGCCGATTATGCGCAGCAGGAATTCCTCGTCCGGAACGTCCTTGCAGTAAGGGCAGAGGGATTTCCTCGTGCCGTAGTTGCAGTGGGTCGCGTTCTCGCTCATCGCTATGACGTACACCCCGCCGAGGGAGGGCGCCTTCGCGAATACCTCGCGGCATGCGTTCTCGAGCCATTCGAGGACCTTCGGCGTACGCGAGATGCAGTTGGCGGCCGAATCCCCGACGGCGATGCCGCGCCAGTCGGGCATCTTGTCGTAGAACGCCGCGGGCATGGAGCGCGGCTCGTTCAGGTAGAGATAGAGCTTGAGACCGTGCTTCCTGCAGACATCGGAGATGCGTCGAAGCTGGGATATGCGTTTTTCGTATCCAGTGGAGAACTCCTCGGCGCAGGGGATCGGCACGAGCGAATAGAGCAGGGCGTGCATCCATACTCCCTTGACGCCCATCGACGCGTATTTCGCCAAAAGGTTTTCCGGCACCGGGCCCGATTCGCCGGCATGCAGGAATATGTCCCCGCAGCTGGCGGCGTAGGAATGGATGTAGTTGAACTGGAACTTGTCGTTGCCTTCGACCGGCGTCGGTTCGTATGCGTCGGCGAATGCAAACGGCGGCTCGATGCGACTTTGCGTTTCCACGGGGAATCGGTTGCGTACGATTTCGCGGATGCGGGACGTCTGCTCCTTTTCGGCGGCCGTGAGCTCACGGTAGCGGCATATTCCGCATTCCGGCTTCGAGTCGCCGAGTTTCACAAAGCAGAAATCCTCTTCGCGCAACGTGCGATAGAGCTTGTCGCAGGTCCAGCCGAGGAGCTCAAGCAGATCCTCGTAATCCAGGAGATGCCAGTTGTTCCGGATTATCGTAAGGTATCCGTCGGTCAGCCACAGGGGATCCACCTGACGGCCGGCGTCAAGTCCGAACGCCTCGGCCGTTTCGACAACCTGCGGTTCTGTGCAACGCAGTACCGCCGCCAGCCTTTCGACCGGAACCAGCCCCCAGTTGCGCCAGACTAACAACTGATGTTTCGTCGGGAAGTACGGCACGTCCAGCGCCGTCATGCTTTTCCCCTTGGGCAGATCGGTGATTTTCAACATTCCAATGGCTCCGGTGATTTCATCAAGACATCCGGCGGAAGACGTCATCCCCTATGGAATCTCCGCGTGGGACTACTATGACAAGGAATGATTTCCCTTTCAAGCGAACCTCGTCATCGACATGCGGTAAAATCTGGAATCCATGCCGGACAGGAAAGGACCGCCGCCTTCGCGCGACAGGCGAGGGCGGCGGTCCTGGTTTCGTCATCGGTCAAAAGCGTCAGGCCAGCATATCCCAAGTCAACGTGACCTGGTTGCCGTTCTTCGTCAGCGTCGCCTCGTAGGTTTCCGTAGTCACCTTCTGGTCGAATCCGACATCCTGGCCGTCGATGCGGAAGGTTATGTTGTCGGTGTTGAGACAGGTGTCGATGGAACAGGCTCCGGACGCCATGACGCTGCTGCAGTCGAAGTCGACCACATCCAGCCCCTTGCCCTTGCCGAACTCCAGCGTGCCGATGCTGGCGCCGGCGCCAACCACCAGGGTGTTGTCCCCCGCGGATCCGGTGATCTTGCCAGCTATGTTGGATTCGGAACCGATGGAGAATGTGCTGCCGTCGCCAATCGTCACCTGTTCCACGTTGAGGATGTCGCCGGCGTTGACCACGGACTGCTTGCCGATGGTCAGCTTGTCCTTGTCGCCGAGACCCATGTCGATGCCGCCGAACGTCGCCGTCACATCGTTTCCGAAGGCAAAGGTGTCGTTGTTGCCGGTGCCGGAGAGCGTTCCGGACACGCCGAACGAGGTCTTGTCGATCATGCCCGTGGCCTTGTTCTTCTTGCCGGCCGCGACCTTGAGCGAGGATACCTTTTCAACGTTGCCGAACGAGACTTTTGCGACGGAACCGATGGAGACCGCCGTCTTGGAAACCTCGACCGCCGTGACGGATTTCGCCACGAAATCGGCATAGGCGCCGATGTCGAGCTTGTTGGCCGCCTGGTCGAAGAAGATGTCTCCGATGGTCACTTTCGCCATCTCCGCCGCCGTGGCGGACTTGCCGGCCGCGACCTTGAGCGCGGAGAGGTTGTTGATGTCGCCGGATGCCACGAACACGACGCCCTTGCCGCCGATGTTCAGCGTATCCTTGCCGCGGCGGAAGTCGATGGATCCGACATTCACGTCGCTGTTGTCGCCGACGGTCAGCTTGTCGTTGGCCAGCGTGCCGGTGATGTCTCCGGCCACGAACTTGGTGACGCCCAGGTGCTGCTCCTTGGCCGCATCCTTGTATTTGGCTCCGGCGGCAACCGTCAGCTTGGCGACGTCGCCGATGGACGAACCGACCTTGACGTCGGCGTTCGATCCTATGGCAACCGTCGTCTTGATGTTTTTCATGGTCTTCATGCTGTCGATGTCCACGATTCCGAACTTGCCGATGGAGAGCGTGTTGCTCTTGGCGCCGTCGAGGTCGAGTTCTCCGATCTTGGCCACGACCGCACCTTCATTCGGATCGGCGCCGTTGCCGATCTTGAGGGAGTTGATGCCGGAAACCGTGCCGGTGACATCCAGCTTCGAGCCGGCTCCTGCGAGTGCAATCGAGCTCTCGCCGTCGAGAAGTTTGATGGAATCGGCGGCGAGCGAGCTGTTTTTGCCAATCGTCATCTTGTCCTTGCCCAAGGAGGTGCCGACGATGTCTCCGCCCACACTGACGGTGCTGCCGTCGCCGGTGGCCAGCTTGGCGACGCCGGACATTCCATTGGTGACGACGAGCGAGGCGTTCTTCATGGCAATCGACGTCTGGCTGCCGTCCTTGTGCTGCCTGAGTTCCTCTATCTGGACTTTTCCGCCGTCGGCGATCTTCACATTGGCCTTGCCATTCTGGGTTTCGAGGATGGCGCCTTCATACGTTCCGGCCGCCTTGACGTCAAGCAGCTTGAGGCTGGTGATGTGCAGCTGTTCGCTCAAGGTAGCGCCGGGCAGCACGGTGATGACGGGGCGGTCCTCCATGGGGAAGCAGGACGGAGCAACGGTCAGCGACAGCGTCTCGTCGTCGAGCTTCAGCGTGTATTTCTTGTCGTCATATTCCACCGTTTCTCCGACCGAAACGGTAAAGCTGTTCGTCGGATCACCGCCGATTGTGACCGTGAAGTCCTGCTGCGCCAGCGAGGAGACACCGGTCGCCAGAGCGTAGGTCCCGTCAGCCTGGTTCTCGGCCACGTTGATGGAGATGGTGAGATTGTTCTGGGACTCGCCAAACATGCTGTCGAAATCGGTGAGCAGTTCATTCTCCATCGTTCCGTCGTAGACGGAGAGATCGAGAACGAGTTTCGTCTCGGCTTCAACGGTGACTTTGACGTCGGAAGAGAGGTTTGCCGCGGTCCAGATGGTTCCGCCGATCGTGATGCTTCCATTCGTTCCTTCTTCGTCCACGAGGTAGGCTTTGATAGTATCGGTCACCGTCAGGAAGTAACAGTCGCGAATCGTCATGTCACCGGAGCCGTGGTATATCGCACCGCCGTAATTGGCCGCGGTGTTGCCGATGAAGGTGTTGCCAGTAACCAACGCATCGCCGTTATTATCAATCGCGCCACCATTGAAAGCCGTGTTACCGGTGAAGGTGTTGCCGGTGATTGACGCGGCGCCGTAATTGTAAATCGCGCCGCCACCATCACTTGTCGTGTTTCCGGTGAAGATGTTGCCGTCTATCGTCGCGCTGGCATCTCTGTATGCCGTACCGCCGTTGGCAATCGCCCCGCCAAACACTGCTGTGTTGCCGTCGAAGGTGTTGCCGCTTACCGACATGTCGGCTTCTTCGTTGAATGTGGCACCGCCGCCAATGGCGCTGCTGTTGCCGGTGAAGGTGTTTGCGCTGATTTCCGCATGGCCCACGTTGTAGATTGCGCCACCGCCTTCGCCATTTTCAATCGCAACATTCCCTGTGAAATCATTGCCGGAGACAAACAGGTTGCCTTTATTCTCGATTGCTCCGCCATAACTCGAGGTATTGCCTGTGAAAATGTTGTTGGAAACGGTCATGTCTCCTATCACGCCCGTGCTTGTATTGCTGTCATTGAAGATAGCGCCGCCCACGGTGAGTGCGACATTGTTCGTAAAGATGTTGTCGGTGATTGTCATGACGCCGAAATTGTAGACCGCGCCGGCATACCCACCGTCATCATCCGTCACGCCATTGTCGGAGAAGGTGCTGTTGGAAATCATTGTCGTTCCGCCGTCGCAATACAACGCAGCGCCCCAGTAAGCGCTGTTGTTAACGAAGATGCTGTCGGTGACGTTCACGATGCTCTGGCGGTAGGTGTACATCGCTCCGCCGCCCCAGCCGGCGGTATTGCCGGAGAAGGTGCAGCCTATCAGCGTCACATCTCCTTCTCCTTCTATTGCGCCACCGGATTCGGGGCCGCGCGACAAGTTTTCGACGAAGATGCAGTTTTCAAATGTAATCGTGGCCGTGGTGGCACTGAAAACCGCCCCGCCGCAAGAGCCGGAAGTGTTGAAGGCGAAGGTACTGCCGGTTACGGTCGCCGTGCTGGCATTGAAAATTGCACCACCGGCCGTACCGGCCGTGTTTTCGGTGAAGGTGTTGTCGAAAATCGAGGTGGTGCCGGTATTGTAGATCGCGCCGCCTTGAGTTGCTATGTTGGCGGAGAAAGTATTGCCGTTTATCGTTACGATTGCGGAGCTGATGTTGATTATCGCGCCGCCGAGGGGCCCGGTGTTGTTGGTGAAAGTGTTGTTGACAATCACCGCCTGCGTCGTGCCCTGTGTCTGGAGTGCGCCACCACGTTTCGAGGCGGTGTTTTTGTCGAAGACGCAACCGGAGACGCTACCCGTCACACCGCAGATGACTATCGCTCCGCCCTCTATGCCGGAATTGCCGCCGAAGTCGCTATCTGTGACAAACAGCGACGATTGATCGTTGCTTAGAATCGCGGCACCGAAGCTTGCTGTGTTGGAATTGAAAGAGCAATTCGTGACCGTGGCGTTGCCGGTGTAACAGTTCATGAGTCCGGCATTGAAGTCGCCTCTGAGGTTGAAAAAGGTGCTGCCGCTGAGTTCGACGATGCCGGATTTGTTATAGATGATTCCGTTGCTGTTGAACCCGCCGGTCATCGTCATCTGGTCGCCGACAAACTTCTTACCGGAGGAGAGGGAGAAGTTGGAAGGCCCCACGCCTTGCGCTGCGACCGTCGCGCTGTTGTCGATGGCCTCCTGTATCTCATCCTGAGAATAGGGTTGTTCACGATTTGGATCATTATGAGTGTATGTCATGCCGTTGATGACGACGGTGGCGGTGGCGCCATCAACCGTCACGACCCCAACCACGTCATTGGATTCCGCCGAACTTAGGGATGCCAGGATTTCCACGTCGTCTACTAGAAGCTTGTCCGATTCCATTTTTTTGACTCCTTATGTTTTTTGTAAAACAGGAATATTTAGGTGAACATTTCACAACAAGAAATGCCAAAACAATAAATCCATATAAAGTACGAGAATAGGTAAGTTGTCCCGCCGTTGACGGCAGACTCGCCGAGAGAGGCATCAGCCCCCGATTCATCGTTTAGCTAGTTCAGGTACAGTTTTTCTTCATTCAACAATTCCATAGCAACATCCTCCACGTTAGTTTTGGGTTGAATCGCAATTTCAAAGAATCACGGAACAGGAATCACGGAACAGGAGCCACGGAATAGGAGGCCACGGAACAGGAGGCCACGGAACAGGAGGCCACGACCGACGCTAAAAATATACGAGGATGTAGAATAATTCAAACTTCAATGGCAAGGTCGGAAGTGTAATGCCTAAACGCAAGTGCACAGTTGGAAAGATTCCAAAATTTTCACAAAAAGTCCCTGTAGCCTGCCATTTGAACGCAATCGGCTCCCAGGGAAGAACCGCAGCTTTTTCCCATGGAACGGCACGTCAAAAAGAGCGGTGGTCCATTCCGGAAACTGCGCCAGTAATTTATCTGCTTTTTGAACTTGGCGCGCGTGAGAGATATGTTATGGGTACGATTTGATGTTGAACCCCTAATATATGGAGGTGTGCGCCATGGGCGGTTTCTTCGGTGTCGCGTCTAGCGTCGATTGCGTGGATGATCTCTATTACGGAACGGATTACCACTCCCATCTCGGAACCCGCCGCGGCGGGCTCGCCGTGCTCAGGGACGACGGCTCGTTCTTCCGCAAGATACACGACATCACGAACGCACAGTTCCGGTCCAAGTTCGACGACGACGCCGTCGACGTCGCGGGAAAGCACGGCATCGGCATCATCAGCGACAACGAGAACCAACCCCTCCGGACCACCGCCCGGCACGCTCCGATCGCCCCCGTCAC
>JAKSOH010000045.1 GCA_024405675.1 Victivallaceae bacterium
CGTGGCGTCGGTTCTTGGTAACGTCACCATCGTCGACAATTCGGTCATCGGCGGAAACGTCTGGCTGACGGAAAGCCTGCCGGCCGGAACCAAGATAACCGCGAGAACTCCGGAGCATCGTGTGAGCTACCGCGGAAACCAGGGCAAATGAGCTCCCTTCTGGAAAGATACGCGTCCGTGCTCGACGAGGTTCGCCGATCGGCCGTTGCCGCGGGACGCTCCCCGGACGATGTCGTCCTGCTTCCCGTCAGCAAGACGGTCGGTGCCGATGCGATTCGCGAACTTTACCAATCTGGCGTCCGCAGGTTCGCGGAAAACCGCGAACCGGTGCTGATGGCCAAGTGCGCCGGTCTTCCAGACGACATCGAATGGCATTTCATCGGCCCGCTGCAGTCCAACAAGGTACGCAAGGTAGTGTCCGCCGCCTCCGTGATTCATTCCGTCGATTCCATTCCGCTCGTCGAGAGGCTGGATCGCATTTCTGGCGAGGAGAACAGGTCACCTCGCTACATGCTGGAGGTGAACGTCTCCGGCGAGGCGAGCAAGGGCGGATTTCCCGTGGGCGAACTGCCGGCAGCTGCCGCCGTGGCGGCGAAAACCGGAAATGCCAGGTTCGTCGGTCTGATGACCATGGCTCCGCTTGGCGCCGGACATGACGAATTGATGCGAATTTTTGGTGCGTTGAGAAGTTTGCGTGATGAACTAGCTGCAAGTCTTGGAATCGACTTGCCGGAGCTTTCAATGGGCATGAGCGGTGATTTCCGCGAGGCGATAGCCTGCGGCGCGACGATGGTGCGCATCGGCACCTCGATATTCGCAGGGGTGTAGAAATGAGGATACTTCTAATCGGCCCCGGTGCGGTCGGCACCTATTTCCTCGGGCGTCTGGCTTCCCGTGGCGATGTCGCCGTCGATGTGATAGCCCGAAGCGATGCCGCCTATGCCGCCGAGCATGGCTACGAAATCAGGAGTGAAATCGGAAACTGCACGCTGCGTCCCGAATCCGTGGTCTCCGATCCGGCCTTGTACCATGGGAATCCCGACTACGTGTTTGTCTGCACCAAGACCACGTCACCCGCGGTCGACGCCGTGAGGATGGCGGCGGGAAGAAGCGACTCCCCGCTCGTGCTGATCCAGAACGGGATCGACGTGGAGCGCCCGTATCTCGATGCGTTCCCCTGCAGGGAAATCTACAGCGCCGTGGCCTACTGCTCATGTAGTCGGTCGGAACGTTGCGTCACGCTCCACAGCGGTCGCAGCCGGCTGGAACTGGGGATGTTCCCATCGGGAACACCGACTACGCGGCTCAAGGCACTTGTCGATGCGATAGCCGCGTCTGGAGTGGAATGCGAACTGGCGGCGGACATCCAGGTCAATCGCTGGATGAAGCTGTTGTGGAATATCTCATATAACGTCGTGTCGGTGATCGGTGGCGCCGTCACCACCCACCATATGTTGCGTGGCAGCCGTCTCGGAGTTGTTTGCCGCTCCATCATGGAGGAGCTGGTCGTTCTGGCCAATGCGAACGGCGTTCCGCTGGATTCTAGTCATGTTGAGCGACAGATCGATTTGAACGACTGCATAACCGATTCCTCCACCAGCATGCTCCAGGACTACAAGGCGCATCGCCCCATGGAGGTAGATGGCATTGTCGGCAACACGCTGCGCATCGCCGAGCGACTCGGCGTCGACACCCCGTGCATAAGGATGGCCTACGGATTGCTGTCCGCGCTGAACGACGCCAATTTGAAGAAGTAGCAGCTACTGCGTGCGTCCGGTGTAGGCGTCGATGCCGGAGTTGTCGATTTTCTGATTGAAGAACTTCTTCTCCGCATCGTTTTTCGCGTCCGTCCACGGGCGCGGAGATCCGGTCAGCTGGACCACCCAGAGCTTCAGCTGCTTTTTGTGGTAGTTGATCGAACACTGGGTGCCCCATGCCCCGCCGTGTCCGAACCAGGCGTCCTCGGTATCCGCGTCCTCCGTGTGCAGTCCGAGCGAATATCCCTTCCAGCCGATTCCCGGCTTCCTCGTCGACGTGGCCAGGAGGTTCTTCACGGTTTCCTCCTTCAGGATGCGCACTCCGTTGTCGCCGACGCCGAGGTTCAGCAGCATCTTGTAGAATTTCAGCTGGTCGCGGGCCGTCGTCCACAATCCCGCCCCCGCCGATATGCGGACATGCGAATCGTTGTACGGACGCTGCATCCAGCCGGACTGCCGGCGGTGCTTCGCGGG
Source organism: Victivallaceae bacterium (assembly GCA_024405675.1). Taxonomy (GTDB): domain Bacteria; phylum Verrucomicrobiota; class Lentisphaeria; order Victivallales; family Victivallaceae; genus UBA1784. Next base: position 2,232 of record JAKSOH010000045.1, read on the forward strand.
GGCTCCGGCGACGCATTCGTACATCTCTATCTGCGTCTTGAGCTGCTCGTCCGTCGGGCGGAACGTGCTGGAGGTCATCCCCAGCGGATCAAGCACCCGTTCCTTCAGGAAATCCTCCCATTTCCTTCCGGTCACCGTCTCCACGACGGCCGCGCCGATGTCTATGCCGGTGTTCGAATAGCTGGCCTTCGTCCCCGGCTCGAAGAGCAGCGGGGACGCCGCCGCCACCGCCGCCGTCTGGCGGATGTCCGTGCCGCCGGACCAGCCGCCGCCCGGGATGTCGCGGCGTTTCGCGGAAATCTCGAACGGAAAGCCGCCGGTGTGGTTCATCACCATGCGTATCGTCAGCGTGTTCTTCGCCTTCCTGAGGATGCGCACGCCGTCCTTTTCCTCGGCCAGCACCCAGAGGTCCTTGAATTCCGGCAGGTATTTCGAGACGGGGTCGTCCAGTCCGATCTTTCCCTCCTCGACCAGTATGGCCACGGTCACCCCGCAGAATCCCTTGGTCTGCGAGCACTGCATGAAGATGTCGTCCATGGTTATGGGACGCTTCGCCGCCACGTTGGCATAGCCGATGCATGTCGTCTCCTGCACCCCGTCCTTGTAGAGCACGCAGATCGCGCCGGGCAGTTCGCCGCTCCCGACATATGGCGCGAGCGCGTCTTTCGCAAAGGTGGTCCCTGACTCCCTGACCGTCGCGTCCGCAGCGGCCATGATCGCGAACAATGCCGCGCATCCGATGGCGGCGGAACGAAGAATCGTGGTCCTGTGCATTTTCTGTCTCCTCCTGTTGTCGTTCGCCAAAATATATATCCCCCGCCCGGAAAAACAACGTTTCCGGATTTTTCCGCCCGCGCGCGACATTTGATAAACCGACGCGTACGGAGTAAGTTAATTTGTATTGTTGTCAATTCATGGTGAAACATTCCACGGAGGTGCCCATGCCAACTGCCAAGATAAACTGGAGACCGGTGATCGTCATCGCCGCGGTCGGTCTCGTCTGTGTCGTCGCCCTCAACTTCATGTTCGGCCACGTCCAGTGGCTGCGCGAGCTCTTCTCCGCTTCCTCCGGCGGTCCGATCGGCGAGGTCGCCCCGGATTCCGGCGAGAGCCTGGCCGCCAGGGCCGAGCTCACCGGACGCATATCCATGCTCATCTTCGCCGTGATCACCGTTTTGCAATGCGCCGCCTTCGCCCTCGGATACGCCGTCGTCGGCGCCATCCGGCGCAGCGACGAGCCGGCGTCGCTCAAGCTCGTCCGGCTGGAAACCAGCGAGATATTCTTCGACGTGCCGCTCTACGTCGGACTCTTCGGCACGGTGTCGGCGTTCCTCGTCATGACGTTCTCGCCGCAAAGCAGCCGTCTCATCGCCTACAGTTCCACCCTCATCGGAATCATCTTCAGCCTGGTCCTGCGCATCATCCTGCAATATCCGCTGCGCCAGAGGCTGGAAGGCGAGAAGGCCGGGGTCGAGAAGAAGTGAACAGGGCCATCCTAATCGTCATCTGCGACTTTCTGGTCTCGTCGATGTTGTCGATGATGACCGGAATGGTTCCCGCCCATACCGGCGGAACCGGAGTCGGACTGGACGATTCAACCACCATGGCCATGCTCATGGAATTGAGTAGCCAACGGCGCGAACTTCTGGCGGCCAGGGCCAGGCTGAGAGAGACGGCCGATAAGTTCGGGTCGTCTCCGGAACGCGAGGCCGAGTTGCGCCGTCTGGCGGCCAAAATCGCCTCCACCCAGCTGCAGATGGAAAAACTCGACGAACTGTCACGACTGACTCCCAAGACCGCGGGACAACTCTCCTCCGAGGAGCTGGCCAGACGCCTGGACGCGGAGAAGCTTCGCCGCATAAAAACAGAACTCGAACTCAAGGAGGCTTCCGGAGATTTGAACAATGTGAAGGATTCGCTCTCCGATGCCCGCGGCCAGCTTTTGGAATCGCGCAAGGAGGCCGAGCGGCTCCGCGCCGATGTCGGACGCATGAGCAACGCGCTCGCCGATGTAACCCGCGTGAATGCGGAGTCCGGCAGACGCCTTGAAGATGTAAATCGCGATCTCGCCGAGGCTAACCGAGATCTCGCGGTGGCCAGAAGCGAAGCGAACACCAGACAGGCGGAGCTCTACGATCTCAAGCAGACCGTCAAGGAACTCAGCATGAAAGTCGGCGACGTAACCACCGAGTCGCAGCGTACCCGCAATTCGCTGGTGCAGGTTTCCACCCAGCTGGACTCCAGCCGTCAGGACCTTGCCGAGTACAAGGACAAGTATGCGAAACAGAGCAAGGAGAAGGCCATGCTTGAACTCCAGAACCGCGACTTGGCCCGCGAAAAGGTGACGCTTCAAGAGCTCGTCCGCAGGGCGTTGGCAGAGCGCGACGCCGATCGTTCGGCGCTTGAAGCGGCTCGTAAGGACCTCGAGGAGGTTCGCATCGCGGAGGCGAAGTCGTCCGAGCGCGCGAAAACACTTGAAAGTCGCCAGAAGAGCAATGTCTACGCTTGTTATGACAACTCCATCGTCGAACTATCCATGAACCTATACGGGAAGCGGGTGTTCGGCAAGACGAATTTCAACGCGAAATACTATCTTCCGGTGGTCAAGCTGAATGGTGCGGCCTACGTATTGGGCGACCGCGGTACGATGCTTGCGACTTCGGCCGCATCGGGAATGAAGAAAGTCGATGCAGCTTCATATTTTGTTGGCGTTCCGGGCGAAAAGGGCTCCCGGCCGGACGGACCGTTGAAGGTGTTGCAGGGATCCGGCAGGTTGCTTGCCTTGGAATGCAACGTCCCCGACCGCGTCCCGCTTGAAACGATAACCCTGGATGCCTTGCGCGACCGTGGGGTCGGCCAGTTGTATCTCTTCAAGCGCAATAGCGCCGGGCGCGATAGCGCCGAGTTGGGCGAACGTTGCAGTCTTGACCGAGATATGCTCGTCGTCCGCAACTCGTTGCGCGGAACAGCAGAAATCAAGGCGGAACCAGGTGATTTCGTCATGACCCGCGAGGGAATGTTCGTCGGCATCGTGGTTTCCACTGTTAACGGCAATCGCATTCAGGACGCCAATGTCGAGCTTGTCGGCAATGGAGAAATCAAGTTCCAGTCCGAAATTCCTGTTTCGGCTGATTCTATTACGAACGAATTGGGAAAGGCACGCTAGATGATCATACGGGAAACTGCATATCCTCGGGCCGCGCTCATCGGAAATCCGTCGGACGGATACTATGGCAAGACCATCGCTTTCGTGTTCGCTAACTTCCACGCCGACATCCGTCTTTACGAGACTCCGCTACTCACTTTGGTTCCAAACTGCCGCGACGGCAATGAGTATTCTAGCGTCGACGCGCTAGCCGACGACATCGGCAGCTACGGGTATTACGGAGGCATCCGGCTGCTCAAGGCCGCGGTGAAGAAGTTGCGGGACTACTGCCGCGCGCACGGCATCCGGCTGCCGCGACGCAATTTCACACTTGAGTATTCCAGCACCATTCCGAACCGCCTGGGACTCGCCGGGTCGTCCGCCATCATAACGGCGGCGATGCGCGGATTGCTTCGGTTCTACGACATTGAGAGCAAGATGGATCCGTCCGAGATGGCTAACGTCGTGCTTGCGGCCGAACGCGACGAGCTTGGCATCCCCGCCGGGCTTCAGGACCGCGTCGCTCAGGCGTTCAACCATCCGGTCTACATGAATTTCGACCGCGCCTACATGGAAAAGCACGGCGTCGGCATCTACGACCGCGTGGTTATTCCGGATGAACTGAATCTCTATGTTGCCTACCGCACCGACCTGTCAGAGGGATCGGAGGTGCTGCACAGCCGGCTGCGCTACGAATACGAGCACGGTGTGAAACGCGTGGTCGACGCCATTTCCGAATGGGCTTCGCTCACCGACCGGTTCCGTCAGGCAATGGATTCCGGACGTCTCTCTGAGATACCGGGGCTCATCAACCGCAACTTCGATCTGCGGCGGGAAGTTTGCGCCGGTAGCATAAGCTCCATGAATCTCGACATGGTTTCCGCCGCGCGCAGTGTCGGGGCGTCCGCCAAGTTCACCGGTTCGGGCGGGGCCATAATCGGCACCTATGAGGACGAGGAGATGTACAATGCCCTGGAGAAAGTCCTTTCCGGACGGGGCATCAAGGTGATCCGACCGAAAGTGGTGTACGGAAAATGAGCGTTCACTGCGTCAGGAAGGCCGTGATTCCAGCGGCTGGATTCGGTACCAGGTTCCTGCCGTTCACCAAGGCCGTCTCCAAGGAGATGATTCCGCTGATTGACCGGCCGGTCATCCAGTACGTGGTGGAGGAAGCCGTCGCGTCCGGCATCGAGGAGGTGTTGTTCATCATCAGCGATGGCAAGGAGGAGATACTCGAACATTTCCGGCCGCATGCAGATCTTGAAAATCGCCTGATGGAGACGGGCAAGTCCGGGGCGCTTGCCGAAGTCCGTCGTCTTGACCGGATGATGAAGATGGAACATGTCTACCAGAAGACGCTCGACGGTCTGGGCGACGCTATCCGCTACGCCGAGGATTTCGCATCCGGCGAGCCGTTCGCAGTGCTCCTGGGGGATACGGTCATGGACTCTGACACGGACCGTCCGGTGGTAGGGCAGGTCATCGACGTGTACGAAAAGTTCGACGGTCCGGCGGTGGCACTTGAACAGGTGCCGCGCGATCGGGTGTCGAAATACGGCATCGCCGCGGGAAACGAAGTGGCGGAAGGCGTGCTGCGTCTTTCCGGCATGGTGGAGAAGCCGTCTCCCGACAAGGCCCCGAGCGATCTCGCCTTTGCCGCGAGATACGTCTTCGACAGCGACATTTTCGATGCGCTGCGCGAAATCGGACGCGGCAAGAACAACGAGGTCCAGCTTACCGACGCCATGGCCATGGTCATGGCGAATCGTCCCTTCTACGGCTGCCGGATATCCGGACGGCGCTATGACATCGGGGACAAGCTGACGTTTCTGAAGAGCACCGTGGAATTCGGCCTGCGGCGCGAGGAGTTCTCCGGGGAATTCAAAAAGTATCTGGCCGAAATAATGGGGAAGTGAGGAAGTGTTTGGATCATTGATTGAGAAGGTCCGCGGTCTATTCGGCGGACAGAAGAAGACAAAACCCGTTGCAAACAAGACGGGGAAGAAGGGAAAAAAGAAGTCTCCGGGCGAAGCGAAGCAGAAGCCCTTTTCCAGGAAACCGTCGGTGGACGACGGCAAGGAGAAGCAGAACCGCAAGCGCGGTCGTCGCGCGAAGGCACCTTCGCGGCCGGCGAAATCCGAGGTGCATGGTACCGCCGATTTCATTGAGAAGGCCAATGTCGAACGTCCGGCCGCGTTGTCGCCCGTGGATCCGCAGGAAGGCAAGGTGCGTTTTCTCGACTTGCCGTTTGCCGAGAATATTCAGTTCTCAGTGCAGCATGCAGGATTCAGTTATTGCACGCCCATCCAGGCACTGGCGCTACCCGGTTTGCTGGAGGGTCGCGATCTCGCGGCCAAGGCGCAGACCGGAACCGGAAAGACTGCGGCGTTTCTGCTGACGATGTTCAACCGCTTCGTGACCGCTCCGTGTCCGGAACGCAAGCCGGGGTGTCCTAGATTCCTCGCGCTCGCCCCGACCCGCGAACTCGCCGCGCAAATATACAAGGACGCCATTTCGTTGTCCGCTTTTGTGGACATCGACTGCCAGGTCGTCTATGGTGGAACCGACTACGAGAAGCAGCGTCGCCGCCTGATGTCAGGAGTCGACCTGCTCGTCGGAACCCCGGGGCGCGTCATCGATTGCATCCGCAGGGGCGACCTCGATTTGTCCAAGATCGAGTTTTTGGTCGTGGACGAAGCCGACCGCATGCTCGACATGGGGTTCATCCCGGATGTCAAGCGGATCGTCTCGGAATTGCCGCGCCGCGGCGTCAGGCAGACGTCGCTCTTCTCGGCAACGCTTGATGAGAGCATTCTGCGTCTGTCGCAGGGATGGCTCGCCGACCCGGTGGTCGTGGAGAGCGAGCCGGAGCAGATGGTCAGCGACAACATCTTTCAGAAGTTCTATTCCGTGTTGCGTGACGACAAGCTGGCGCTGTTGCTGTACTTGTTGCGCACGGAGCCGTACGAAAGGGTCATGATCTTCGGCAACCGCAAGGACGTCAACTTGCGCCTGCAGTTCGACTTGCGCCGATACGGCTACAGCGTGCCGGTTCTTTCCGGCGATGTCAGCCAGAATGTCCGCGAGCGGACGTTGGAGAATTTCCGATCCGGCAAGGAACGTATCGTCATTTGCACCGACGTCGCCGCCCGCGGTATCCACGTGGACGACGTATCCATCGTCATCAACTTCGATCTGCCGGAACGGGCCGAGGACTACATCCATCGCATCGGACGTACCGGACGGGCCGGCCACAAGGGGAAGGCGATAAGCTTCCTCTGCGAATATGGCGCCTACTATCTGCCGGACATTGAGAAACTGATGGATGTCACTTTCCCGAGCGAACTTCCATCCGAGGAGATGCTGAAGCTTCCGCCGGTGGTGGAGGATGTCAGCCCGGACAATCCGTTTTCCGGCAGTTCGCATCGGACGCATCGTGGAGGAAGGGGGGGCGGTTCCGGAGCGAGGAGAAAAAACAGGAGATGAAGATTAGCGGAATACTGCATCGCGATTGCGTTGTCGAAGCATCGCTGATTGCAATGATCCCTCCGCATGTTCGCTTTGAATAATTTTCGTTTTGCAATATAATATTGTTGTCGCGCTACCCTTTTACCCAATTAACACAGGAGAGGAAGATGAAGAACATCAAGGTACAGGAACTCAGCGTCGAGAAATTCGCCCGCTACGGCAGCTATGCCAGACTGGTCAACCCGGACTCGGATGCCACCGGTCCGAAGGATGCCGCAATCGTTTTCTACCGTGACATGGTCAAGCAGGAGCTCTTCGGAGAGAATCCGGCGTTTTCCACTCTCATGGTCAAACCGCGTCCGAACGTGATCGAATTCGGCGAATACCATGACAACACCTGTGAAGTCGGAATGCCGCTCGACGGCGACATCATAGCCTGGTTCGCCCCGGCCGACTGCAGCGAGAAGGTTCCGGTCGACAAGATGGAGGCGTTCCGCATTCCGCAGGGCACGGTCTTTATGATCCGTCCCGGAGTCTGGCACCATGCGCCGTTTTGCGTCGGAAGCAAGCCTGTCAGCATCATGATCGTGTTGCCCGAGCGTTGCTACTGCAAGGACTGCAAGTGCATTCCGATTCCAAAGGCCGAGCAGCGCAAAGTCACTAAATAGTCTTGTAGTTTTCTAAACAATCGATGCGCACGAGCGGAAATCGAATGGTTTCCGGTCGCGCGCTTCCTTTTTACTGGTTTTTCCGGCGCGTTCGCTTTGAATAATTTCCGTTTTGCAATATAATATGTTATCACGTTCCCTTTTATTTACATAAATGCAGGAGAGAAAAATGAAAGAATTCATGGTTCAGGAAAACGTCAACCGCTTCCACGACGACCTTCCAAGGATCGGTATCCGCCCGATTATCGACGGACGCCGCCGTGGAGTTCGCGAGAGCCTTGAGAAGCAGACCATGGCTATGGCCAAGGCCGCCGCAAAGCTGATTTCGTCGAATCTCCGCTATCCCAACGGCATGCCGGTCGAGTGCGTTATCGGCAAGACGACCATCGCCTGCGCGGCCGAGGCCGCCGAGGTTGCCCGTCAGTTCAAGGCCAAGAATGTCACCGCCACGCTGAGCGTCACACCATGCTGGTGCTATGGTTCCGAGACAATGGATATGGATCCGCTGACGCAGAAAGCGGTCTGGGGATTCAACGGCACCGAGCGTCCCGGAGCGGTCTACTTGGCCGCGGTCCTGGCGGCCCACGCACAGAAGGGGCTTCCTGCTTTCGGTATCTACGGCCATGACGTTCAGGCCGCCACCGATTCGAGCATTCCAGCCGATGTCGAGGAGAAGATTCTTCGTTTCGCACGCGGTGCCGTAGCTGTCGGCATGATGCGCGGCAAGTCATATCTCTCCATCGGCTCCGTCGCCATGGGCATCGCCGGATCCACCGTCGATCCGAACTTCTTCGAGGACTACCTCAACATGCGTTGCGTCTCCGTTGACATGACCGAGATCATCCGCCGCGTCAACGAGAATATCTATGACGAGGCAGAATTCAAGAAGGCCTATGCCTGGGCCACCAAGTACTGCAAGCAGTACAAGGACGTCTACAACGGCAAGAACGGATTCAGCGCCGCCGTCCACAAGGAGAAGTGGCAGTACTGCGTCAAGATGGCGATGATCGCCCGCGACCTGCTTGTCGGCAATCCGCGTCTCGCCGAGCTCGGTTTCGTCGAGGAATCCAACGGCAACAACGCCATCCTCGGAGGATTCCAGGGACAGCGCCAGTGGACCGACCACATGCCCAACGGCGACTTCATGGAGACGATCCTGAATACCAGCTTCGACTGGAACGGCATCCGCGAGGCCTACGTGCTGGCCACCGAAAACGACTGCCTCAACGGCGTCGCCATGCTCTTCAGCCACCTGCTGAGCTGTCGCGCCGCCGGATTCAGCGATGTCCGCACCTACTGGAGCCCCGCCGCCGTCAAGACAGCGACCGGCACCGCCCTCAAGGATTTCCCCGGCATGATCCACTTGATCAACTCCGGTGCCACCACGCTCGACGCCACCGGACGCTGCTCGTATGACGGTGCTCCGGCGATGAAGCACTTCTGGGAGATCACCGAGGCCGAGGCCAAGGCTTGCCTGGCCGCTACCGAATGGGCTCCCGCGAACCTTGGATACTTCCGCGGAGGCGGCTACTCCAGCCGGTTCCTTACTCGCGGCGGAATGCCGGTCACCATGTCCCGCGTCAACCTGGTCAAGGGACTCGGTCCGGTGTTGCAACTCGCCGAGGGCTACACTTTCGAGCCGCCGAAGAAGGTTCATGACATTCTCGACAGCCGTACCGATCCGGGCTGGCCGAGCACTTGGTTCATTCCACGCACCACCGGTTGCGGCGCCTTCAAGGACGTATACAGCGTGATGGCGAATTGGGGAGCCAACCACGGTGCCTTCACCTACGGACACATCGGCGCCGATCTCATTACTCTCGCGTCGATGATGCGGATTCCGGTTTGCATGCACAACGTCGACGCGGACA
>JAKSOH010000046.1 GCA_024405675.1 Victivallaceae bacterium
GGAGGAAGTGCGCACCGTATTCGGCCGGCGTTCCTGCCGGATCATCGGCAAGCGCTTCCGCCTGGCCCACGTCATGGTGCGCGGCGAGCTCTTCGAAGTCAGCACCTTCCGGCGCAAGCCCAAGTCCCTCGCCGACGACAACGAGTTCGGAACGGCCCGGGACGACATAGCCCGGCGCGACTTCACGGTCAACGCCCTCTTCTATTCCCCGAGCGAAGGCAAGGTCATCGATCTCGACGGACGCGGAATCAGCGACATCCGCAACGGCGTGGTGCGCGCAATCGGCGATCCGGACACGAGATTCAAGGAAGATCCGGTAAGGATGCTGCGGGCGCTCAAACTGGTGGCGCTCTTCGACTTCAAGCTCGAAGACGCCACGGGAAACGCGCTTTTCGCCAACTTGGCCCTTCTGGAAAAGGTGCCGGCGGCGCGGCTTTCGCTCGAAGTCGAGAAGATACTGCTCTCGTCATCATGCGACGTCATACTGGAGACGATGCATGACTACGGACTTCTGAAGCACCTGCTTCCGCGTCTCGACCGCGCCTGGGACCGCAAGGAGACCGGCTATGCGCTCGATCTGCTGGCCGAACGCGGACGTCGAATCGAGGAAGGCTGGTACCGCGCGAGTGTATCCATCGCCTTGGCCGCTACCTGCCTGCCCTACGTCGAAGCCAAGCTGATGCGCCGTGGCGGGACGCTCTACGAATCCGGAGAGGAGACGGAAAATGCAATATCCAGCGTCATCGACACGCTGCTCAATCCGCTGTCGCTGGTGGGTCGCATCAAGGATGCGACGGTATCCATCCTGGCGACGATGCCGCTGTTGCGCGACGCCAATCCGGAGGACTTCAGGGAACTGACACGGCGCCATGCGTACCCGCATGCCAGGGAACTTATGATTATCCGCGGCGTCGTCGCCGGTGAAGATGGACAGGAATTAGGTTCGCGACTGCCCTGCGCCGTAGAACGACGCTTTCCAAGGAAACCCAGGAGGTAAAAAATGAACAAGCTGGCCGCCATCTTCACAGCAGCTATGATCGGCTGCTCGCTGTTCGGAGAGACGCTCAAGTCGGCAAACGGCAGTCCGGTCAAGTATGCAGGAAGGTTCTCGGCCCGGAAGGTGGATCTCCCGGATTCCATCCGTAACGACTTCAAGTTCCGCGCGGTATGGGTGGCCACGGTGGACAACATCGACTTCGGACCTTTCAAGAACAGCGATGAATTCTCGAGTTCCTTCATCAGCCTCGTCGATGCGATGAAGCGAGAGAATCTCAACGTGCTCATCTTCCAGGTGCGCAGTAACAACGACGCCTGGTATCCGTCGACGTACAACCCGTATTCCAGGTTCCTCTACGGCAAGGAAACCGGCGATCGGCTGCCCGGACTGAATCCGCTGGAGTTCATGGTGACGGAATGCCACAAGCGCAACATCGAGTTCCATGCCTGGCTCAACCCCTACCGGGTGACCGGCGGTACCAAGGACACCAAGAAAGAATATCTTGCGAAGCTCCCGACAAAGAACTCAGCGCGCCGCAATAGCAGCATGGTCATAAGCTCCCCTTCCGGCAAGGAAGGCAAGATAGCCTTGACGCTGGATCCAGGAAATCCACAGGTTCGCAACCATATACGCTACACCGTCGCCGAGATACTCAAGTACAAGGTAGACGCCATCCACTTCGACGACTACTTCTACCCCTACGAGGACATCGGCGACGCGGACAAGGTCACCTTCAAGCTCTACAACAAGTCGAAGCTATCGCTCGCGGACTGGAGACGGGAAAACGTAACGGCGCTGATTTCGCAGATCAGCGCAGACATCAAGGCGTACAATGCCAAAAACTCCAGGAACGTGGCCTTCGGAATCAGTCCATTCGGCATCTGGGCCAATCAAAAGGACAATCCGAAAGGTTCGCTCACCGGTGGCAAGAGCTGTTACAGCAATCTCTACGCCGACGTGCGGCTGTGGATACAAAAGGGCTACATCGACTACGTCATCCCGCAGCTCTACTGGGGCTTCGCCCATGACGTGGCAGCCTACGCAGCGCTATGCGACTGGTGGGCCGACCAGGTCAAGGGGACGAACGTCAAGCTCTACACCGGCCACGCCATATACAATCTTGGCGCGAACGAGACGTTCCCAATCGATGAAATCTACAACCAGCTGCGATACAACTCCAAGCGCCCGGAAATCGGCGGATTCTCATTCTATTCGTTCCGGAGATACATGACGCCGGAGAACAACGCGCAGAAGGCTGGAACCGACAAGGTCAAGCAGGCGGTGCGCACCATGGGCAAGCCGAAGGCACAGTCCAGGAAGAGAGGACCCGCCCCTGCGAAGTTCGAGCAAATCGACACCAGGAAGCAGGCTCCGTTCAGGCCGAAGGGCGGCTCCCCTGGGCAGAAGAAGAATCGCTAGCCCGATTTCGGAAAAAACGAACTTGCCAGGCATTGGTTTTCCTAACGCGGCCGGCCCGTAACTCAGATGATTTCATACAGGTTGCGAGGTCGGGAAGTCTGAATTTCCGTCACACGAATTCCGACGGAACCCGATAAAAAAACGGATGTATTTTCATTTGCCGAAGTCTGGGTAGCGCTGACGATACACATCGGCCCTAAGCTGTCCTTCGGCAAAGGAAATGCAATCTTTCACGGCATACCCCTTGCATTCCTTTTGAAATCTATTGAAACATCTGCTCAACGCATCAATAAATTCCCAGCTTTGAAGCTTTACGGAAATCTCATCAAGGACTTCGGATAACCATAACAACTGATCTGCCGTACAATCGTTGTCGAGAAACTGTATTGTTTCCTGAAGATTATTCGTAAAAAGCTCTATTTCCGCCTTGACGGCAGGGGATGTCTCCCAGTAATCCGGAAGCTCCGAAAGGCATTTCCCATCCTCTTTCTCAAGTAGTTTTACAATTTCTGCAAACTCTTCTTTTATGCTCATTCCTTTTTTCTACTCTTGTCGAGAACAGGTTTCTGGTTTGAATCCGGGAATACTGATGCAATCCTACCATACGTCAAGCGGTTATCGCAAAAATTCAGGCACTATTTCAAACGCGAAGAACTGTTATCCATGGCTGAAATGCCGGTTTTCAAGGCCAATTGGAGTGCTTTTGCCGAAGTTGCGCTAGACAGCGAAGAGATCCGGAACCAGCGCGCTCTTCTTCTCTCCAGAAATCACTAGATCGACGCTCACGGCCTTGTCGCCACTCGCGACCAGCTTGGCCTTCCTGCCGTCCTCGAGCGTTGTCTCCTCGTCGAAGCCAACCATCGCACCGCAAATCTGCCACTCGTTCACGTTCTTGACGGAATCGCTCACACGATAGGTTCCGGAATCGACTTCAAATCCGGTCAGGTTGACGACATCGTATCCGGAACCGAGGTCGATGTTCAAGATGTACCCGCCGGCGCCGAGTTCGAGTTCATTGTCACCGGACGAGCCGGTGAGCTTGCCTGAAATATCCGTCTTGGATCCGAGAGAAAGCGAACTCAAGTCGCCGAGTCCGAGCGTAATGCTCCCGACGACATCGCCGGCGGAAACATTGCAGTACTTGCCGATGGTGATTTTGTTGCTTCCCGCGCCAAGGTCCACGCCATTCATCTCGACTTCCGAGTAGTTGCCAAACGACAACGTATCGCCGGACTGCGTTCCAATGATCTTTCCGGACTTGAATACTCCCGATCCCATCGTCTTGAAACCGCTGGCGTCAACGTAGGTCGCTCCACCGGTCACCTTCAAACTGCCGACACCGGTCACGTCGCCGGAAATCACGATCGCGGAATTGGCTTCGCTGGAAATCGCGATCCGGCAGGATTCGCCTATGACGGAAACTCCATCGTTGATTTCGAGTTCGGCGAATTTCCCGACTTTGATTGAACTGGACGGCGCATTCATAACCAGGGAGTCTAGCTTCATCGTGGTGTAGAGACTCGCCGAATAGCCGGCGGCAATCGAGAGGCTCGAAATGTTCTTGACTTTTCCGGCCGTCACAGTCGAGCTCTTGCCGGTGACGGAAATCGAATTGACGCCGATACCGAGGTCGATGTCATCCAATTTCACGAGACAGCTGTCCGCAATCTTAATCGAGCTGGATGACAAGTCGGTTCCAACGATCTTGCCACTTAAATTGAACTTTGTGATGCCGATTCCCTTTGTCTTCGACGACACGCCGGAAACGATGTCGAGCGTCGCAAGCCCCTTTATGCCTCCGCCGACAGTGATGTCGGAGTTGGCCTGCGCCTTGATGGAGACTCCGCCGATATTGGATGCGACTATGCCGCCGGAGACGTTGAATTCGTCATACTTTCCAATCGTAAGCGTGGAATCCGGCTGGTTGAACACCAGCTTGCCAGTGATGTTGACGCTGCCGATGTCGAATTCGTTCTTGGCGTTGGCGATGGTGAACGAACTCACCCCGGCGACGCTGCCCGTCGCCGTGAACTTGGCGTTCCCTGCGGCGACGTTTATCGTGTTGACGCCATCCAGGAGATCGATGTTGCCAAAGGTGACATCGGTGTAGGCGGCCTGGGTGATCTTGTCATTGCCGAGCGTTCCGAAGACGTTCTGCATAACCGCGATGGTCGTGCCCTGCTGCTTGCCTCCGTCTGCGGTCTTGAATCGCGTTCCAGCGCCAATGGAGAGACTGTACAAGTTGTTGATGGTCCCTGACAGGATCAACGACGAATTGGCTTTTGTGGAAATCGAAATCGGTCCGGCGTAAGCCGTGTCGATACTGCCCGCGGAAAGCGTGGCGAACTTGTCCAGGACCAGATTGACGCTCTGGCTGGAAAACGTGATAGTTCCTTTGACGAAGAGTTTGGAGTTGACGATTTCGTTCTTTCCGGCGGCGATGGAAATGGCGGAGACGCCCTTGAAATCGCCGTCGACGGTCATGGTCGAGCAACGGCCGCCGATGGTCACCTTGTTAACGCCATCACCGAGATCGAGCGACTTGAACTTGACCTGGTCGTAATTCCCAATGGCAATCGTGTCGGCCTGATCTGTTCCGTAGGTCTCGCCGAACTCGGCGATGGTGCATCCCTGCATCTTGGAGCCGGCGGCCGCCTTGTAGGAAACGCCGTTCGCGACTTTGAGACTTGTGATCCCACGGGAAATGCCGGTAACGCTTACCGCGGAATTGGCACCGAGATCAATGGCGAGCATGGCGCGTTCGGTCATTTCGATGCCACCGGCGGAAAGCACGGCGAACTTGCCGACCGACAACTTGCTGTCCGCCTGGTTGAATCCGAGCGAACCGGTGGCGGAAAGCAACGACATCGACTGGTCGTTCTTGCCCGCCGCCATCTTGAATACGGAGAGTCCCGCGAGCTTCCCCGCGACCTTGACCTCGACGCCCTTGGAGGCGATCTGGAAGGTATTCTTGCCGCCGAGAAGATCCATGGAATCCAGCTTCACGCTGGAGTAGTTCGAGAAAGTGACGACGTCGGACAGGTCTGTTCCCGTGACATCCTCCATGTCGACAGAGGTGTATCCCTGCACCTTGATGCCGCTTTTTTTGTAGGAGGCTCCGGCCTTGGTCTTGAGCGAACCGAGGGAGTTCACGTCGCCGGTCTCGATGATGGCGTTCACACCGACCTGGACATCGAGCCGTCCCAGAGGATTGACCACCACGTTTCCGGCCTGCAGCCAGCCGTGTTTGCCAATGGAGAGCAAGTTGGACAACTCGCCGAAGCCGAGAGTGTTGTTTATGGTGGCCGTAGTCATCTGGTCGATGGCTCCGTTTGCCAGCTTGAAGGTGCAGACACCGACCATGCTGGCTTCGACGGTCATGACCGCCCCCTTGGCGAGCGAGAACGCGTTCTTGCCCGTCATAAGGTCTATGCCTCCGCCTACCTTGACCATCCCCCCCTGCCCGACGTTGATGGTTGCGGCATAGGCGTTGCCGACGATGTTTCCGCTGACCTCGATGTTGCAGCGGGTCTTGGCCGTCAGTTTCTCGAGTCCGACGATATCGCCGCCCTCGAATACATTGAGAGTAGAGTAGTTGCTCATCGTCGCAGTAGGCCGGCTGCCTTGTGGCGATTCCAGGAGGTCGGACACGCTGAGCTTGGCGTTGGACGAAAGCGTCATGGTGACGTTGCCTTCGTTGATATTGAGTTCGCGTCCGTCGAAGATGCCGCCGCTCTTGATGTCCACGAACCGGACGCCGTACACGTTGGAGTCGAGCTTCAGCGTCTTCTTGGATCCCACGGATATGACCGGGGTCGGGGTCTTGATGTTGTAGACGACATGCTCGGCGGTCACTGTGGCGCCGCTGTTGCTCTCGGCGGCGACAAGGACATTGCCGTTGTCATAGACGGTAAACGGCTCTATGTATTTCTGCCAGCTCACTCCATCGGTGAGGCTGTACCACATGTGCTTCAATCCGGAACCTGTCGGATCGACGAACTCTGCCGTTATGGTTACGAAATCCAGCGAGTATGAGCTTTCGTTCGGAGGATTCTGAGTAATGGTAATGGAAATGCCTTCGGTGAGATCGCCAGAAGTGACAATCGCATATTCCTCCTGCCACGGTCCAGATCCGGGAACAATCTTGTCCGCCATGTTCGCCTCCATGATGTTAACAACTTGTTGTTAATAACTTGTTGATAAGATAGTTTTGCAAACAATTTGTGTCAATGCACAACATGGTAAAAACGGCATTTGTCAAACTACTTTCCTGTATTCGCAAATCCGCAGGTGGCCGTTGATATGATTCCGTCGACAACTGCCTTCACTGGAATATCATAAAAAATGACCCCGGTCGAAACCGGGGCCTTGTTATTCCCATCACCCAGAAATTTCTACTTGTCGGTTCCAGCCTGCGATTCGGCCGGTTTGGATTCCTCGACTTTCGGTTGCTCCGCGACCGGTTTGGATTCCTCGGCTTTCGGCTGCTCCGCGGCCGGTTTACCGGGCACCTCCTTAGGCTGCTGGGTTTCCTGCTTCGGTTCATCGTTCTTCTTCAGACGCTCGCCATCGATGAAGAACTGCCGGTAGCCATAGCGGTTGTTTTCGCCGGCGTCCTGAAGCCGGTCGTCGAGCTTGCGGAACTCCTTGTACTGAGCCTCCGTGACGACGTCGTCGGAGCTCGTCGGCATCACCTCGGCCACGACCAGGAGCTGCGAGCGCTTGGACGACTCGTACTCCGTGGAGAACACCCATCCGATGATCGGCAAATCCTTCAGAATCGGGACGCCGCCGGACACGCGCACCACATCGCGTTTCTCGATGCCGCCGATCATGATTTCGCTACCGGAATTGGCAATCATGAAATCGGTGTCGATTGTCGCGCCCTTCTGGATGCGCGGCTTGCCCTCGGAGGTGTAGCCGATGAGCGAATCGTTGCTGCCCTTGACGTTGAGCATCGTGGCCTCACCTGCGACCGACGGAGTCATGGCGAGCCGGAATCCGAAGGTCGTCATGCCCGGGTCGAGATTGATCCGGTTGCCCTTCTCCACCAGCGGTTCCTCGATCTTCTCTCCCCACTTGACGTTCTCGTCGGTCACGCTGACGAGCTCGGTCGTCTCGGCGAAGGTGTCTGTAAAAAAGGCGCCAAGGCCACTGCCGCGGGTTATCTCCGCGACCACCCTGCCCTTGCCGTTGACCTCCGCCTTGAGGAAGTTGACGTCGACGATCTTGCCCGCCGGAATGTCCAAAAATACCGATTTGCCGTTTTCGTTGATTCCGACGGAGAACTGGGTGTTGGCGGCGGATGCGCTGTTGTCGTAGCAGCCGAATCCGCGGGTGAGCGAACTCTTGATGTCCTCCGCCTTCTCCAGACGCGGCTCCAGGATGTTGTTGGTGCGTTCGATGACGGCGGTCTCGCCGCCACGGAGCACGATGTCGCAGCTGTTGAGGACCTTGGCCTTGCCCTTGCTGGCCAGGAAGTCGACGTACTTGGTGTTCCACTTCGGGTTGAAGTTAAACATGCTGTTGTTGTTACGACCGTTGCGCGCAAGCTCGCCGAACGGCGACGTGGCGTTGCGCATCCAGCGTCCGCCGACGCTGAAGAGGTCGATTCCGTCGTTGTTCTTCCAGGCCTGGAAGTCAAGTCCCAGTTTTGTGTCGTTCTCGGCGTAGAGCTCGTAGACCGTCACCCGTGCCCGGATTTCCGCAAGCGGGGTATCGTATTCCTTGAGGACCTCGTCGATGGTCGCCCGCGACCAGATGCTCGATTTGAAGTAAATCATGTTGAGCGCGGGGTCGGTCATCACGAGATCGTATCCGTCCACGTTCTTCGTGGTGGCGCCAACCCGGTTGACCAGCGCTGCCACATCATTGGCGGAACGGAACTTCGGCTGGTAGAAGTATTCAGGCTGTCCGGAGAGCGCGGCGAAGTCCTTCTTGTCCAGCGTCTCGACGAGATGCTCTATTTCGGCGAACCGGTACTCTTCGGCCGACACGATTATGAATCCGACCCCGTCCATGAACTTCATGGCCCAGATGCCGGTGTCGGCCGAGTCGACCGAGCGCGACTCGACCATGCGGCGCAGGAATCCGCGCATTTCCATCGGATCGGCGTGCTTCAGGCGGTATACCTTGGTGTAGACGCTCGGGGCGGCGTTGTCTCGGACGAAATGAACCTTGTCCACGCTCTTGTCGACGTCGACATTGAGCCGGGCCTCGACCTTGGAATCCTCGTATGGACGATAGCCGCCTCCGGCAAATGACGAAACCGCCATGACGAGAGGTCCGGCGACCGCGGTCACAGAAAGAAGTTTTCTCATGATGCGCTGCCCTCCCTACTTGTTACCCGTCAGCACGGCGAACTCGGCCAGCGCGCCGCTGGGTATGGTGTCGTTGATGGTTACAGGAACCACCTTGGCGGTGATGAAGTAGTGCACCGTCTCGGTCTGCTGCGTGGTGGTTCCGAATATGTACTTGAGAATCGGCAGCTCGCAGAGAATCGGCACGCCGACGCTTTGCTCGACGATCTCGTCGCGCTTCCACGTGCAGAGAATGCGCTCGATGCCGAACTTCATCGATGCGGTGCTGCCGATCTTGACTCCGTTGGAGATTTCCTCGCCCATGTTGTTGCGCTCGACCACGCTGCTGCCGTCGAGAAGATAGGAAAAGTTGATTATGCCGTCGGAATGTCCGGCGATTGTGACGTCGTAAAGCATCACGCCGAGCGTGGCGTCGCCTCCGACCAGCACCTCGGAACGGTGCTTTTCGTCCTTGGTCAGGCGCTGGTATTCCGGGGACATGTACACGCTGAACGTACGGTCCGGCGTATTGGTGACGAGGAGGCTCGCGCTGCTGTTGATGCGGGCCTGGCTGTTCTGCTGGAGCAGCCTGATGAAACTGAAGTCGAACGCAGGAGCGGTGTAGAATCCGCCGAATCCATAGGTCATCGATGCGAAATCGAAACCATGTTCGAAGAGCTGTTCGAGCATCTTCTCCGCTATTTCCATGGAGAACGCCTGGAATCCCGCCGAAAAGATGTTGAGTCCGGGACCGTTCTTCCATGCCAGGTAGTCGATTCCGACGTCATGCAGCTGGCTGTCGCGCACCTCGTATATCTTGAGTTCGACGCGGGCTTGCGGAGTAGGCTTGTCGAGAAACTCCAGCTTCGACAGGATGTCGACGATGGTCGCCGGCGTGTCCTGGAAGTAGAAGGTGCCGGTCTTCCGGTCCACGGTGTAGTGGCCTTCCGGGAAGCTCGATGCGATGCCGCCCTTGAAGACGATGTTCTCCATGTCAAGGGAAGAACGGAATTTCGGACGGTAGAACGCGAACTTCATGCCGTCGCCCGACACCCCGGTGCCGTACTGGTTTTCCGTCTTGCAGTCGTGGTCGAGCATCTCGATCATGTCGATGACATACGGCATCATGTTGACACCGGTGGAAACCACCAGCAGCTGCCTGTTCTGGGCGGCGTCATTGATGCTGTCGGCGGTCGACGACTTGTCGTAGCGCAGGCAGGCCCGGTTCACAAACGGCAGGATGTCGCTCGCCTTGACGTGCTTCAGTACGAAGATTTTGGTCGTCATCACGTGCTGCGCGTTGTCCTCCACGAACGTTATCTTGCGTTCGCTGTCCGCGTAGACCACGGATGCCGCCAGCAGCGCGGCCATGACCGCCAGCTGCACAACATGCCTCAGTCTGTTCATTTGATTTTCTCCTCTTTTTGCTTAAGTTTACAAATATTTGAAACAACCTTGAAATCACACCAATGGATCGAACCTGAAGCCGAGCACCTGGAGCTTGCCGTCCAGTTCGGCCGTGGTGACGTAGAACAACCGTTCGACCACTATCTTTTTTCCGTCGGCAGTCTTGCGTTCGCAGACCACGCGCCAGAGTTCCGTATGGTAGAGTCCGCCGCGGTCAAGCGAAGTGATGTATTCCGCGCGGTCTATGCTGTCGCCCAGCTGGGCGAGATTGGATTTCATGAGCTCGAACGCCGCCTTGGTCCTCTGCTCCTTGAGCGTCGGCGCACGGAATCCCATGCCATAAC
Source organism: Victivallaceae bacterium (assembly GCA_024405675.1). Taxonomy (GTDB): domain Bacteria; phylum Verrucomicrobiota; class Lentisphaeria; order Victivallales; family Victivallaceae; genus UBA1784. The sequence goes on from JAKSOH010000046.1 coordinate 10,467, forward strand.
CGGCACGGAGATGCAGACGGCGGCTCTGATGCCAGGCAGCTGAGACCTTGGGGGGCAGCTGGCTGCGGTGGCCTGACTCAAAGTAGTCGTAACGCAAGGCTCCTATCAGTTCCCATTGTTTCGAGAGGTTCCAGTCATATTGCACAAAGGCATCTGCCGAGGATTGGTGATAGTCGGCATCTGCCAACTTGGCATTGACCAGATAATCGTACATATAGTCAGCGCCCAGCGTGAGGGTACCCTGGCTGAAGTTTCTGTTCCACAGGCTTCGGACACTGTTCTGGACGTTGCTGTATTCGCGCACATCCATGTCCGATACGAGCAGGGCCGACGGAACATAGTACCGCGACTTGTCGTACTGGTCAAAGTTGTACGACACCTCCACATGGTCGGCAGCGGTTGGCTCCCAGTCGGCACGCACCCCCCCCGAGTAGTCATAGTAGCGGGAATGCTCCGATTCGGCTGCATTGCGTATCATCTCACGCCGGTAATAGCCCAGACGTCCCGTGATCCGCAATCCGTCACTGAGCCTGCAGGCTATGCGGTCCCGGACATTCCAGACCTCCTGACCGGGCACATAGTCTATGCGCAGCGGAATCGATCGGTTATCGCGATTATGCACACCATAGCAATCCCGGCCATTGTACAGGACGTTGAGCGTATTTGCCACCCTCCCCTTGTGCAGGCCAAAATCCAGGCCATAGCGTTTCTCGGCATGGCTACCGATACGTCCATTCAGATCCAGACTCCAGGCGGGTAATTTCGACAGATCGCGCGTGATGATGTTGATGACGCCTCCATTGGCGCTGCTGCCATAGAGGGCCGATGCAGCTCCCTTCACAATCTCCTATTCAGGACTTCTTGCCGGTGCTGTTGCA
>JAKSOH010000047.1 GCA_024405675.1 Victivallaceae bacterium
AAGAGCGATATCGAGATGGTCCGCGGGGCCGTCGACACGCTGAAGACGTTTGGCATTCCGTACGTGGCGAGGATATTGTCCGCGCACCGTACGCCGGCGGAGGCCGCGGAATTCGCGTCCGGAGCCCGCGAGAGCGGGATCGACGTCATCATCTGCGCGGCCGGCATGGCGGCGCATCTCGCCGGAGTCATGGCGGCGCATACCACGCTGCCGGTGATCGGGATACCGGTACCGTCGGAACCGTTCAACGGATTCGATTCGCTTCTGGCCACGGTCCAGATGCCGCCCGGAGTCCCGGTGGCGACCGTCACGTCGGGCAAGGCCGGCGGCAAGAACGCGGCGCTGCTCGCGATAGAGATGCTGGCCATCCACGACGCGGGGCTGGCGTCCAAGCTCGAGACGTTCCGGGAGAAGCAGCGCGCCGGAGTCCTGGCATCCGACGCGGAACTGGCCGAACTGCTGAAGTAAACCTGAAGGAGGGCGACATGATGGTGCTGGAATCGGTGGCGCTGATTGTCATTTCCTATCTCTTCGGCTCGATACCGTTCGGGCTCATCATCGGGAAGTTCAACGGCGTCGACATCCGCAAGGTCGGATCGGGAAACATCGGGGCGACCAACGTGACGCGCACGGTGGGGCCCAAGGCCGGGAAGCTTTGCTTCTTCTGCGACTTCCTGAAGGGATTCGTGCCGGTGCTCGGGGCGGTGCTGACGCCCGGGCTCACGACGCTGGTCGTGCTGTCCTGCGCGGCGGCCGCGACGCTCGGGCACATCTATCCCTGCTGGCTCAAGTTCAAGGGCGGCAAGGGGGTGTCCGTGGCGGCTGGAGCGCTGCTGGCCATCGTGCCGTACGCGGTCGCCATCGCCTTCGCCGTCTGGGTAATAGTGTTCTTCGCGACCAGATACGTGTCGGTCGGCAGCATGGCCGCGGCGGTGACGTTCGTCGTCGCCGTCTGGGCGCTGAGATACCTCGGCGTCCCCCAGAGCAACGACGCGTCCAGCATATGGACGGCGTGGTTCTGCACCGCGGTCGGAGCACTGGCGATAGTGATGCACCGTTCCAACATCCGCCGTCTCATCGACGGCACGGAGAATCGTTTCGAGAAGAAGAAATAGCGCTCCAAAAACACGGAGGTGGACATGCACGGATTCTACCGGATTGCGGCGGCGGCACCGAAGTGCCGTCCGGGAGACTGGAAGGGCAACCTGAAGGCATTGAAGGAGGCCTACAAGGAGGCGGACCAGGCGGGCGCGTCGATAGTGGTGTTCCCGGAGCTGGCCATAAGCGGCGCGGGCTGCGGGTCGCTCTACGCCCACGACGGATTCATGGCCGCGGCGTACGACGCCGCCAACGAACTGGTGAACTACACCAGGAACTGCGTGGCGGTGTTCGGGGTTCCGGTGCCGTGCGGCCCCGACGCGGTCAGCGCCGCCTATGTCGCCAAGGGCGGGGAGCTCATCGACATGGTGATGGCCGCGAGGCCGGGATGCCATGATCTTGCGCAGAAGGAGAACCGCATCGTCGAATTCATGGGCGACTTCGGGTTCCAGGTGATGGTCGGCGACGACGCGTGGTGCAACGGCGACAAGCTCGACACCGACGCGATAATCTGCATCGGCAGCGACGAACCCTATGCCGGCCGCGCCGCCTGGCGCCGCCGGGTGCTCGCCGGCAGCAGCGCGGCGGGGCACCGGCTCGAGATGTTCTGCAACGCCGGCAGCGGCGTCGCCACGGGCGACCGTGGCGGTGACGGCGACATATTCTTCTGCTGCGACGGCGAGATCATCTCCGAGGGATCGGGCCGCATGACCTTCGCCGACATCGACATGGACCGCATCGGACAGCGCCGGAGATGGCATGTGGATCCGGTGCTGGACGCCGACACCCAGGCGGAGGTCGGGGAGATGACGCGCTGCGGCAAGCCGCTCTACGTGGACTTCCCGAAGATGCCGTATCTTTCCAGGAACGAATCGGAACGCAACCGCGAGCTTGACGAAATCGTTGAAATAGCATCCTCGGCGTTGGCGCTCCGAGTGGAGCGCTGCGGCGCGAAGACGATGGTGCTCGGGGTGTCGGGCGGACTCGACTCGACGCTCGCGCTGGTCATCTGCTGCCGGGCCTGCGACATGCTGGGGCTGCCGCATTCGGCGGTCCACGCGGTGTCGATGCCGGGATTCGGATCGACGGGCCGCACGGCGGCCAACGCGAGGACGATATGCGAGGAACTGGAGACGGGCTTCGAGGTGGTGGACATCACCGAGGCCTGCCGGATCCACCTCCGGGACATCGGACATGACGGCAGGACGCCGGACGCGGTGTTCGAGAACTCCCAGGCCCGCGAACGGACGCAGGTGCTGATGGACATCGCCAATCGCGACAACGGAATCGTGGTGGGCACGGGCGACCTCTCGGAAGGGGTGCTTGGATGGTGCACCTTCAACGGGGACCAGATGTCGATGTTCAACGTGAATTCCTCAACCTACAAGAGCCAGATTCCGGAGATACTCAAACGCGAGGCCTCGCGTTCGACCGAACGCCTGGCGAAGGCGCTGCTCGATGTGGTGGACACGCCGATCAGCCCGGAACTCATACCGGGCAAGGACGGGGAGATAACGCAGAAGACGGAGGAGGTCCTCGGACCGTATCTCCTGCACGACTTCTTCATCCACTACTATTTCACGGGGACGATCGATCCCGAAACGCTGGACTTCATGGCGAAGAAGGCGTTCCATGGCGTCTTTGACAACGCGACGATAGAAAAGACTCTGGCGACATTCATGCACCGCATGACGACCCAGCAGTTCAAGCGCAACGCGTCTCCGGACGGCGTCCGGACGACGGAGGTGACGCTTTCGCCAAGGACCGGATGGCGGATGCCTTCGGACCTCCATCCCGAGGCGCTGCTGTAATGAAGGCGCTGGTCGTCTACTTCTCCTGGGGCGGCCACACCGCCAAGGCGGCGAAAACAATCGCCGCGGCCGCGGGGGCGGATGTCTTCGAACTCGTGTCGAGCAATCCGTATCCCGCGGACTACGGGGAATGCGTGGCCAGGGCGCGCCGCGAGAAAGCGGCCGATGCCGTGGTTCAGGTGGTCGAGATGCCGGACGTGTCGGGCTACGACATGGTGTTCGTGGGATCGCCGAACTGGTGCGGAACGATGGCGAAACCCGTTGCCTATTTCCTGGGGCACACTGATCTCTCAGGGAAGGTGGTGGCGCCGTTCTTCACACACGGCGGCGGATTCATGCAACGCTGCGAATCGGACGCCGCGCAACTGGCCAAAGGCGCCATGATGACTCCGGCGATCACCATCCGCGACAAAGAGGTCGATTCATCGCTGGACGAGCTGGCGGAGTTCGCGAAAAAGTCGTTGGCGTCGGCAGGAAAGTAGGTTTTTCCCACACACTACAATCCACATCTGGTAATCAAATGGACGAACTGTCTGTTTTTTACCTAACACCGCAATAAAAAATAATTGCGCTCATCCTTATCAAGTTCAAATTGCAGATGGGCGGGGTGGTACACCTTGATTGCCTGCGCGAATGAAGTTCCTTTTTTCGAAACTCAGCCTGTCGTGCTTTTGGGTGTGAAAAAATATGTGAAATCGAATTCTTCCATGAGAAAAAACTTGATTTTTTTTTTTGAATTATTTTCAAAGGTAGCGAAATTTGTTGTCGCGAAAATCAAAAAGAAAAAGAAGACGAAACAAGGAGGAAATCATGGAGATGGGAAATGGTTTTTTTGAAACAATTCTTTCTGCATTGAATCCAAAGAACATCATGGAAAAGATAAAGGAGATTCTTGACGACCCCAAGTCGTTTTCACTTATTGAAGAATTGGGGGACATTATTGATGACGTGAAACTTCTATACGAAATGCTGTGCGACTATTTCAAGGGAGAGTACAAGGAGATTCCATGGAAATTTTTAGTAGCCATTGTCGGAGCTTTCATTTATCTAATATCACCAGTCGATTTGATTCCGGATTTTCTGCCGTTTGTTGGATTTACGGATGATGCCGCAGTTTTCGGTTTTGTTATTTCTACCTTTATTGCCGAGATAGAAAAGTATCGCGAATGGAAGAAGAACAACTAAAAGCGAGGGTGACGAAATGGGTGTCTTGATCTCTATTCTGTTGTTCGTTGTTTGGGCCGTTGTTTTTGCTCTTTTGGTGAAAAGATTCGGAGCGGGTAAGGTTCAGAAGTGGTGCTTGATAGTGTTCGTGGCTGCCACTGGCCTTGGATGGTTGATTACCTACCTTTGCAAATAACCGACAAAACGCTGATACCAAAACGCCGGTCCCGAATGAGGATTGGCGTTTTTGTAACTTCCACTTCATGCTTTCCTCGTAAATCAACATAGCGTCGGGAGAATGGTATCACTTGCAAATTAGCGAAGAGAGAACAAATGAACAAAGTTTTTGAGAATATATTGAAAAAGTTGAATGATGAGAATATCAAGGACAAAGTACATGAAATTATTGAAAACCCGAAAGTGCTAGACTGGTTAACAAACTCATGTCGCTTTAATTATGGCGGAAATGAGATTGATTTGAAGTTGCTTTATGGTATGCTGAAGGATTATTTCAGCGGAGACTATAAACAAATCCCTTGGAAATTTTTGGCAGCATTGGTCGGTGCTTTCATCTATCTGATTTTGCCCATGGATTTGGTTCCCGATATTTTGCCGTTTGTTGGATTTACTGATGATGTCGCGATATTCGGTTATGTTTTTTCAACCTTTATGGACGAGATAGAAAAGTATTGCGAATGGAAGAAAAATAACTCGGAGGAAATGAAATGAGTGTCTTGATCTCTATTTTGCTGTTCGTCGTTTGGGCCTTTGTTTTTGCCTTTTTGGTGAAAAGATTCGGAGCGGGTAAGGTTCAGAAGTGGTGCTTGATAGTGTTCGTGGCTGCTACTGGACTTGGATGGCTGATCACCTACCTTTGCAAATAACTGACAAAACACGAATACCAAAACGCCGATCCTTGTCAGGATTGGCGTTTTTCACCATCTCGCATTGAAGTCCTTTTGAGAAACCAATTCTCTATCATTCCTCTTCACCGTTCTCTTTCTTCTTTTCCTCGACGTTGCCCAATATCCTGCAGACCACCCTTGTCGCGTGGTTCAGCGCATCTATATCATCTGGTTCGCATTCCCTGAAGTAGTTGTATATGTACTTGTCAAGACGATCGTCCAGCATGTCCAGGCTGGACTGCGCGCGTTCCGTCAGCGATATCACGACGTTCCGGCGGTCGCGCGGATCGTCGTGACGCTCGAAGATTCCGAGTTTCACCATCTTGTCCACGAATATCGATGCTCCGGCCGAGGTCATGCCGGTGAGGCGCATGACCGTCGCTAGGTTGCACGGCAGATCGTAGCGAACCGCCATCAGGTGAATGTACTGCTGCTGCGGTATGATCCTGGAATAGCGCCTCCAGTCGTTCGTCAGGAACTCCCGGCGGACGATTTCCAGGAGGCGGCAGGCCTTCTTCAAGTTGGCTAGGTTCTCCGCCCGTCTTCGAGCGCGTTCGACATCACGAGTCTCCGTTGTGTTGTCCATGTCGCCTCCCATGCCTACTGCAGCGTCTGGTAGTCGTTGCTGATTTCACGATCGACATCGTCGAGCCGGTCCGCGCGGTCCGCGCGATCCTCGTCCAGCCAATACTGGTCGAAGAACATGTTCCCGGTGCGGCTGGTCATGCCGCGGTTGATGCCCTTGACGATCTTGCCAAGATTGTCCTGTATCTGCGAGGGCACCTCGGCATCGGGCTTGGAGTACTCGACATGCGCCACCAGAATGAGCTGCGACTGCTTGATGGATTCGGTTTCGGTGGAGAGGATGCGGCCGATGACCGGGAGGTCCTTCAGATAGGGCAGGCCGTTGTTGCCCCGGACCGCCTCGGACTTGCGCAGTCCGCCTATGAAGAAGTCCTGGCCGCCGTAGCCGATCTGGACTGTCGTGCTGGTACGCGACTCGCTGCGACGGGCGGAGCCGTCGCCGTTCCATCCGAGCAACGACGATCCCGTGAGGTCGAAGAGGATGGTGGCCGCCTTGCCGGTTACCACCGGGGTGACCTGCAAGTTGAACTGGAATCCGTCGACGACCATTGGATACTGAATCCAGCCGTGGATGACGCCGGGGGCGGAGTCCACGGTCCGCCAGTTGCCGTTGAACCAGGCGGCGTCGGTTACTGTGCCGTCGGCACTGACGAAGCCAACGAGGTATTTGCTGAGCGGGCTGATGGCGCTGTCGCCGGCCGCCTTGGCAATGGCGTCATAGTAGAGCGCCTCGCCGGTCTGAGTTCCCATGGCGCGGCGGACGTATCCGGCCTGGGCTAGGTATGAGCTGTATCCGGATCCGGCCAATCCGTCATTGAGCAATTCCTGGAGCTTCCCCTGCGGCAATATCTTGCCGAGGGACTGGCGCGGAATGGCGTTGGGGTTGGGATCCGCATAGGCGAATTCCTCGCAGGCCTCGTCGATGCTGGATGCATTCTCCGTGTAGTTTGTCCTGTCATAGAAGAATCCGGAGTTGACCTGCAGCATGCTGGTCTTGCGATTCTGGGCCACGATGGTACCGCGGGCCAGGCACTTGGCCATGCCGATATTGGTCATGAAATCCAGATAGCGGGTGTTCCACTTGGGATTGAGGTTCCACCAGCTGGTGCGGTTGTTGCCGGTGTTCTGGACGCCGCTGACGAAGAACGAGCCCCAGTTCCTGCGAACAATGGTCCCTGCGGAGAAGAGGTCGACGCCCTCGTTGTTCTTCCAGGACTGGAAGTCTACTCCGATGCGGTCGTCGTTCTCGGCGTAGATCTCGAGCACCTGGTAGGTGATCTTGATTTCTGGTGTCGGAATGTCGTACTTGCGGAGCATGCCGTATAGTTCGGCCCAGCGCCATTCCGGAGCCTTGACCACCAGGGCGTTGAGCTCGCCGTCCACGACGAGAGTGCTGGGAGAGATGGCGAACTGCGGATCGAGTTCGCCGGACCCCGTGTTGAGCAGCATCTCGCGCAGATTGGACGCGCGGCTGTGACGCGGGAAGTAGATGTGAGCCCCGGCCTCGCCGAAGTAGGAGAGTCCCTTGCGGTCAAGCGAAGCGACAATGCTGTCGATGCCGCGACATTCATCGGTGTCCTTGAACCGGTATTCTTCCGCTGACACCAGCACGACGCCGCGTCCGTCCGAGAACTTTACCGCGGTGACCTGGGCCGGACTGTCGTTGACGGTCTTTGCGCCGACGGCCGCGGCGAGATAGCTGCGCACGGCATAGGGATCGGCGTTCTTCAGCCGGTAGGGCTTGGTGATGACGTACGGGTCGGCGTTGTCGCGTACGACCTTGACCTCCTTGACACCGTCCCTGACGTCAATGTTGAGCTGGGCCTGGACGTTGGACGGGGCGTAGCCGCCGGTAGGCTCGTTGTTGGTTGCACGTGGAGTTCCAGCGATGGCCTTGGGAGACACCTCGATGGACTTTGCCTCGGGGGCTGGCTGATCCATGGGGACAGGAACAATGCGATATTCACGCTTCGGAGTCTGGCAGCCGGCCGCAGCGGCGGCCAGGAGCATGGCGGCAAAGAGCCGCATCAAAGAATCGCGCTTCATTTCGACACCTCCTCGGCAGATTCAGAAGCTTTGGCAGCTTCCTCCTCCTGCAGCTTATCCTTTATCGGCTGTTCAATGTCCTTGCCCAGCTTGCGGAACTTGTCGCGCATCTTCTCCTCGACCCTGCGGGTGTGGAGCGGGTCTTCTATACGGCGCTCGACATCGATGTTGGCGCTGTCGATCTTCTGGTTGTATTCCTCCACGCTCTCGTCCGGACCGATCGGCACGGCCTCGGCCGAGACGACGATGTAGGTGCGCTCGGTGATCTTGGTAGTGGTGCTGAATAGATACTTGAGAATGGGAATGCGGCAGAGAACCGGGATGCCGAGCACCTGCTCGACATCGTTCTCCTTTCCGTAGACGGCGAGGATCTTCTCCTTGCCGTAGGCGATGCTGGCGGATCCGCAGACGAGGGCGTTGTTGCTGAGTTCGCCGCCGGTGTTGCCGCGTTCGACCACGGACTTGAAGTAGAGCGAGTAGTCGAAGGTTACTCCGCCCTTGTCGCGGATCTCGATCTGCTCGTCGATGTGCTCCTTGTCATAGGGGATGAACCCGCGGGCGTCGGACTTGTCGGCATTGGAGAAGCAGATGAAGGGGTTTACGATCTTGGCCTCGAGGGCAGGGGGATCGGGATGGCGGATGCCATCCTCGTCCTCGTAGTAGCTCTTGCCGACGACGGTACGTCCAAGGACGTTTTTGGAGATGTTCTGGTATTCGGGATACATGGCGACGCTGTAGATGAACGGTGCGCGCTTGGGGAATTTCTCCTGGATGGCCTTGAGCTTGGCGTATTCCTTTTCATTGGTGACGGGGGTGTTGATGAAAGCGAGGGTGTTGCTGGCGGTGGCGTTGGCGTTGCCGGACTGCTGCAGACAGCGGATGAAGCTCATGTCGAACTGGGGCGCGGTGAAGAATCCGCCGATGCCCCAGGTGCCGGAGGCAACGGCGGCGTCCATGGCGGTCTGGAGGAGTTCATTGACGATGATCTCGCCGGCGTTGTAGCCGGCGTTGAAGAGATTGACGCCGGGGCCGTTCTTCCAGGCGAGGTAGTCGACGCCCCAGTCCTTGAGGTCGCTGTCGCGCAGTTCGTAGTAGTTGAGGCGTATGCGCGCCTGCGGGAGCGGACGGTCGAGCTGCTTGACCCAGGAGAGGGTGCGCTCGGCGGAGTCGCTCTGGTCGCGCCAGAAGATGGTGTTGGTCTCCTTGTTGACGGAGGCGGCTCCGGCATCGGAGACGACGGCCTTGTTCAGGACGCCGACGAAATCGTCGGCGGAACGGAAGGAGGGGGTGTAGACGACGCGGGCGACACCGGTTCCGGAGATGCCTGGGTTCTTGGCGTCGGCTTCGCCGTCGAGGGCGGAGACGATGTCGTCGACATAGGGCAGGAAGTCGCGTCCAGTGGAGACGAGAAGTGCGCCGCATGGACCGTGACCGCCGGTGACCCGGCGGACGGTGGAATTGGCGTTGTAGCGGAGGACGGCGGAGCTGACGAAGGGAAGTATCTCTTCGGCGGAGATGTTCTTCAACTCGTAGAGCTTGGTCGCGAAACGGACCTGGGCGTCGTCCTGGCGGAGCCGGATCTCGCGGATGTCCTCGGCTCCTGAGAGCGGCAGGACGGCGATTCCGGCGGCCATCAGAGCGGCCAGCGGAAAGAAACGGGAAGTCTTCATGCTATATACTCCTGTTGGATAATGATATCATAGGAAGTTGAACGAGGTGACGACGGGTTTGCCGTCGAGCTTCGCGGTGATCACGCGGAAGAGGACCTCGCTGTGGAAGGTGTTCTCCATCTTGAGGTCGTAGCGCTCGAAGCGCACGGCCCAGACGAAAGGCGAGAAGGTGGGCATTTCGAGTTTGGTGAGATAGCGGTAGGAGACGGGGGTGCCGAGCTGGTCGGTGACGCGCTTGCGGCTCTCCTCGAAGGTCTCCTTGGTGAACTTGCTGGAGATGTTGTCGGGCACTGATTTGCGGAAGAGATCGTAGTCGCCGCGGAGCATGGAGTCGAGAATCTTGGCGGCGAGAACGTATTCGTCGTTGTTTTGCTCGGGAATCCGGAAGTCGCTTGGGAGCTCGCGGATGACGGTGCATCCGGCCAGGAGCATGGCGCTACACAAGGCGGCAAGAACGAATCTTGAAGAGATCATTTTGTTTCAACCTTAATGGCTATCAATGAAAACGTCTTTTGTTGAAAGATAATATAGCATAAAGGGATGAGAGGAGCAAGTGGAAGGGCTGTACCGTATTGCCATTCCAATGGCGATTGCATAGATGTTGAACGAAGATTTTTTGCACGTTGATCTTGAAGTATTTGAATCAAGGCCGTAAAGTAGGATTTAGGTATGGGAATATGTGAAGTCTAATATTGTTTGATGCCATGAAAGACGCAAATGTAAAAGAAATGTTTGCCGGGTTATTCCTTGCAAAATTCGACAAGGAAGGCTTGGATAAACTTGGTTTTGCGTCTTTTCAGCAAGCATACAATTGCCTGGCCAGTGCAGTCGGCGGCAAGCCTGGATCAGTGAAGAACTACCGCGATGAATTTGACGTGGTTTTTCCGAACGGCAGGAAGGGCTGGCACAAGAGACCGATGCACAAAACACGGGTTGAAATGCTAAATCAGTATGGTTCATTGGGCATGGAGGAAATGTATGACTTGCTGCTGGAAATGTTCAGTGACATAGAGAAATATGATGCAAAGCTGGACGATCTTTTCGAGAATGGCACGTCTGGCGAGGAGGTTGCGCGAAAATCAGCAGATCTTGCAAAAGACATGGACACTCCAATCCCGTATGTCGATGTGCTGTCAAAGGAAGGTCGCGAAAAGTATGCAATGGCAAAGATGCGCGTGAATCAAAGTACTTTTCGTCGTTGGATGTTGAAGTTGTATTCCGGGAAATGTTGCCTTACAGGATTGCCGCTGGCCTCATTGCTGGAGGCTTGTCATATCAGTTCGTGGGATTCCGATGTCGCCAATAGAATGAATCCTGAGAATGGAATTTGCCTAACTTCATTACATCACAAGGCCTTTGATCTCCATTTGATTTCGTTGGATGAAGATTACAGGATGGTGTTGTCAAAGTCAATGAAGGAATACGTGTCCAAGGATGTGTTCCATGAGTACTTTGGCAAGTTCCAAGGCGTTAGAATAAGTCTACCTAGCAAATATTTACCTTCTCAGGAATTTTTATCCAAACATCGTTCTTTGTTGAAGATATAACCGATTTGTCATTCGGCCTTTGACATTATCTCCCGATGCTTTTCCAGTAATTCGGGCGAAGGCAAGAATTTCGAAGGCAACGTAATTCGCTGTCCTTGAATTCGAAGAAATTGGTCTTTGAAAGCTTGGTTTGTACAATGTTCATGCAGATTCTTGGACAACAACAAACGATAATCTTCATCAAATAAAAGATGAGTAAAATTTCCCCCTATACGTTGTAGCTCTATCAACGAC
>JAKSOH010000048.1 GCA_024405675.1 Victivallaceae bacterium
TCCATCAAAAAACCGGAGAGTCCCGTCTTGATCCAGAAGTTGAGAAACTCGCCGTGTTCGAAAAAGCTAGTCGCCGACACCGGATTGTAGACGGTTTCGGCCTTCGGGTGGAACCGATACCCGTTGTACCAGTGCCTGATCTCCGCAACCATCTCATCCCTGGTCATGCCCTGTTCGTTGGCATATTTCTCAATCAACTCACCGAAGTTCTCCTCAAGTTCCTCCTGGGTGAACCCAAGCATGGTGGCGTAATCCGGATCCATGCTTATATCCTTGAGATTGTTCAGATCGGAGAATATCGACACATGCGAAAACTTGCTTACCCCGGTGATGAATACAAAGCGTTCATATGGGTTGCATTTCTTTATCGTGGCATAAAAACTTTTCAGTACGTTGAAGATTTCCGGCAAGTTCGGTTTGCTGATGTTGTTCAGTATCGGTTTGTCATACTCATCGAGCAAAATCACCACTTGGTTGCCGGAGGATGCCAGATCCTCTATCAAATTCCGGAACTGCACGGAAATACTGTCACCGGATATGACCAGATTGTTGCGACGTGCTATGCTTTGCAGGGAATCATGAAGGTAACGCTCCAACTTGTCCGCGGAATCCGAACCGCATTCTGTCATGTCCAGGTGAATGACCGGATGTTTTTTCCAATCATAGGGTTTGCCATAGAACGCCAAACCCTTGAAAAGTTCCTTGCGTCCCTCGAATATGTATTTGAGCGTGGACACGGTGAGCGACTTTCCGAAGCGACGGGGACGGGACATGAAAAAACATGTACCACCGGAATTGATGAGATTCCACAGGTACTCCGTTTTATCGATATAGAACAGATTTCTGTTGACTATATTGGCAAAATCGAAATCAAAGGCAGAATTGGCCATTCGTCTCACCTTTATCGCCATGCAACCACAAATTGAACTTCTAACTTAATATAACATATATTCGTTATGTTTTTAAAATCAACAGTCGCGTCAATGCGTCAGCTATGCAAATCCAATCGGCTGCCGAGTGGCGTTGCGATGCGAAAACAGCGTTGGCAGTATTGTGCTACGCCTGAGGTTCCGTTTCCCCGCGGCACAATTGTCCCGGCCCGTCCCCTGCTTGAAAAAATCTCACGCCGTGTATTCGCATGGCGCACCAAAAGAACAGGCGCATCACCTGATCGGGGAAACGCCCTGCCCTGGCATTTGGAACGATTTCACTGCTTCTTGTCGAAATCCGGCCAGTTGTTCGTAGACGGCCACTCCGCCGGCATGGGCTGTTCGGCGCATGCCAGGCAAGAGGACGCTCCTCGCATCGCCGGCGTCCTTCACGACGACCGGTACGCCGAGCGGGTAGTCGCGAAAACAAAACAAGCGTCCACCGGATTAAAACCGTGCAGAATCACTTCAGCAGGACTGAGAAGTCGGCGAAGGCCAGGTAGAGCAACACGACCAGCAGACAGCAGACCAGGGCCACCGGTTTCGTGTATCTCCACGGGGTAAGGTCGACCGCCCCCGCGTCTTGCTGCACCCACTCCCCCTGTTTCCGTGGCGAAACCAGTCCCCATATCCAGATTGTCGCGCACATTCCGGCGAAGACAATCGCAAGGAAATAGTACAAATGGCCGCAGGCAGCCGAGAGACGGAATCCCAGATGGTTGGAGACGAAGTATTCGAAGACGAGGCAGCCGAGTCCCAGGGCGAGCGCGGCCTTCGCCGCGGCCGCCGGGGCCCGCCGGTTCCACAGCCCCATCAGGATGACGGCGAGAATCGGAATGCTGTAGATGCCGTCCATCTGCTTGGCGTAGGTGAAGATGCTGGGATATCGCGCCAGCATGGGGGCGGTCAGCATCGCACCGACGGCGACAATCCAGCCGAAGACGACGGATGCGCGCAGCGTCTCCTTCTCTCCTGCGCCCGGACGGATGAAGCACCGGTAGACGTCGACCCCGAACAGCGTGCAGCAGCTGTTGAGAACTGAGTTGAAGGTGGAGAGCACGGCGCCGAGCACCGCCGCGGCGAAGAATCCGGACGCCCATTTCGGCAGGACGAGCCGAACCAGCGAGCCGTAGGCCTCGATCTGCCTCATCTCCGGCCGGACGCCGAGCTTGATGAAAATATAGTAGGCGATGATTCCGGGAAGCACGAGGTACAGCGGACTGAGCAACTTCAAGCCGGCGCACAGCAGGACGCCGCGCTGGCCATGGCTCATGTTCCTGGCGGCGAAGGATCGCTGGACAATGTGCTGGTAGCTGCTCCAGTAGAACAGATGGATCAGGAAGACGCCGAAGAACAATGTCGGGAACGGCGTCGGCGAGGAATACCCGCCGATGGAGTTGAAGTGCTCGGGAAGCGTCTCGCGCAGCCTGGCGAACGCCGTGGCGACGTTGGGGTCGATCATCCTCAGCCCGAAGAAGGTCACCATGAAGCTCGCAGTCAAAAGCAGTATGCCGTTCAGCGTGTCGGAAACCGCCACGGACCTCAGTCCGCCCCAGATGGCGTAGATTGAGCCGATTACTCCGATGACGATGACCGTGAACCAGAGCGTCGCCGTGTCGGAGGAAAATCCGACGAGGCTCTTCATGTCGATAATCTGGTTGATCGCCTGGGCTCCCGAGTAGAGGACGATGGGAAGGAAGACCATGATGTAGGCGCCCAGCAGGATCAGGTCGCAGATTATCCTGGTGGTCCGGTCGAATCGGAGCTCCATCATCTGCGGTATCGTCGTGATGCCGCTCTTCAGGTAGCGGGGGAGCAGCCAGACGCCCAGTATCGAGAGCACGATTACGCACATCACCTCCCAGCACATCACGGACAGCCCGTAGTCGAAGGCGTCGCCGTTCAATCCAACCAGTTCGATTGCGGAGATGTCGGTCAAAAGCAGCGATCCCGCGATGACCGGATAGGTGAGACTGCGTCCGGCGAGGAAGAGTCCGCTGACCGAGGAGGTGTCGTCCCTCCTGGTGGCGAGCCAGGTAATCAACGCCACCAGCGCGGTCCAGAAAACGAATGCCACGAACTGCCAGTGCATAACGGGGAACCTCCTGTATAAAACCATTTATTGATACATCGTAAAGTAGCATTGACCGGGAGAACTATCAAACCAACGGCAAAGTCGACATTCGCCAAAGGAACGGGCGCCGGTTCGCATGGACGATGGATTCCGCGCAATTGCGAAATACCGATGCAAAAACCGCCGTCCACACGACAGGCGGGAAACGGCGGTTGGTTTTCAGTCGGGCAATCCTAGGCCAGGGTGCCCCACTTCAGGATGATGGAGTCCCCGTTCTTCGTCAGCATCGCCTGGCGTCCGTCTTCGAGATCGACCGTTACGCCGAAGTCCTCGACTTCCGTGCCGTTGATGGTGTAGTTCCCGATGTTCAGGCAGGTGCCGACGGCCCTGTAGCCATCCACATTGTCGTCGATGCCCTCGGCGATGATGAAATCGAGCCGGTCGTTGTCGCCCTTGCCGAGATCGAGTTTGTCGATGTATCCGCCTGCGTTGATCTCCACCACGTTGTCCTTGGCGGAACCCGTGACCGCGCCGAGGATATTGGCGCTCGAGCCGATTATGAGCGTACTGTCGTCGCCAATCGTCACCTGCTCGACGTTGACGATGTCGCCGGCGTTTACCACTGACGACTTGCCGATGGCGAGCTTGTCCTTGTCGCCGTCGCCCATGTCGATGGCCTTGAATGTCGCGGTGCTGCCGTCACCGAACGTCCAGGTGTCGTTGTTGACGGTTCCCGTGGCCGTGCCTCCGACATCGAACGTCGCGCCATCAGTGTAGGCACCGATGGCGTCCTTCTTGCCGGAGGCGACCTTCAGCGAGGAGACTCTGTCGATTCCGGTGATGTCGACGTCCGCGCCCTTGCCTATGCTCACGGCCGTCTTGGCCTTCGGATCCGCCTGGCCGACTATCGAAACCATGCCGGCCTCGAACGTTGAGAACGCCCCGATGTCGAGCTTGTTCGACACCTGGTCGAACTCGATGTCGCCCAACGTCACCAGGGCGTTCGATTCCGCGGACTTGCCCGCGGCGACTTTCAGCGAGGAGATGTTGCGGACGTCTCCCGCCTTGAACTCCACGTCCTGGCCGCCGATGGAAAGCGCATCCTTGCCATCCAGGAGGTCGATGTCGCCCATGGTCGCCGTGCCGAAATTGCCGAAGCTCAGCGTGTCGTTCGCGGTGGTGCCGGCGATGGTCGCGCCGCCGATGTCGAACAGGGTATGTCCCTGCTGCTGAACCTTCTCGGCGTCCTTGTATTTGGCTCCGGCCGCGACCATCAGCTTGGAGATGTTGGCGAGCGGCGAACCGATTTCGACGACGGCATTGGCCCCGATGGTCACGGTTGTCTTGACTCCGTCACTGGTTTCCAGGCTTCCGATGGTGGCGGTTCCGAACTTCCCGATGGACAGCGTGTTCTTCTTGGCGCCGTCGAGCCACAGTCCTCCGATATTGGCCACCGCTGCGCCGTCGTCCTGGTCGGTGCCGTTGCCAAGCTTGAAGGAGTTGATGCCGGAAACCTTTCCGCTGACATCCAGTTTCGAGCCGGCTCCGCCGACTGCGATCGAGCTCTCGCCGTCGAGAAGGTCGATGGAGGCCGCGGTGAGCGAGCTGTACTTGCCGATCGTCACCTTGTCCTTGTTCAGGGAAGTGCCGGTGATGTCGCCACCGGTCTTGAACTCGGTACGTCCCTGGTGCTGGATCTTCTCGGCATCCTTGTATTTGGATCCGGCCGCGAGCGTGAACGTCTGCACTCCGGACACGCTTCCGATGCCGACGGTGGAGTTCGCTCCGACCTTGAGCATGTTCTTGCCATCCTTGAGATCCAGATTGCCCTCAATGCCGACGGTGTTCGTCTTGCCGATGGTCAATGCATCGTTGGCGGTAGTGCCGACGATGTCTCCGGCCACGTTGACAGTGCTGTTGTCGCCTGTCGTCAGCTTGGCGACGCCGGACATTCCCCTGGGACCGGAGACGACGAGCGTGGCATTTTTCTTCATGGCGATTGTCGTCAGGCTGCCGTCATTGTGCTGCTTGAGTTCGATTATCTCCACTTTTCCGTCATTGGCGATCTTGACATTGGCCTTGCCCGCCTGGGCCTCGAGGATGGCGCCATCATACGTTCCGGCGGCCTTGACGTCGAGCAACTTGAGACTGGCGATGTGCAGGCTTTCTGTCAAGGTATCGCCGGCCGGAACAGTGATGACGGAACGCTCCTCCTTCGGATAACTTGGAACAACGGCCAAAGACAGCGTCCCGTCGGCGAGATTCAGCGTGTATTCCTTGGCGTCATATAGCGTCGTTTCTCCCACCTCGATGACAAAGCTCGACGAGGCGTCTCCGCCGACCGTGACCGTGAATTCCCGCTGTTCCAGCGATGAGGCATCGGTCGCCAGGACATACCTGCCCTGCGCCTGGTCCTCGGCCACGTCGATGGACATGGTGAGATTCGACTGGGATGTGCCGAATACGGTGTCAAAACCGGTGACCAGCTCCTTCGTCATGGTTCCATCGTAGACCGAGAGATCGAGTACAAGCTTCGTCTCCGGTTCCACGGTAATCGCATTGTACGAAAAGATGTTCGCCGCAGTCCGGATGGTTCCGCCGAAAGTCATGTTGCCATAGGAGTTGAAGATGGTGTCGGTCGACGTGGCGAAGACGCTGTCGGATATACTCATCGTGCCGGAGTTGTACACAGCTCCGCCATTTTGGGTCCTGTTGCCTGTGAAAGTGGCGTTGGAAATCGATGCCATACCGGAGTTGGAAACCGCACCGCCTTGCTGCGTAGCGGAATTCCCGTCGAATATGACACCGTCTATCGTCAGCGATGCTTTGTTGGCATTCAGGATTGCCCCACCGTATATTCCGCCGGTGTTGCCGGTGAAAACGACATTGGAGACCATCGCGGTGCCATTGTTGAAAACCGCGCCGCCGGAGGCCTTCCCCAGATTGTTGAAAAACGTGCTGCCAGAGATCGTCGCGATTCCCTTGTTGGAAATCGCCCCTCCCTGACCTGCGGAATTGCCCGTAAAAAGTGTCCTGGAAACCGAAACCACGGCGGAATTGCCGATTGCCCCGCCGTTGGCGGCCGAGTTGCCGGTGAAAATGCAGTCGGCAATCGATGCCGTGCCTTCTGCATTGTAGACCGCCCCGCCATCGTAATTAAGTAACATGCCATTGCTAACCGCCACGTTGCCGGCGAAAGTGCTACAGGATATCGTCGTTGTGCCGGAGTTGTACAAGGCGCCTCCGAAGGTCGCGGTGTTGCCGGTGAAGATGCCTTGGGAAACCGTCGATTCCCCTTCGTTGTAGACGGCACCGCCATTGACGGCGTCGCTGCATTTATTGAACTCTGTCTGGTCAATCACAGCCGTCTTGCCGGAACCAATGATGGACTGGGTACCAAACACACATCCCTGGATTGCAGCCACGGAATACGTTTCCAGTGCTTCGTTTATGGATGTGAAGGCATCGCCGGCATATGAAGTTTCTCCGATGACCACCCATCTTGCAGTGCCGCTCGGAGTGACGATGCCGGCTTTGACGGCGCTTGAGACGATTAGGTCGTTGCCGGACAGCCGAACCACGTAGGCCTTGTCGTCTACCATCACCGCTCCACCAATCACGGTTTCGCCGTGGACGGTAATCGTTCCGGTTCCAAGTGACGTCAATCCCATCGCCACGGTCAGCGTCTCCCCCTCTCCCGGAAGCCCGCAGTCGATGCTTATGGATGCCTCGGCCAGCGAAAGGTCCGTAAAGTTCACGGTTTCGCTTCCCTTGAAGGACAACCTGCCGATGTTTTCGGCATCCAAAAGCGTTGCAATGGAAATCGATGTAGTGTTGATGAAATCGAGCACAAGACCGGGCGAACAGGAATAGGTCCCCTCGTCGGCCACCTGAACATCGGCCGCCAGCGAGATGGTTCCGCCAAGAGTTATGGCTCCAGCATTGTAGATGGTGTCGGTCTCTGTTGCGAATACGCTGTCGGTTATCGTCATCGTGCCGGTGTTGTAGATCGCCCCGCCCTTTTCGGCGGTGTTGCCAGTGAAAGTGCCACCGGTGATGATCGCAAGGCCCAAGTTGCAGATTGCGCCGCCGTTGCCTGAGACGCTGCTTCCATTGAACTCGGTCCGGTCAATCACGGCCGCCTTGCCGGAATCAATCGTTGACCGGGTGTCAAACGAGCAATCCTGCACCGCCGCCGTGGAATACGTGCCAAGGGCGTCGTTTATGGATGCATAGGCGGGACCGGTGTAGGTGACGCCGTCGATTACCACCGTGTTGGTTCCGGCGGGCGTGACGATACCGGCTTCAATGCCGTAGCCGACATGCCGGATTGTCAAATCGCCGTTCGCAAGGGAAAGCTCATATAGATTGCCGTCAACGGCGAATCTTCCGTCAAACTCTGTCCTGCCGTGGACGGTAATCGCTCCTGTTCCCAGTGACGTCAATCCAGTCGCAATGGTCAGCGTCTCCCCTTCGCCCTGAAGCGTGCAGTCGATGCTTATGGATGCCTCTGCCAGTGAAAGATCCGTGAAGCTCACTGCTTTGCTCCCGCGGAAAGACAAGGCCTGGATGTTTTCGGAGTCACCAAGTGTCGCAATGGAAATCGACGTCGTGTTGATGAAGTCGAGCGTCAAATCATCGGAACAGTAATAGTAGCCGCGGAGAGTGCCGGTTGCGGCAACTACGTTGGCCGCCAGCGAGATGGTACCGGCAAAGGTGATGGTACCGGCAGTTCCATGTGCCCACGATTCTACTTCCTCTCCACAGAAAATCGAGTCTG
Source organism: Victivallaceae bacterium (assembly GCA_024405675.1). Taxonomy (GTDB): domain Bacteria; phylum Verrucomicrobiota; class Lentisphaeria; order Victivallales; family Victivallaceae; genus UBA1784. The sequence continues at coordinate 7,784 of JAKSOH010000048.1, forward strand.
TCTCAGTTGCGAAGATACTGTCGCGAACCGTCAGCGCGCCGGATAAACTTGCTATCGCCCCACCACCTTCATTCCTCTCCTTGTCCCATGCAGCCGTGTTGCCGGTGAAAATGCAATTACAAATCGTCACCTGAGCGTAAACATAGACGTAAACAGCACCGCCATTGGACCACGAGGTGTTCGTTGTGAATGTGTTGCCTGAAATCGTTGCGGTTGATCCCTTTACATTAATTGCACCGCCGGGCCCAGAATTGTTGCTGAAAACACAACCCGCTATCGTCGCATTAGAATGTAAGCCCTCCACCAAAATCGCCCCGCCAAAGCCAGGCCCTGAATTATTGGCAAACGTGCAGTCAGTCACGTAGAACGTCGATTGGCTAATATATATCGCCCCACCACCGCTTGCACAACTGTTTTCGGCAAAAGTGCTACTGGAAATCGTTACTGAAGTTGCGTGGTTCAAATTGATTGCACCACCGGCATAAGTAGCCGTGTTGCCAGAAAAGAGGCTGTCAACAATGGTGATGTCTGCATGGCACTGGTGGCCGAAAACCCCTCCGCCATTATTGGCCATATTTCCGCTGAAGGTGCTATCGTAAACAAACACCTTGTTATCATCGAAACAATAAATCGCCCCTCCCTCGGAGGAACTGCTTCCCTTGAACTCCGTCCGGTCAATGACAACCGTTTTTCCTGAGCCTAACGACGAACGGGTACTGAACGTACAATCCTGCACCGCCGCCGTGGAATACGTGCCGAGGGCATCGTCTATGGACGCGTAGGCGGCGCCGGTGTAGGTGATGCCGTCGATTACCACCGTGTTGGTTCCGGTTGGCGTGACAACCCCGGCTTCAACGGCACTTGTAATCTTCAAGTCGTTGCCGGAGAGATAAACCACATAGGCCTTGCCGTCAACCACTACCGAACCGCCCGTCACCGTTTCTCCATGAACGGCAATGGCCCCTGTTCCCAAAGACGTCAGTCCCGTCGCAATGGTCAGCGTTTCTCTATCGCCTGGAAGCGCGCAGTCAATGCTTATGGACGCATTGGTTAATGACAGGCTTGTGAAATTCACTGCCTCGCTTCCTCGGAAGGACAATCGAATGTTTTCGGCATTCTCCAGCGTCGCCACGGAAATCGACGTCGTGTTGATGAAGTCAAGCGTAAGGTCCGGCGAGCAGAAATAGATTCCTCCGTCGGCCGCCTGGATATCAGCCGCCAGCGAGATGGTTCCGGCAAGAGTTATGGCACCGGCGTTATATATCGTGTCGGTATCGGTCGCGAAAACACTGTCGTTTATCGTCATAGCGCCGGCGTTGTAGATTGCCCCGCCCTCATCGGCGACATTGCCGGTGAAAGTGCTGCCGGAAATCGATGCACTTTCGTCGTTGCAAATCGCGCCACCATTGCCTGAGACGCTGCTTCCATTGAACTCGGTCTGGTCAATTACAGCAGTCTTTTCTGAGCCAATGATGGACTGGGTTCCAAACGTACATCCTTGGACCGCCGCCATGGAATACGTATCCAACGCGTTGCCTATGGACGCAAATGCTTCGCCGGCGTACGAAGTTTCTCCAATGACCACCCATCTACCTGCGCCGTTCGGAGTCACGATTCCTGCTTTGACGGCGCTTGTGACGACCAGGTCGTTGCCGGACAGCCGGACCACGTAGGCTTTGTCGTCTACCATCACCGCTCCACCAATCACGGTTTCGCCATGGACGGTAATCGCTCCTGTTCCCAGTGATGTCAGTCCGGTTGCAATGGTCAACGTCTCCCCTTCGCCCGGGAGCATGCAGTCGATGCTTATTGATGCCTCGGCCAGCGAAAGATCCGTAAAGTTCACAGTTTCGCTTCCGTTGAAGGACAACCTGCTGATGTTTTCGGAGTCACCAAGTGTCGCAATGGAAATCGACGTCGTGTTGATGAAGTCGAGCGTCAAATCGTCGGAACAGTAATAGTAGCCGCCGATGCCGGCCACCACGCTTGCCGCCAGCGAGATGGTGCCGGCAAAGATGATAATACCGGCCGCCGGCTCCACGGAAGGGCCTGGCGCTTCTTCCCCGCACCACATTGAATCGGTCTCCGTTGCAAAGGCGCTGTCGCGAATCGTCATCGTTGCGCCAGAACTACATATTGCCCCTCCATACATTGCCGTGTTGCCAGCGAAAACGCAATCTTGAATCACAAGGATGCCTGAACCTCTATCACCACATATGGCACCGCCATAGCCATCCACTCCAAGGTTTTCAGAAAAAATGCTACGAGAAATCGTTACAAACGAATTTCTATTATGGAGGGCTCCGCCACTGCGTCCCATATTGCCGTCAAAAACACAGGCGGTTATTGTCACTGTGCTGCGTTGTACCCCCAGCGTGTCAATTGCTCCGCCAAACATGGCCGACGTATTGCCGGCGAATGTGCTGCCGGTGACAGATATTGCCTCGAAAAGATCTCCACATATTGCCGCCCCACTACCCTCACAACTGTTTTCGGCAAATGTGCTGCCAGAAATCGTTACTGAAGTTGATCTGTTCAATTGGATACCACCACCCCCGACATCAGCCGTGTTGCCGTCAAAGAGGCTGTTGACAACCGTAATAACAAACCCCCAATTGCCGTAAACCGCGCCTCCATACTGGGCGGTGTTGTCGGTGAAGGTGCTGCCGGAAATCGTTGTGTCGGAAATCGTTGCCACGCCATCGGCGTAGATTGCGCCGCCGAACCGGCCGGCCGAATTGCCGGTGAAGACACTCTCGATGATGGTTGCCGTACCTTTGTTGTTTATCGCGCCGCCGTTGCCAGCTACCGTGTTGCCTGACATCCTGATCTTGTCGCCCGCAAACGTCTTCCCTGATGCGACCTCGAATCTCCCCAGATCGACATCCTGCGCCGCCACGGTCTGCATTTTGGCGAGGGCCTGGTCGAACTGCTCCTGGTTGTAGGGCTTTCCGAAATAAATCTCCCCCGAAATCACGATGGAATCGGCAGTGCCGTCGCGCGTCACGATGCCGGTGTCCTCGGCAGAGCCGATATCAATGGACAGGACTCCTCCGTCGACGAGCTGCAGCAGATAGTCCTTGCCTTCATATCGCGTAACCGTGCCGATGGTGACAGTGAAGCTCCTGGTCGCATCGCCGGCCAGGGTTACGGCGAAGCTTTGCTGATCGATATTCCCAACGCCCGTCGCCAGGACGTATGTTCTTTCC
>JAKSOH010000049.1 GCA_024405675.1 Victivallaceae bacterium
GTATGTGGATGTCGACCTTGAGCTCCGGGAACTCGGATTTGAGCAGTTCGCGCGCCGTCTCGATCATGATCGAACCGCCTTCTCCCGATGAAACGCGTCCAAGAAGGAGCAGGTTCTCCAGATGATAGAAGTCGGCGTAGTGGGCTATAGCATATCCAAGATAGACTCCGATGGTGCGGTAGATGGCGGCCGCGTTCTTGTCGCCTTCCGCCATGGCCTTCTGAACCGCCTTGAGCTGCTCGGGCAGCGGCATCTTGCCGAAGTCGAATCCGGCTTTCGGCGCCAGACGTCCGACCGCCTGCTGCGAAAGGTACATCGCTCCGACTCCAAAGTCTCCCGACCACTCGTCCATCGGCGCATCCTCCTCGCGGTAGTCGACCGGGGCGAACGCAAGTTCGTTGAGATAGTCGGTGAGATTGCCGTCCGGAGTGACGTAGCCGACGGCCTCGCTTGTCCCCATTGCGAGTCCGATGAGCGAGTTGCGCTTGAGGCTGATCGCGCCGGCCAGCGCTGTTACCTCTCCGTCGTTGAGAACGACGAACGGGACTCCGGGGAATTCCTTGGCGATTTCCAGGAAGATCGGACGCACCTTGGTGGCGAAGTCCTTTTCCGGAATGCCGCGGAACAGCGACGCAATTCTCGGCTGGTTGTCTACGTAGACTCCGGCGGCGCTGCCGCCGATGGCGTCGATGCGCGGCAACTTGGCCGCCGCGCGCTTCAGCGAATCAATGATTCCGGCGCGATGGTATTCGATGTCGCTCTGGAAATATGGATCCCAGACTACTTCTTCACTGTGCACCGTCTTTCCGTTCATCACGGCGGCGCACTTGCGGTCGGACCCGCCCAAGTCGAAGCCGATGCGGCATCCGTCGAAGTTTCCTCCTAGCTTCGCCGACACCTTCTTTTCCGCCGGGGCGTCCTCGTAGGAACCTGTGGTTACGGTGAAATCGCGGTCATAGATGCGTTCGCCCATGACCTGCCAGTCGAAGGCGCGTTCGCCATTGGCCGAGTAAATGGCGCGCAATTCGTCGGCCAGCTCGGGGGCGCCGTAGACGCCCACCTTCCAGCCGCCGAACGACCACAGCATGAACTTTACGATGCGTTCGACGAACCGCACGTTGAGCTTGCGGTTCGCGGCCGAGTCGGAAAGAACGACGGCATCGTGTCTGGAGATGGCCCCGTTTGGACGCTCGAGCGTCAGCGCGACGCGGCGGGCACCCTTGTCGGCGGCGGCCAGTTCGGCGAAACGCCGGTTCCAGAGAACGGCCGGGACGAAGCCGGGGTCGAGCTCCGGCTTCACCTTGCAATCGATGTTAAGCATGCAAATGCCCGGACCGCTCCTAGCGGTAGGCCTCCCACTTCGGATCGTTCATGAATACTTCGTTGTAGAAGTCGCGGAGCTTCAGCTTTGCGGCCGCGGCCTCGTCGAGGATCACGACGGTGTCCGGATGCATCTGCAACGCGGTGGAGCTGATCATGGACGTAATCGGTCCCTCGATGGCGGCGGCGGCGATGTCGGCCTTGCGCTCGCCGGTGATCAACTGGACGACCTTCTTTGCATCGAGAACGGTGCCGACTCCGGCCGTGAAGGCGCGGCGCGGCATGGATTCCGGCGGGTTGAAGTATATCTTGTTCTGCTCGTAGGTCGTGTTCGTCAGATATGCGACGTGGGTCCTGGAGGCCAGGCTCGTTCCGGGGTCGTTGAAACCGATGTGGCCGCTCTTGCCGATGCCGACCAGCCACAGGTCGATGCCGCCGGCCTCGTCGATCGACTCGTCATAGACGGCCGCTTCGAGTTCCTCGTTGATGGCGAGGCCATCCGGAAGATGGGTGTTGCGCTTGTCGATGTTGACGTTGTTGAACAAATTCTTGTTCATGTAGTAGCGGTAGCTCTGGTCATGCTCCGGAGCCAGTCCGACGTACTCGTCGAGGTTCCAGGTGCGGACCTGCGAGAAGTCGACCTTGTTGGCCTTGTTGAGCGCCGACAGCTCGGCGTAGACGGCCTCCATGGTGGCGCCGGTGGCGAGTCCGAGCTTGAATTCGGGCTTGTCGTTGATGGCGTCGGCGATGATTTTCGCGGTGAGCTTGGCCGCCGCTTCCTCTGTGGGACGGATGATAACTTCCATGATTCTTCCTCCTGTTTTGGAAATTTTGCCTGCGCCACGCGTACCGCGCGAAGCGCATTGACGACAATTATCTGGAACTAAGAATATAGATTTCGCCGTCCAAAATCAATTGAATGGCTGAAATATTTGTACTTTTGTGCAAAACTCCGGTAAATTTGTCCATGCAATCGGTTAAAGAAGCATTTTCACTCCGGGGACCGCCACCAGCGCCGCGGAGACGGCGTCGAGCATGTCGCGCGATTCGATGGCGACGCCGGCCCTGACCGACCGGTAGGCGCCGGTACTGGATGTCCTGCCTTCCTCGAACTTCGGTTCGAGTCCGAACTTCATGAAGACGGAACGTATGCCAGGTTCGGCGGTGTCATACGACTTCGCCTCGATGATGACCCGGAACTCCCAGTCGGCGGGGAAGGTTATTTCCCGGCCGTTCATCTGCCGCCTTTCCAATATGGCGAAAGCTCGCGGAGTCTGGAAATGATGCCAACCAGTTTCTCGGCGGTGAAGTCGAGTTCCTCCTGGGTGTTGTACCTTGAAATGCTGAACCGGATGGTTCCGTGCGCCGCGGAGTAGGGGATGCCCATTGCACGAAGCACATGCGACGGCTCCAGACTCCCCGTTGTGCACGCCGAACCGCTCGAGGCGCAGACGCCGAAGTGGTCGAGCAGCATAAGGATGGATTCACCTTCGATTTCCTCGAAACTTATCGAAGAGGTGTTCGGCAGCCGGTGCTCCAGATCGCCGTTGACGCGGACCGCCGGAATCGTCGCGACTACCTTCTTCTCGAACTCGTCGCGCATTCTGGCAAGTTGCGCGGACTCCGCCGTCAGGTTCGCCTTCGCCAGTTCGCAGGCCTTTCCTAGCGCCACAATGGACGCCACGTTCTCGGTTCCGGCCCGTCGCGAACGCTCCTGATGCCCCCCCACCACAAGTGGCCTAAGCGGGATGCCGCGTCTGGAAAACAAAATGCCGACGCCTTTCGGCGCATGCAGCTTGTGACCGGATATCGAGAGCATGTCGATGCCGAGCGCGTCGACGTCGATTTCCACCTTTCCGGCCGCCTGGACGGCATCAGTGTGGAACAGCGCTCCGGATTCATGCGCTATCCTGCAGATTTCCTCGACCGGGAATATCGTGCCGGTCTCGTTGTTCGCCCACATCGCCGTGACCAGCGCGGTGTTTCCGTCCACCGCTTTCTTCAGCGCGTCCATGTCGAGCCGTCCGCGATTGTCCACTCCAATGACAGCGACTTCGACGCCCTCGCGTTCCAGCTCGCGCAAACAATGCAGTATCGCCGGATGCTCGACTGCAGTGGTGACCACCTTGGTGCGCCCGCGCTTCGCATCCAGCGCGGTGCGGATGGCCGTGTTGTCGCTTTCCGTTCCGCAGCTGGTGAAGATGATTTCCGTTGCCATTCCATCCGCGTCGCGGTACCGGGCCCCAATCAGGTCGGCCACCTGGCGGCGAGCCACGTCAACGTCATGCATCACCTCGCCGCCGAAACGATGGATGCTGGAGGGATTTCCGTACCGTTCGCAGAAGAACGGACTCATCGCCTCGAATACTTCCGGAGCCACCCTGGTTGTGGCGTTGTTGTCAAGATATATGGTGCTAGACATTTTCGAATCTGCCTTCTTTGTTAATCGGCGGCCGGAACCATTCCGGTCGTTCACTTCCATATAAGATACCACGCGCATGGTCCGCTGGCAACCCAAATATGTATAAAAAAACAAAAAATTTGCACTTTTCCGCATAACGAACTGTCTCGCAAGTCATAATGCTCAACCGCAACAACGGCATAATGTTGGCGGTGACGTTAAACGTGGGTTATATTTTGTTTAAAACAATATTGAAAACACTAAAACGGGAATCTTACGTTCCCGCTGAGGATATATGGGAAAGCTCAACAATTTCCGTCGTCGCGCTCAACGCAAGATCGCGGAACATCTGGAAAACGATCCGAGCGGCAAATCGCTCTTGGCATATTCCTGGCGCTATCTGGTGTCCAAGATCAATCGGCTTGTTGTACCGCTTCCGCGCGGACTGTCGCCAAAGAAGCGGGAGGAAGTCATCGTCGCCTTGTATTGCACCGGCGGACTGGGGGATCTAGTCATCTTCGCCCGTTACGTCAACAAGCTGGCCACGCTACTTCCGAATTGTCGATTCGTCGTATTCCATCCCAATCCAGGATCGGCGAAATGGGTGTTCGGATTGATTCCGGCGGTCGAGGCATTCTTCCCGCTGGAGGTGTTCGATCTCTTCGGCAAGGGCGTGTGCGACTGCGCAATCATCTGCAACAGTTGCGTGTTCTTCAAGCGCGAGATATTCAATACCCGCAAGATCCGCAAGGTGGAACCGGACCTCATAAGGTTTTTCGCCGCCAGCCAGAAACAATATCGCATCTGGGAGGTGTTCATAGACAACCATCCGGTCCTGGACGGTGCCTTCGCCCGCCAGGCGCTGGCCATCGGACGCAACCGCCAGACTTTCTTCGGACATATGCTTGGCATCGACGTCCCTCCGTTGGCGCTGGATTTCCCGAGCGACGACAGTCCGGCGAACGAGTTGACCTCAAAGTTCGGGACTTTCGTCACTTTCAACACCGGTTTCGACACCGATTTCATCATCAGTTCGCAGACGGCGACCAAATGTTATCCGGAGGAACACTGGAGCGAGCTGATCGCGCTAATCAAGAAAACGCATCCCGACGTCGGCGTTGTTCAGATCGGCGGTCCGAACAGCGTTCACATCGAAGGCGTAGACATCGATCTCGCCGGCAAGACGACGTTGCCGCAGTGTTGCGGAATACTTTCGAAATCCCGTCTTCACATTGACATCGAAGGCGGACTCGTTCATGTGGCGGCGTCGCTCGGCACGAAGTGCGTGGTGCTCTTCGGACCGACCAACATGGATTATTTCGCCTATCCTGGCAACATCAACCTGCGCGACGGCAACTGTTCGGAGTGCTGGTGGGCCACGGAGAGGTGGATGGAGCTTTGCCCCAAAAAGATGTCGCGCAACGAATGCATGTACCGGCTTACTCCGGAAAAGGTTTGCGCTGCGGTGACCCAAGAGCTGTCTAGATGAACTGCGATCGCAGGGCTTTGTTCCTGGCCTTGCGCTCAGGAGAAATCAAGGCCAAGTACAAGAGCACGGTTCTAGGGTATCTGTGGCGTTTGCTCACTCCGCCTTGCCAGAGCGCGGTTTTCTTCGTGGTCTTCAGTCGATTTTTACGCTTCCCCATCGAAGACTACTTCCTGTATTTGTTCACCGGATTCGCGGTGTGGCAATTCTTCTCCAACGTGCTCACCCAGGTGTCCGGGGTGTTCATCGGCAACGCGGCTCTGGTCAGGAAGACAACGGCACCGCGCGAACTCTTCGTCTGGGCGTCGGTGGGAGCGGAGGCGGTTCATCTTCTGGTCACGCTTCCCGTGCTGTTCTGTTTGGCGCTGCTTAGGCATCGGTTGGGCGGAGCGGCAGGCGTCATCCATCTGGTGGCCGGGGTGTCGCTGCTATTTCTCGTGTCATGTCCGCTTGCGCTTCTCGTCGCTCTGGCCAACGTCTATTTCCGCGATCTGGAGCGGATACTGCAGATATTGCTTCAGGTGTATTTCTACCTGACTCCGGTGTTTTACTCGCTTGCTCAGATACCGGAGAGGTACCGATCGTTCTTTAGGTTCAATCCGCTGTTCTCCCCGCTGGAACTTTTCAGGGCTGCTTTCTACGGCGGCGTCCCTGATCCGTTGGCCGCAGGAATTTCCCTGACCGAGGGAGCGGTGCTTGCCTTCGCCGCGTACTTCATCTTCCGTGCCAAGTCGCGCGACATCGCGGAGGAACTATGACGGATGACAAGATACTGACGGCGACACGTCTCGGCAAGGTGTTCTACCGGACCCGGCACGATTACGGTCTTAAGGACATACTGCTGCACAGCGTCGCCTATTTCTCTAGGGAACGGCGGCCGTTCGTCGCCGTCGATGACGTTAGCTTTTCCGTCGGCCGAGGTGAGGCGTTGGCGGTGCTTGGTCCAAACGGAGCGGGAAAAAGCACCTTGCTTTCGCTGCTGGCTGGTATTTTGCGTCCGACGACTGGGGGCGTCAATGTGCGCGGCAGGGTGGGACTGATGCTAGAATTGGGTTCCGGGTTCCGGCACGATCTCACGGGCAGGGAGAACATCTTTCTTAACGGACTTCTGCTTGGAGCGAAAAAGCGCGAACTGGAGGAAATCGAGGAGGAGATCATCGATTTTTCCGGAGTTGGTGATTTCATAGACGAGCCTTTGCGCACCTATTCCACCGGCATGCAGACCAGGCTCGGGTTTTCGATTGCCGTTCATGCGCATCCCGACGTGATGATTGTCGACGAGGTGCTGGCGGTCGGCGACAGCGAGTTCCGGCGCAAATGCCTCGCCAAGTTGCGTGACGAAAAGGAATGCGGCATGGCGGTAGTGCTGGTTACCCATGCGCTCGATGATGCCGAGGATTTCTGTGATAGCGCGATTTATCTCGAACACGGCAGAATACGCTTCGCCGGAGCCACGCGCGACGTGATTTCCCGGATAGCGGAAAATCATTGCGAATACTGACAGGTTTCCTTCGTTGCGAGGTACCGTGATATGGTGTTTTGAAGAATACGACATGAACGAAGAGTTGCACACTCTATATTTTGACAGCGCCGCGGCGGCGCCGGTTCCGCGTGACGTAGCGGGGCGCTACGCCGAGCTGGTTTCCGAATTCGGCGGAATCAATTCCGAGTCGGCGCATGCCGGCGGGCGTCGGCTGAGAAAGGCCATGGAAGAGGCGGAGAAGGATGTCCTTTCCGTGTGCGCCCCCCGTGGTGGGCGCCGCGTCATATTCGCATCTTCCTTCGTCGACCTGGTCACGTTCATCGCGGAGTCCCGTCTTGTGTCCGGACGAAAGGTCGTGACGACGGCGATGGAGCATCCGTCGGTGCTGGCCAATCTTAGACGCACCGCCTCCGGCTTGGAGTTGCTCGCCTCGGACGCACAGGGACGTCCGAAACCAGTGGAGTCAGATGCCGGGTTCTGCTCGTTCACCCAGGTGCAGAGCGAAATCGGAACCGTTCTCGATTTTACGCGGCTTCGATCGGCGTTCCCGGACGCGGTGATTGTCTCCGACTCCGTCCAGGCGGCCGGAAAGATGCCGATTCCCGAGGAGGCGGACATAGTTTTGGTGTCCGGAGCCAAGTTCGGCGCACCGGGCGGAGGCGCGGCGATGCTGGTGGGGGAGTCGAGGGATGTTTCGTTTATTCCGGCCGCCTATGCGAAATGGCGTTCGTCCGCTTATCGAATAGATCGTGCCGATGTGCCTGGAACGCTGGCCATGGCCTATGCGCTGCGTCGCCACGCGGAGGATGCAGCATCGGCGGCGGATCGGATTGTTGAAATCAATGCGTATCTCAGGAAGAAGGCGGAGGAAATCGGATTGCGACCGACCGTTCCTCCAGAGATGTCCAGTCCGTACATATTGCATTTGGTCATTCCGGGCAAGCAGGGCGCGGTTGTGGCGCGCATATTGGATACGGACGGCGTTATGTGTTCGTCCGGCAGCGCCTGCAAGGCGGAGACAGACGAGCCGTCACCGGCGCTGAGGGCGATCGGCTACCGCGGGCAGGACGCCTATTCCGGACTTAGGATCAGCCTCTCGCCGTATAGCACGATGAACGAGGCGAAACGTCTGGCGGATTCCCTCAAACGGGCAATCGCCGGATACTAGATTCCGAGACGGCACGATGGGAAAACGTCGCATGACAGCCGTCTTCGCATTGGGCAATGATTGCAAATCGGGGTGCCTGCGACTATCTTAGCAACCAGTTTTAAGCAAGGAGGTGCGGCAATGGTTGTGGCTGATTTTTCCGGCGGCTTGCTGTCGGTTCTTTCCATTCTGGCGGTGGTAATCGGTTTCGGGTTCTGCGTGTTTATTCATGAATTCGGCCATTTTCTGGCTGCGAAGTGGCGCAAACTTCATGTCGATTCCTTTGCCATCGGTTTCAAGGCCGTCTGGCGCAAGAAGTGGCGCGGTGTGGAATACCGCATCGGATGCCTGCCGTTCGGCGGTTACTGCGAGATACCCCAGATCGACGGATCGGACGCCATTCCCAAGGCGGCCGACGGTACCGAATTGCCGCCGGCTAAACCCGTCGACCGGATTGTCGTCGCCTTCGCCGGACCGTTCTTCAACATTCTCTCCGGATTGCTCCTGGGATGCATCGTGTGGGCGGCCGGTGTGCCCCAGGGCACGCCGCGGATGTCGAGAATGGAGGTCTGCAGCATAGACCATGACAGCCCGGAGTACCGCGCCGGATTGCGTGTCGGCGATGTGATCGTGGAGTTCAACGGCCGGTCGTTCCTCTGGTCCTGGGAGGAATTCGCGAAAAACCAGAGTTTCGCGGGGGGGGAGGGGACGCTTACGACGGAACGCGGAGGCTGCCGTTCGAAAGGCGGCTACATTCCGGCTCCGAACAACCACATTCCGGGCAGGATAGGAACCGAAAGCATCGCCTATCCGTTCTTCAATGTGGCGGTACCGTTGAAATTGGTCGTCAATCCGGGATCGCCGGCTGAAAAGGCCGGTATCAGGACCGGTGACATGCTGGTCTCTGTGGACGGCCATGCACCGAACTCGGAGTTCGAGTTCCATGAGGAACTGCGTCGCACTAACGGCAGGACTGTCGAAATCGCGGTGCGCCGCGACGGAGCAGTCTTGAGGATGGACGTGACGCCGGTACTGGACAAGAAGGGGCGCGACGCGGCGCATCCATACATGATCGACATCGTCATGCAGGAGTTCAATGGATTGGTTTTCGTCGAATCGGTTGGCCATGGCGGACCGGCTGAAATCGCCGGATTGAAAGCCGGAGACATCATCGTTGCCTACGATGACATCGCGGTGAAGACCGCGTCCGTCTTGCAGAAGCGTCTTGCCGAAGACCAAGGCAAGGCCTTCACCTTGACCTGGGTACGCGATGGGGGCGAGATGGCAATGACCATGATGCCGGTGGAAAGACTCGGTTATACGATTGGAGCAGTGCCGCGGTTCATCGGCCATCCCAATCCGTTGCGCCAGTTCGCCGATACGTTCGACATGACCTGCCGGTCGCTGTTAGGGATTGGCGTGTTCGTCGGTCACAAGGCGGGACTGACCCGAAGCAGTACCTCCATCCGTCCGAGCCATTTCTCCGGTCCGCTCGGTATCGGCATGGTGCTCTACGATTCGGTCAGGTCCGGCAAGTTCACGACGGCGATAAACTTCATGGTCATCGTGTCGTTCGCCCTGGCTCTCTTCAATTTGCTGCCGCTTCCAGTTCTGGACGGCGGACACATCTTCCTCGGTCTGCTGGAGATAATATGCCGGCGCCCGGTTCCGAAATCGGTCATGAAATATGTGACGTACGTATTTGTGACATTGCTGATAGCGTTCATGTTGTATGTCACGTTCTCCGACAGCCGCAGGTTCTACGGGAAATACATCAAGGGTCGGGACAATGCGCAGACACACTAGGCAGCTGTCGCTGGGCGGAGTCGGTATCGGATCCGACCATCGGGTCTCCGTCCAGTCCATGACGACGGTTCCGATATCGGACCGTCCTGGACTCTTGAAACAGATAACGGAGTTGGCGGCCGCCGGATGCGATATCGTCAGGGTGGCGGTGGATTCCGTTTCCGATGCCAGGGTTCTCGCCGAGCTTTATCGCGAGACAGGGGTTCCGCTTGTGGCCGACATCCAGTTTTGCGTCCAATCGGCCGCGGCCGCCGTGGAATCCGGCGTTCCCGGAATACGCATCAACCCCGGATTGTTTCATGACCAGGGCGAACTCGAGCGCGTGGCGCATCTTGCCGCCGACCGCGGAACCGTGATTCGAGTGGGAGCCAATTCCGGCAGCATCGGACGCACCGCGGTCGAGGAGCTGGTCGGACGCGGCATGTCGTTCGAGGAGGCCATGGCGACGACACTGGCCGACAAGACAATCCGTCAATGCGAACTTCTGGAGTCATTCGGATTCCGGGATATCAAGGTGGCTTTGAAGTCCAGCAGCGTCGCCGTGACCGTAGCCGCCTGCCGCAGGTTCGCAGGACTTGCCGATTATCCGCTTCACCTTGGCGTGACCGAGGCCGGAACTCCTGGAGCCGGAGTCGTGAAATCGGCGGTCGGAATCGGTTCTCTGCTTCTGGACGGCATCGGCGACACCATACGAGTCAGTTTGACCGCCAGTCCAATGGAGGAGGTGCGGGCCGGACTGCGGATACTGGAAAGCTGCGGGTTGCGGGAGGCTCCGGTGGAGATTGTCAGCTGTCCTACCTGCGGCCGGACGGAAATCGACCTTGTCGGGCTTGTCCAAAAAGCGGAGGATCTGGTCGCAGGGCTGGTTGCATCGGGGGTGAAGCCGGCCGTGCGCAAGATCGCGGTGATGGGATGTCCGGTAAACGGTCCGGGGGAGGCGTCGAACGCGGACTTGGGAATGGCTGGAAGCAGGGATGGCCATGTGCTGATTTTCCGCAAGGGCAAGACGCTCGGCATATATGACGAGGAGGAGGCGCTTCGACGATTTGAAAAGATGTTGTCGGGTGTCTCCGCCGACTGATTACACCGTAACTTTTGTTTTAGGTAGCCGCAATTTCTGTTAAAAATCTTTTCCCAAGG
>JAKSOH010000005.1 GCA_024405675.1 Victivallaceae bacterium
CGTCGAGGTCGGGGCGGGAGGTGAAGTTCAACGCCTTCGAGATGGACATCGCATTGAACTTGTCAATGGAAATTCCGCCGGCAGTAACCGCCAGACTGAACGGATTGAGCCGTCCGCCGCGGCAGGACGGACACGGACGCGGGGAAAGATCGGCGCTCACGCGTTCGCGGACCGATTCCGACTCGGTCTCATTCAACCGGCGGCGAAGATTCTCCAGCACGCCCTCGAACGGCTTGCTCCAGTGGTATTTCCTGCCGTGCATGTAGTAATCGAACTCCAGCGGGACATCGCCGCTTCCGTAGAGAATGGTATGGCGGACGTCCTCCGGCAAACGGCAGAACGGAGTAGTCAGCATGTCCGGCATCTTCAGCTGCTCGGCCAACTTGCGCAACAACATGTTGTAGTACATGATGAGATGGCGCGGTCCGCGCCGCCAGTTCGGAATGGCGCCGTTGCGAATCGACTTGGATGTATCCGGCACCACCTTAAGCGGATCCATATATTGCTCGATACCGAGGCCGTTGCAGACCGGACAAGCGCCGTATGGACTGTTGAATGAAAAACTGCGCGGCTCGAGTTCACCGAATGACAATCCGCAGTCGGGACAGGCGAACTTCTCGCTGAAACGGATGACGGAAGTCTTCTCCGCGCCCTCCCCCAGCAGTTCGACGGTCAGCATGCCGCCGCCGGCGCGCAAGGCGGTTTCGACGGAATCGTTCATGCGGGAACGTTCCACCGAACCGGTGACCAGACGGTCGACAACGGCCTCGATGGTATGGTTTATCTTCTTGTTAAGCTGGGGTATGCCGTCGTCCAAAAGGGTTATCTTGCCGTCGACCCGGACCCGGACGAACCCGTCGTCCAGCAACCCGGACAGGATATCGCGATGCTCTCCCTTCCGTCCCGACACCACCGGAGCGAGCATCACCATCTTCCTGCCGGCCGGAAGCGACAGCAGCCGCTCGGCGATGGCTTCAGCGGACTGGCTGCCGAGTTCGCGTCCGCATTTCGGACAATGGGGTGTTCCGACCCTGGCGTAAAGCAGTCGCAGGTAGTCATATATCTCGGTCACCGTGGCGACGGTGGACCGCGGCGTGCCGCCGGCGGTGCGCTGCTCGATGGCAATGGCCGGTGAAAGTCCGCCGATGTATTCCACCTTGGGCTTCTGCATGCGGTCGAGGAACTGCCGCGCATATGCGGACAGGCTCTCGACGTAACGTCGCTGTCCCTCGGCATAGAGCGTGTCGAACGCAAGACTGCTCTTGCCGGATCCGGAAAGGCCGGTAATCACGACAAGCTTGTTGCGCGGAATCACGACGTCAACATTCTTGAGATTGTGCTGCGAGGCGCCGCGTATGACTATGTTTTCCAACATTGCTTCTTCTCCTATATAAACATGTAAAAGATACATACGCCGGACCCGTTTTTCAAGCATCGCGGCCGCGCCGGAGGATGCGGACAGCAGCTTCCAGCGCAAGCTTGCCCGCCGTTCCACACGGACGATTCCGGCAAATTGCCCGCGTTCGCCGCATCCGGCGCGTTTTCCCGTGTTGAAAACTACCGCACAACGAGATAGCTTAACGATGTATGTTCGCATTTTAATAAACTTTGGGAATGTCTGACATGGAAACCTTGAAAGTCAGGGGCATAAAGATCGAATCGTCCTGTTACGCGGATGCCATCGACGACCTCGCCGAGGCCATAGCCGCGAAAAAAGGCGGATACGTTTGTTTCGTAGAGGCGAAGCTGTTCAGCAACGCGGTCGGCAACAACACGCTCACCGGCGTGCTGAACAAGAGTCTGCACACCTATCCCGACGGGATATCAGTGGCGCTCTGCGCGTCATTGCGAGCACGGCACAAGGTCAGGAGAATCCCCGGACCGTCCTACATGCTCATGGCCATCGAGCGCGGACTGCAGCCGAGATGGCGGCATTTCTTCTGCGGCGGGACGCCGGGGGAAGCGGAGAAGATGGCGGAGAACTTCAAGGAAAGATTTCCCGAGATCGAGATAGCCGGAACGTTCTGCCCGTCGTTCGGGGTCATTCCCGATGCCGAGGACAAGGCCTTGCAGAAGGCGATCAGCGAAACATCGCCGGACATCGTCTGGGTGGCCCTCGGCGGAGGGCGCCAGGATCTCTTCATGTACAACCGGAGGAAGGATTTCCCGGGAGTCATCATGGCCGGCGTCGGAGCCGCGTTCGACTTCCACTCCGGAGAGCGTCCGTGGGCCCCGGAATGGTTGCGCAAGATCGGCATGGAATGGGTCTGGCGGACAGTATCCGGCGGGTGGGACATATTCTTCAAGAACATCAAGTGCGTGTCAGTGGCAGGATGGTATCTTCTGATCGAGCTGGTCAAGTTCCCGTTCAAGAAACAATCCGCGGAGATTCCGGAGGCGGCGGAAATCAGCGAGGAAGAGAAAAACGCCATCGCGACCATGGGCAACTGGATATCCGACGATGGAACGGCGGCCTGTTCCGACGAGACGTACGACTTCCTCGAGAAGCATTCACTCGAGCAACTGGCCTACTTCCATGCGAAAGACTCGCTTACTGAAGGAAACAAAGAGAAGGCCGAGGCCAAGCACCGCAATCTCTCGCAGCAAGATGTCAAGCAGCAGGAAATCGCCGGTCAGGTGGCGAACCTGCTGGAAGACAGGAACATCCGGTTCTGCATGATCAAGGGCTCGGATCTCGCCGTGTCGGTGTATCCTTCCGGAGCATTGCGCTATCGCTGCGACATCGACATACTTGTACATTCTGAAAACATACGCAGGGCGGACGAAATACTCCGCAGGGACGGCTGGACCGTCGCGCGCCAGATCAACACGGAGGACCACTACCCGGTGCTGGTGAAAGACGGCGTCTATCTCGAGCTCCACAAGCGTCTGCCGCTGGGCGGCAAATGCAAAAACGACACCGTGTGGAAGTTGCTGCGCAACGAGAACGGCAGCCGTTTCTCGATGCCGCTGGAAATCGCGCTGATCACGACTTTCAATCACGCAAGGAAACATGCCTGGCAAGACGGTCCCAAGATGCTGGTCGACCTCGCCTACATCGCCAAGAAACTCGAAAAGATAGACTGGAACGAAATCAGAAAAGCGTCGATGGTATGCGGGGCCATGTCCCCAGAAATCGCATTTCTGGTGTTCCCAGAATTGTTCCCTGAAAACACCATTCCCAAGGACTCCGAGGTTTCGATCAAGGCGCGAGAGTTGTTCGCGGACGTCGTGCTGCATGCGCCGAAGTTGCTCGAGCACCAGGCGGAACTGGTGATGCTGTCGCATGACAGGTTCTCGCGCGACTGGTGGATGCGACGCCTGGCCGGATTCGCCCCCGAACACATAAGGCTGATAACGGAAAATCCGCGCGGCAACTACTTGAAGTTGATCAAAGGATATTTCCAGGTCGCAGGATCGAGAATCGCGGCGTTCTTCAAATACATAACCACGGCGTCGACACCGGAAATCGACACATTCCTGAGAAAGAGTTCGGCGCTGGACAAAGGCATCTAGCCGAACGGCGATGCAAAAGGACGTCTTCGCGATATACCATTTCTACTGGCCCGACCGTTCAGCCGGCGCGCGCGTGTTCTCGGAACTCGCGGAAGATCTGGCACGCCGCGGATGGAAAGTCCGCGTTCTCACGGGAAATCGCCGCAGATACGACAAAGCGGGGATTTCCGCTCCGCCATCGGAACTTCGCAATGGCGTAGATGTAAGAAGGTTCCGCAGTCCCGGGTTCAACCAGGATTCAAACGTGGGAAGGCTGCTCAACGGACTTCTCCTGGCAGTCCAGTGGCTTCCATCAATGCTCCTGGCTCCGAAAGACAGCCGGATAATCATCGGAACCGATCCGCAGTTCGCCTATCTCGTCATCCCGCTAACAAGACTTTTGAGAAGCGACCTGCGAATAATCCACTGGTGCTTCGACCTGTACCCGGACGCCCTGTACTCGGCCGGCTTCGGAATTCCCGAGTTCGCGAAACGCATATTGAACTGGATGTCAGGAGCTGCCATCAGGAAATGCCACGCGCTGATCTACATCGGGGAATGCATGAAAAAACGTCTGGCGCGCATCAAGTTCTCCGGAAACGAAATCATGGTCGTTCCCTGGGCGATGTTCGACGAGATGACGGACGATGCGATTCCGGATGGAGGACGCCGGCTGAAGCTTCTATACAGCGGAACGGTCGGTCATGCGAACGACATACGGCCGTTCATAGACCTGGCGAAAACCTGCAGGAACCGCGGATTGGATTTCTCATTCACAATTGCTGCCGCACCAGGACGGACGCTGGAAGAGCAAACGAAATCCATCACGAACGAAGATGTCAACGTAAGAGTAACGGACTGGACGGACGACGAAACGGAACTAAGAAGGAGAATGATGGATTCCGACATACATCTCGTCTCGTTGCGCGGGAGCTGGACCGGAGTCGGAGTGCCGTCGAAATTCTTCGAGGCGCTGGCGACCGGACATCCCGTATTGTACTGCGGGGCGAAAGACAGCGAAATCGGAATCATCTGCAATGAAAAAAACGTGGGATTCGTCATCGAAACGGCGGATGACATCGAGAAAGCGGCGAAATGGCTGGAATCTCTCTCCGGCGATCCGAAGCTCCTGAAGGAAATGAAACTCAGGGCGTTCAGGGCATACAAGGAAAACTTCTCCAGGAAGTCCGGAGTGGATGCGATAGAACGAATCATGCTCTGACGCAGGCGATAAACCGGTGCGAAAAGGCTATTTAGAACCCAAAACCCGGACCGAGACGAAAAAGTTGGCGCGCATGCGCTTGAAATAACCAATAGCCCAATATATTTTACAAGTATAATCTTCTTGATTAGGTCAAAAGTTGAAGGAATGGGAGTGAAAGAAAATGAATAAATTCACCAAGTTCGTGACTAAAGAATCCATCCTGTATCTTTCCGAGGACTCTAAGCTCAAGGCTCTCGACAGAATGATCGACCGCGCCGCGGAAATCTCCAAGATCGACCGCGACGAGATCTTCAGGCTGTTGTGGAAGCGCGAACAGATGATGACGACGGCGGTCGGCGATGGATTCGCCCTGCCCCACATCAGAGTCACCGACGACATCCAGCATCCGTACGTCGTCATCGGTGTATCCGGAGTAGATATAGACGACTACCGCGGCCAAGACGATCGTCCGGTCCGCGTAATTGCATTGCTCATCGCCAAGGATGACCAGCCGGAGGAATATCTCCAGCTCCTCAGCAGCATTTCCCGCCGTTTCCGCGACGGAAAGCTGATTGGAGCGCTGACCTCGGTCGGAGCCGACGCGGCGCGGATGCTCGAACTGGTCAAGGCAGAGTAATGCCTGCCAAGAAGGAAGCCGGAGCCATCGGAGCGAAGGCGAAGCTTGACTTCGTCTGCGTTGGTGATGGTTGCGATGGAGTCGTCGAATTCGATCTCTCCGACATCGCATCCGATGACTTCCAGATGGTTTGCCCCAAATGCCACAAGGCATATTGCCTTAGCGAGGACTTGCATTCCAAACTAAGCAAGATGCTGGACTTGATGGTGGCCATACGCAACGCCGAGGGAATACTCGGAGATTGCTTCGTCTCGGTGAACACGAAGATGGAAGAAATCAGGATTCCGTATTCGTTGCTTCTCACCAGGCTCAACACCATCATATCGCTGGATCTCGGCGAAAGGAAAGTCAATTTCCACTTGCGCGTCGAACCGTCCAGCGAAGAAACTTTCCGCTGACATCGCGTACACCGGTTTCCTCTGTGGCTACGCATATACGCGCGGGCGCGATACCGAAAACAACGAAAACTCAAAGCGAGGTTCACAATGACTGAAAACGAAATCATCGACATACTCAAGAACTCCGGATCCCTTCTCTCCGGACACTTCCAGCTACGCAGCGGACTGCATAGCGACCATTTCTTCCAGGCGGCGCTCCTGCTCCAGTATCCCGACAAGGCGGAGATCGTGTGCAAGCACATCGCCGAGCAATACCGCGGCCAGGGAATCGAAACCGTCATATCGCCCGCCGTCGGCGGACTCATCGTCGGCCAGGAAGTGGCCAGGGCGCTTGGCTGCCGCGCCATCTTCGCCGACAAGGAGGACGGGCAACTCATACTCAAGCGCGGATTCACTCTCCGAAAGGGGGAGAAGGTCCTAGTCGCCGAGGACGTCGTAACCAAGGGCGGCCGCGTCCAGCAGACCGTCGACCTGGTCCGTTCCTTCGGAGCGGAAGTCGTCGGCATCGCGGTGCTGGTGGACAGGTCGGGCGGCGACGCGAAGTTCGACGTGCCATTCAAGAGCGCGCTCAAGCTGACGCTGCCGACGTTCGATCCAGACAAGTGCCCGCTTTGCGAAAAGCATCTGCCGATAGATCGTCCCGGCTCCAAATAAGCTGCGGCATCCAAGAACCAGCGGAGTTCCACTAGATGATAGATCAAGTACTCAAGCTCATATTCGGCAGCAAGTCGCAGCGCGACCTGCGCAAGATACTGCCGTTGATAAAGAAGATAAACGCCATCGAGGAAGGTCTTCAGAAGATTTCGGAAGACGAACTCAAGGCGAAGACCACCGAGTTCAAGGCCCGGCTCGCGGCCGGAGAAACGACCGACGACATCATGTGCGAGGCATTCGCAGTTGTGAAGAACGCCTGCCGGCGTCTGGTCGGAACAGAAATCGAGGTCTGCGGCCAGAAGATGGTTTGGGACATGGTGCCGTTCGACGTCCAGTTGATCGGCGGAATCGCCCTTCACCGTGGCAACATTGCAGAAATGGCGACAGGAGAGGGAAAGACGCTGGTGGCGACGCTCCCGCTCTACCTCAACGCGCTGACCGGCAAGAACTGCCAGCTGGTCACGGTCAACGACTATCTGGCGTTGCGCGACTCCATGTGGATGGGAACGGTGTTCCGTTACCTGGGGCTTACGGTCGGCTGCCTGCAGAACATGCAGAACCCCGAGGTGCGCAGGGCGCAATATGCCTGCGACATCACCTACGGAACGAACAGCGAGTTCGGTTTCGACTACTTGCGCGACATGGGCATGGCGACCGAAGCCGAGCAGCTGGTGCAGCGCGGTCATTTCTATGCCATAGTCGATGAAATCGACAGCATACTGATCGACGAGGCGAGAACGCCTCTCATCATATCAGGGCCGGTACCCAGCTCGAGCAACCAGTTCGCCGAGCTCCAACCAAAGGTATCGGCGATCTACAGCAAGCAAAACATGATGTGCACACGTCTCGCGAACGAGGCGAAGACGGTTCTGGAGAGGACCGACGCCACGCCGGAGGAACGCGACGCCGCGCTCGTCAAGTTGCTGCAGGTGAAATTCGGCATGCCGACGCACAAGCAGCTGCTCCGCATCCTCGAAGACGGATCCCTTCTCAAGGAGCTTGAGCAAGTCGAGGCGCGCGTGCGCAGCGACAACAACCGCGGCATGTTGCAGGAAGTCCAGTCCGATCTCTTCTTCGTCATCGAAGAGAAGAGCAACGAGGCCGATCTCACGGCAAAGGGCCGCAACGAAATATCTCCAGACGATCCGGAAGCGTTCGTCGTCAAGGATCTGCTGCTGGAAATCAACCAGATCGAAACCGATCCGGAACTCAGCGAAGAACAGAAGCTCGAGAAAAAGAACCAGCTGCAGGAGGAGTTCACCGACCAAAGCGAAAGGCTGCACGATCTTTCGCAGCTGCTCAAGGCCTACTGCCTGTTCGAGAAGGATGTCAACTACGTCGTGCAGGAAGGCAAGGTTCTCATCGTCGACGAGCACACGGGCCGGCTGATGCCGGGCCGCAGGTTCTCCGACGGACTGCACCAGGCGCTGGAGGCCAAGGAACGCGTAGCCATCGAGCAGGAAACGCAGACCATGGCGACCATCACGATACAAAACTACTTCAGGTTGTACGAGAAGCTGGCCGGCATGACCGGAACGGCCGAGACGGAGGCGGCCGAGTTCCAGCAGATATACAAGCTGGACGTCATCGTGATTCCGACCAACCGTCCGTGTATCAGGAAGGACGACAACGACTCCATCTTCAAGACGAAGCGGGAGAAATTCAACGCGATAGTCCAGGACGTGATAGAGCGGCATGCAAAAGGCCAGCCGATTCTGCTTGGAACGATTTCCGTCGAGGACTCGGAGATACTCTCGCGAATGCTCAAGATAAAGGGAATTCCCCACAACGTGCTGAATGCCAAGAACCACCAGCGCGAAGCCGAGATCGTCGCCCAAGCGGGTCAGGTCGGAGCAGTAACCGTGGCGACCAACATGGCAGGACGCGGAACCGACATCAAGCTGGGAAGCGGAGTCGCCGAGCTCGGCGGGCTCCATGTCATCGGATCGAGCCGCCATGACTCGCGGCGAATCGACCGCCAGTTGCGCGGACGCTGCTCGCGTCAGGGAGACCCCGGATCCAGCAAGTTCTACGTGTCGCTCGAGGACAATCTCATGCGCCTCTTCGGCAGCGACCGGATCGTCAAGATATTCGACAAGTTCGGCTTGGAAGAAGGGGACGAACTCCAGCATCCCTGGCTGAACAAGTCCATCGAAACCGCGCAGAAGCGCGTCGAGCAGCAGCACTTCGCAATAAGGAAGCGCACTCTGGACTTCGACGACGTCATGAACAAGCAGCGCGAAATCATCTACCGTCTCCGCAAGGACGCGCTCCTTTCGGAGAATCCGCTCGACGTCCTGTTCGGAATAATCGAACAAGTGGTGGAGAAGGAAATCCTGTCGGACATCGTCATCGAGGACAGGTCCGGAGAAAAGCTGGATGCGGAGAAGCTGCTGGCCTATCTGCACCATACGTTCCCCGTGAGATTCACCGCCGACGAGTTCAACGCAGAGGATGGCAAGAAGCTGGACGTGGAAAAGCTGACGATAAGCATATGCGACAAGCTCGAGGCGGCGTACAGGGAAATCCATTCCGATCTGGAGACAAGGCATTTCGAGTTCCTTTGCCGCCACACGGTGCTCGACGCCATCGACCGCTTGTGGCAGGAACATCTCTATGCGATGGACAATTTGCGCAGCAGCATATCGCTCAGAGTATATGCCCAGAAGGATCCGCTTGTGGAATACAAGCACGAGGCGTTCGGAATATTCAAGACGATGATGGACCAGGTGTACACCGACATCACCGACAGTCTGTTCCGCATAACGCTGAGACGAGTCACCGAGTTCGAGGACTTCATGTCCGGACTGCCTCAGGAAACGACGCACGAAATTCCCGGCCAGTTCGAACAGCCGCAGGAAGAACCTCAGGGAAGCGGATCCGCCGACGAAGAACCGCCCGTGACATTCCATCGCGAGGCGCCCAAGGTGGGACGCAACGATCCATGCCCGTGCGGGAGCGGCAAGAAATACAAGAAGTGCTGCGGAAAATAACGCGGCACGGACGCAACGACACTACGGGCGGAAGGTAAAACTTCCGCCCTTCATTGTAAATACGACCCCGTCGGCCGGAACACAGGGAGAAATGAAATCCGCCTTCGAATCGATTTCATCCGGATCGAAACAAGTCAAATCGGCCGGGGCCCCAACGGCGATCCGGCCGGCATCCGCCAATTGAAAGGTCGATGCGGCGAGTCCAGTCACCCGATGCACGGCAGAAGCGACATCGCCGGCGGCATCCAGTCTAAGCCGCAGGAATTTAGCGACGGCGCCAAAAGCGCGCGGGTGCGGCTTGCCGAACCTGAAGTCCGGCGGCAAGGCATTCCCATCGCTTCCAGCCATGCAGAAATCCAGGTCGAGTATCCGCATCATATTGTCACGACTCATGCCGCAGAACGAAGCGGTGGCAACGTCGCTGCCTGACGACAATATCTCGACGACAACCGCCGCCGGATCATCGCCGATATCGGAAACGAATTTCCCGCAATCCCCGGAATGTGGTCCGGCGCACGAAACCAGACGCACGGTTTTCCAATAATCCAAAGGCTTTGTATTCAATAACTTGCAATATAATTCGCGGCGCGTTTTCGGATTATCGAGAGCGCGGGTTATCGAGACATCGTCCATATCCTCCCATTCATCCGGCAGGACCACGCTAAGCTGGGTCATGGATTCCACATACGGATAGCGATCCACAGTGACGAGCATCCCCCGCGAACGATAGTGCCCAATCAGGGCCAGGGCGTCGTCGAGCTTGTCCCAATTGCGGCGTTTGCTGGTCTTGAAATGGCTGATGTGCACACGGCGCAGTCCGGCGATGGCGGCCGGTTCCAGTATCTCCTCCATCGATTCAAGCAACCTGTCGCCCTCGCTGCGCAGATGGACGGCGACAATCGAGTCGTGACGCGCCAGCACGCGCATCAGCGCCACGATTTCGTCGCGTTCAGCGAACTTGCCCGGCACATACAACAACCCCATCGACATGCCGAGCGCTCCCTGCTCCAACGACCGTTCAAGCAATCCGCACATCCTGGAAAGTTCCGCGGAATCAGGACGCCTGTCCCCATAACCAAGGACTGCGGCGCGCAAAGTATTGTGACCGCAGAGGCAGGGCAACCGCAACGCCACCTTGGAATCCTCCAGCGCCTTCTGGCATCCGGCGTAGTCGCTCCAACCGATCATCACGCCGTATTGCGCATATAAATCGTTGAGATGACGGTTGTTGCAATCAGTCACAGGAAAAACTGAAAGGCCGCAGTTTCCGGCAACCTCCATCGTCACACCCTGCGAAACCTTCGAAAAGCCAGTCGAATCTGCAAGAAGCGACATATCGGAGTGCCCATGGACATCGATGAATCCGGGAGACAAAACCAATCCGCGCGCATCGACTGTGGAATCGGCGCTGCAACTCCCCGATATGTCACGCTCGACGGCCTGGATGCGACCATTGACAACAAGGACATCGCCGCGGAACAGCGGGGATCCGGAACCGTCGGCGATCCAGGCGTTCCTAATTCTCGTGCTTGAGCAGTTCATAGACCCTGAAGAACTCCGACATGCTCCATGCCTGGGCCGGGCAGCCGCCCCACTTGTGCGGGCGGTTTCCGTCGGCCACTTCAGGGAGATGTCCGATGACACCGGATTCGAAGTAGCCGCGGGCCGACAGCAGGAGTTCAAGGGCACGCTGGCGCACGCTCTCCCCTCCGATCATGTACAAAGCCTCGCAATAAGCGGGGAAAGGCCAGCACCAAACGGTGCCGTTGTGATAGGCCGGCTTCCGCCGCGAATCCTCCGGACCGCGGTATTCGCCCCAGAACGGCCGGTACGGGTCGTTCAAACGGGTGCCGTTCAGATCGATCGGCAGTCCGTATTCAACCGGACGATCCGCCAGCGTGCGGATTCCTCCTGCCACCAACAGCTCGGCCGACGACATGAGTATCAGATGGCGGAGCTTGTCGTTTCTAACCGCCCCCAACGTTATTCCGAGAAGCGAGTTTGAACGCAAATGGTCGTCCGGCACCGCCATGCGAGCCGGGCAACCGGCGTAGGCATGCAGGCAATCCGAGGCGAAATGCCGGTTTTCGGAGAAGAAGTATTTCTCTATCGACGAGCTGACCTTTGCGGCAAGCTTCTTCTCTCCAAGGAACATCAGGGCGGCATACCACAGACACTGTATCTCGATGGGATACCCTTCGCGCGGAGTACCTGCGGGGTAGTTGGTGTCCATCCATGTGAAATGCACCGGACTGAAGACAAGGCCCGACTCGGCGTCCATCCTGATGCCGTTTGGCGTTCCGGAAATATAGTGTCTCAGGATGCTGTGCAGCACATCGGAAACCGTGCGGCCGCCGCAATCGGTGTCCATGAACTTGCGGTCACCGGAGGCCTCCATGTAGTCGCGCACCGCTACTATGAGGTACAGCGGGGCGTCGGAAGTATCGCGGTTGGCATCGTCATCGCCGCGAATCATGTTGGGAATCGTCCCGTTGCGTTCGAATCTGGCGAACGCAAGTATGATCTGACGAGACTCCTCCACGAACCCGCAGCGGACCAGTCCGCGCAACGCGATGAGCGTATCCCTGCCCCAGTCCAGGAACCACGGGTAGCCGGCAATGACCGTACTGAGTTCATTGCGCCGCACCACATACTTGGCCAGGGCCTCGTGTTCCAAGTCGTCGCAGGAGACCGTCTCCGGCAATTCTCCTACGTCCTCAAACCGCGGGGCCTTATGGGCCGGCATGCCGTACTTAACGGTTATCACGATCTGCGACTTGCCATCGATTTCGCCGGAACAATACCCCGGACTGTAGCAGTCCGTGGCATGGTCCTGCCCGTAGTTCTCCTCGAACGGCAGCTGGTTCATGTAATGCCATTCCGGACGATCGAAGTACGATGCGCCGGCAACTTCGAAGGTCAGACCGTAGAAGACGAACCCCGAATCCCCGCGCGCGGCATATGCCCTGGGAAAATCCCGTTCAGGACCGGTGTATGCCTTTGTCAAATGGTGATTTACGCGATTTTCAAGATTCGGGCGCACGATAAGGCGCATCGAGACGCACTCCGGTGGCAAATCCCTCGATTCCCGGGCAGGAACCATGGAAAACGTCAACCGGACAGCCTGGTCGCGTCTCGAGAAATCGATGCGCAACTTGAGTTCCACGCTCCGTCCGGGACCGGTCGCAATGGAATAGATCCACTCGGCGGAATTGCCGACACCGGACGTCATTCGAACCAGTTTCTCCGGTGATATCTCATGCGACATGTCGTCGATGACCAGCCATGCCCGGAACGAGCTAAAGAGCACCTTGCGGTCCACCGGATACTCGTTATTGTCGTTGACGGCCAGCAGAGCCTCGTATTTGCTCTTCGGACTGGAAAGGTCGGCCGGGACCAGGATGTATCCGCCTAAATCGTTGGCTGCGAAGAACTTCTTGTCCACGAGATTGTCGCCGTCAAAAGACATGCGTATGGACGTGCCGCCCTTCACCGGCAGCTGCACGATCCTGCCGTTCACTCGGCTGCGCTGTCCCGACTCGGAAACGGTGTTTATTTCGACAACTAGAAACTTGGACTCCGAACAAGGAGGCAGGACCTCCATGGCCAGCCATTCGCCAGATTTCATAGGAACCGAATCGAGAGTAGCCAATGTCAACTTGCCGTCGCGGATCTTGGCACGGAACCGTCTTGGAGACACGATGGCCAGGGCATCCCCGGACGGGACCATGACGCGTCGGTTCTGATCGTTCACTGAGAGATTCCAGAATGTTATCGGCGGCGGATAAGTTCCCGACACATCCGCCACAAAAGCCGTGGGATTGCCAACCATGAGCTCCGGATCGGCGGAAGCTGCGCTTTCGAATCCCGACATGCCGGCCGCCACGCGCTGCGCCATGGCGAAAGCGCGCTGGCGCACGACAATCGCCGGCTCGCCGCAAATGTCCTCCTCCGGGATAGACAATTTGCCGAAAGCCACGCACATGCCGCAACCAGGCTTCAGTGAACAAACATAGCAGTCGCCTCTCGATTTGAAGTCTACCTTCGATTCGGATATCAAATCGAAGCCATGATCAGGCAATCCCTTGCCGAAGAAGTGCACATCCTGGTCACGGTCGCAATCCAAGTTAAGCAACACCATGACCTTGTTCTTGCCGTCCTCCGACGTTCTCAGAGCAGCAATGACGTTTCCGGGGCCGGTCTGCACCAGCTCCACCGACGCCCCCTGCCAAAAAGCCGGCACGTCGGCGTACAGACGATTCAGCTTTGAGACAAGCGAAACCAGGTTCGGCTCGGCGCCGAAGTTCAGACCGCCGCAGCCGTGGACGTCGATCTTCTCGGTGGCGAAGAATTCCGCTCCGTTGGCGAATCCGAATGAACCATTGACGGCGAGGAGGCCGTTGACAAGGAAACGCAGCCTGGCGTAGGTGGGACCTCCGGTGGCAAGCCGGTTGTTGTCATGGGTCTCGGCGAAATTCACAAGGCCGCCGCAATGCTCGTTGACGTGCATCATGTAGGGGAAGTAGGAAGATATCTGGTCGCGGCTGTAGTTCTGGAAAAGCTCCGAATATCCCCAGTCGAGTCCGGATGAACGCAGCAGACGCTCCTGTATGCGCGGGTCGCCGCCAAGCCCCTCCAGAAGAAACACGGTGTCGGTGTATTCGCTACGCACCCGTGAGACGATATAGTCCCAGGCCTTTTCCGGGACCATATATCCGGCATCGCACCGGAAACCATCAATGCCCTTGCGACACCAGAACAGGAATACCTTCGCCATGAACGATATAACCGCCGGGTCGTCATAGTCGAGGCGGATCAGATCGGCCCAGACCACGCCCCAGGCGCCGGGACTTTCGTAGGTGCCGTCCGGCTTGCGTACGAAGTACGACGGATGCTCGTTCTGCAGCTTGCTGGCCCAGCCAGTATGGTTGACCGGGATATCGAGGAATATCCTGCCGCCGTACCCGTGAACCGCGTCAATCAGTTCCTCGAGCTGTTCCATGGGAGAGGCCTTCTCGTCGAAATCGGCGAGCGCCGGATCAACGTTGAAATAGTCGATGGCGGCGAACGGACTGCCGTAGCGCCCCATGCGTCCGTACTGGGTCGGCAACGGATGTATCGGCAGCAGCTGCAGTATGCGGCAGCGCATGTCGGAGAAAATGTGGTCCAGCTGCGCGATGACGTTGCGGAATGTTCCCGACGGCGGAATCACAGTGTAGCCGAGATCGGACAACTTCTTCTCCTCCGGCAGCGGACGTCTGGCCCGGGATGAATGCATGAACTCCCCGAACTGCCGGACAAAAGCGGCGTAGATGCTGTTGCAGCACACGCTGGCCGGAGACTCGACCTTCACCAGGAAATTGTCACCGTCGGCCCAGGCGATCGAGCTTCCGTCATCAGGAACGAAACAGCACTTCGCCTCGAACACGCCGATATGCGGGAGTCCGAGCGTCAAATCAGCATAACCGTCATGCCGCTTCATGTCGATGTCGTGCCAAATGGCGCCAGGGCGCGTCATTTCGAAATCGCTGACATCAAGCGCATGCCACATGCTGCCGCCAAGCGTAGTGCGCAACACTGCGCGCCCCCTCCAGTTCCGGGGGATGCCATCCATCCTTATCGTAATCGAATCCCCGGCGAAAAAAATGCTGCGCCACGGCGATATACTCTGTTTCAACATAACGATTTCCTCTTTGTCATCAACAATCAAACGATCCAGTCAACAGTCTATAGACATCCAGCAACTTGTCGACGTAGACGTCGGAACAGTAGTGCTTCAAGAACATTTTGCGACCCCTTCTCCCCATGCCGGCCATCTCTTCGGGATTGTGCATCAGCCAATCTATCGTAGCGGCGAGATCGGCGGCGTCGTTTCGCTTGAATCCGATGGCTGAACCATGTGAAATCTCAAGCAACGACTTAAAATCGGAGACGACAAGCGCCTTGCCGTTCCTCATCGCCTCGAGGATCACCATGGGGCACCCCTCGTACCACTGGCTGGGGACCACAACGATAGCGGCGTCCCGCTCCACGCAGGCCTTCGTCTCTCCGTCGACAAAGCCGATGTTCAACACGTTTTTCGGGGCGCCGTCCAGCATTCCGAGATCACCGGTGCCAGCGATGACAAATCTGTACTGCGGCAAAAGCCTGGCCGCCTCGACGAAGGTCTCGACGCCCTTTCCCATTCCAATCCGGCCCATGTACAAGACGTATCCATTTTTCGCGCCATCCGCCTGAAATGCCGGAACCGAACTCGGCAGGCAATTGCCGAGAACGCACATCTTTTCAGCGGGGAAGCCGTTTTGCGCCAGCAGATTTCTCTGAAACTCAGTCAGCACCACAAAACGGTCGACGAAATCGTAAACATGGCGCCAACGCGCCACCAGGCTTCTCAGGCAATAACCCAGACTCTTGAAAAACCCATTCTCGCAATTGTGCAGGACGCACTGGAATTCCCGAAAACGCGACGTCGCGCACAAATGGCACACGCCGCCTTCCCGAAAACACTGGGCGTCGGGGCAAATCATCCGGTAGTTGTGCACGGTCATCACCACCGGAACGTGCGATTCATGGCAAATGCGGAGAATCCCGTGGCCGATCAGCGGATAGAGATTGTGCACATGAACGACATCGGGGTTCTCCCGTTCGAGAAACTTCCGGAAATCGCGATTGGAAAACGGATTCCAGATTCCACTGAAAAAGCCGCGGACGTTTCCCCGGAAACCAATCAAATCCGCGCTGGAACGACAATAGGAGACGACCTCCACGCCGGCGGAGACGAGCAACTTTTCGTTGTCGCGGACGACGGATTCCTCGCCGCTATGTTTGCCATAACAATTGTGTACCAGAGCTACTTTCATTGTCAATCCGCAGTTGACCTGAATACATATGTGTGTTAAGAATAATACTTCGCATGTTGAATTTCAACATGCGAGCCATGATGGAACGGCGACGAAGAGCATTATCCGGCGTCATTCCGCCGTTTTTTCCAGATATGGCCGCAAGTCCTCCGCCAGGCGGCCGATTTCCCAAACACCATATCGCGCGGCATGGCGAAGCATGGCGTCGCGGTCAAGTTCAAGCGCAAGAAACATTCCATTGGCGAACTCGGAAACGCCACCTTCGCGGATGACGAAGCCATTGACTCCATCGGAAATCATTTCCCTTGCCCCGCTGAAATCGCGAACCACGCAAGGCACGCAGCAGGCGCACGCCTCCAGCAACGCGGTCGGCCAGCCTTCGGCGACAGAGCCCATCACAAACACGTCGGCCGCATTCAGCCAGACGGCGACTTCCCGGGGTTCCTGAGTTCCGGCCAGCGAAACGCATGACTCGATTCCGATGTCCCCGGCATAGCAGGCAATTTCATCACGGTCCTCGCCATCGCCGATGAAAACAAACCGGCTATGCGGATTCGCCGCATGGAAAATGCGAAAAGCGTCCAGCATAAGACGCCATCCCTTCCACCGGTTGAGGCGTCCGACCGTCACGACAAGCCGCTCGTCCTCACCGACGCCAAGGCCGGCGCGACACGCAATCCTGTCGAGCACGCGGAATACGCCGGCGTCATATCGCGTCGGAAATTGCGCGACATCGCCATCGTGGAGCAGACCGCCGCTACGCCTGACGAAATCGTCGATATCCATTTTCGACGCCGCCGCCAACAAAACGCGAACATGAGAAATCGCCCGGTAGTACAATCTTTCGTACAACGACGAGAAAATCCTGGCGAACCCATAGCGGGAGATGCTCATGAAATTATTCAGCCCCGGCATGCACAGGCAAGTGCGGCGTTTCGCATTGAGGGAGAGCGCCAGCACGACCTCCGGTGCCTGAACCAACACGGCGAGACCGGCATGACCGGCATCGAAAATGCGCTTTCGCCAGAACAGCAAAGCCAGGAAACCGCGCAATCGCAACGGGAACAAGCGCCGATTACGTCCGGAAACAGTTCGAAACAATGAAAAATATTCGTATTCGACGCCGGAAACAATCCTACGGCACCAGCGCCCGACCGGAACAGAGTCATCGGTGGAAACGCCAACGAGAACCGGTCCCGGCGCGTCGAACGCCTTCATGACGCTCCTGACAAACGAGAGCTGTCCGCCGAGCGGCATGCGCTCGAAATCGGAGATCTCGACTATCATCATCGGATGCTGTTCATTCATTCTGAATACTGCCTTATTGACTTCTTTGTCTCCGTTTCGTATACGTCGACGCCGAACCGTTCGAGCAAAGTCCCGTCTCCGCTAAACAACGACGTGCCCAACGCCATCCTGGAACCATTCCACCGTCCGCCGGCGAATTGGAGAAGGGTCGGCATCCAGTCGAACGCGGCGTAACGACGGCCCTTGACATGCTGCGGGACGACGCCGGGACCCAGAAAGCAATTGTACGCCTGGCGCAAGCGCATTCCGTTGTCGCCGCGCAAGTTGCAATTCGAACTCTCGATCCTACGGTACAGCGAACAACGCATGACGGCATGGTCCCCAAGGATGGCTATCCTTACGTTCGGATCGCGTTCCCGTACAAAGGAAACGAAATCGCAGACATTGGCGTCCAGCCGATGGAAGGCATTCAGATACCGGTCTCCATAGGGAGTCGGGGTTCCGGAAGCCAGGAAACCTTCCACCGGATGAGTATTGAGAGTAAGAACCATCGTGCAGAACGGCCTGCCTTTTTCTATCGCCTCGGCCACATGCTCCTTCGCATGTTTGAAAAGCACCTCGTCGTGGACACCCCATTCGTACTTTTCCGGTTCGCGCAAATATTCCTCGTCCTCGCGGTAGTCGTCGAAACTGCGGACGACGACCTGCGGCGAATGCTCGAACAACCGGCGCTTGCCGGCGAACTCCATCGTCCCGCCCTGAAGATAGCTGCAGTCGTAGCCGTGCGACGACAGGATGTCGAACAACGAATATCTGCCGGAATGTCCGATTGCGACCGGATCGTTGCGGAAGAAGCAGGATGCCGGAACACCGAACAATATGCAGCGCAGCGCCGCCACGGTCCAGTGAGTGCCCCCGACATTGAGTCGCGAATCGAACGTCATGCCGTTCTCCCTCAGTTGCGCAAGCCCCGGGCACGGACGTTCGGGAAACACATTCTCATCCAGCAGGGTGTTCTCCAGCGACTCGCAGACAATCACGACCATGCTGTGCTTTTCGTCGAAACTCACCTGCTCCGGAGTCACGCTGACGTAGTTTTCCGTCATAAACGTGGAATACTGGCAGCCGTACCGCAGCCATTCGCCCACCTTGAACGAATAGTGGACGAACCATATGGAGGAAACGAAAAACAGCGGAACGGCGATATAGGACAGCCTCCACAACCACAATCCGATTTTCCCCGAAACGCAACTCCTTTTCCTGCAAGCGAAATGCCGGACGACGACTAGCAGCGCCGTCGCCGCCGCCCAGCACAAGATCACGCAGACCAACGCCTTTACGAACGGGAATCTCACCGCCCACGGGACGAACTCCCCCGGTATCATAAGGTGCGCGAAAATCTGGTCGAGCGTCACCTCGCCGTACATATGCGTTATCTTGATCGTGGCGGCACACATGAACGTGCCGCAGAAAACCAGCATCGAAGCCACAACAACCCACAACATCTCATCAGTCTCCGTTGCGCGCCGACACGGCTATAGCCATCCGGCGCATATCTTCACATTATCCAACATGATTTTCCCGTGCTCTGGAATAATCGCCACCCGCACCTTGTCGCATCCGCGCAACCATTCCGGGGCCACGCGGTAGACGCAATGAAACGGCTTACCGGGAACGCGGTTCCAGCGCCCCAGGTGCATGTACCGGAATCCGCCCCTGTCATCATAGTATCCGAACAGCATGACATCCATGCCGGCGCGGCCATCCATGGAAACGGCATCGAACGAAAGCGTCATGTTCCCGTTGGCCAGAAGCGGCGACATCAGGTACATCCTCGAAAACGCCTCCACCACCAGCGAACCGGCGCCAGCCAGAACGGAACCGGATCCAGAAACCACCTCGATATTGAAGCTGCTAGATTCTCCCATGACATCGGGGTAATAGCAATAAACGCCACGCGGGTAAACATGCGGCTTCAGGTAAAAACCGTATCCGCGCCTTGCGAATTTCTCCGCATATTCCGGCAGCCATCCGGATGCCGCGTCCGACTCGAAATCCCAGGACACGAGCGCCTTTCCCCCTTCCCCCCTCCCCGCATTTCCGGCTTCCTCCATCCGGAACAGATAGAGACTGCGACGGGAGCTGTTCGCTATCTTTCCGCAATACAGGAGCGAAAGCCGGTCGCGAAGAGACGCCGGCAGATCCGCCGGA
Source organism: Victivallaceae bacterium (assembly GCA_024405675.1). GTDB lineage: Bacteria > Verrucomicrobiota > Lentisphaeria > Victivallales > Victivallaceae > UBA1784. Next base: position 19,701 of record JAKSOH010000005.1, read on the forward strand.
CACCGGCCGATGCCATCGCGGCTCTGGAAAAGCAGGTACTTGACACCGGAAGTTCCCTGAAGAAGCCCGGAGAAATACAGCAGCGAATCTCGCACGGAGAAATCCCTGATGATATTTCCATCATAGCGGACCACTCCGCTCATTGCGATGTCGGGACGGAGAAATCCGATCCGGTAGAATTCCGAGGCGGGAACAACCGGCACACGACCATCCGATGCAGCGGGGAGCATGCCGATGCAATCTACGAAATTGGCGGATCTACGGTTGACGTGCAGCGATTCGGCCATATTCAAGGCGACAATGATGCCGACGATAGCGCAAACCAGTTTCCGATGACCAAGGCGGCGGACAGCCCAATCGGCGCACAACGCGACAACGATTGCGCATGGGATCAATACGGATGCCCAGTATCTCGTGGTGACGACGCCGACCATGGCGCGCCAACCGACCATGACGGCGAACACCGTCAAGGCGAACACCATCCAGCGGCCAAGACGCCTGGCGCCCGCCAGGGCCAGGATTACGCAACTGACGACGACCGCGCAGGCGAACGGCTCGAAGAGGAACGACAGCAATTTCCTGACGAACAAGCTCATCTCGCACCGCCGGCGAAAACGGAGAAATACGTTGCAAAGGATCCCATCACGGCGGATATTCCGGAAACTCCGAACATGGTGAAAACCATGACGCACCATGTCGCGACGAAACATCCCGCCAGCGACGTCACGGCCAGGCAAACGCGCGGCAGCGTCCTAAGACGCAACGGCCTCCAGGCCATGGCCAGAACCAGCGCATCCACCAGAAGCACCTCGGCCATCTCGAACCGGGCGAGACAGGCCAGCGCGCCGAAAATCCCCGCGAGAGCGCCGCATCTCGGGGAATCGTCGTACATCTGGTCGACGGCCATCGCCATGGACATGGCGCAAAAAAACAAGGCCACGGGCTCCCGAAGAAACGAGGTTCCGATTTCAACAGCGAAGGGATGGAACTCGACGAGCACGGCGGCGACCCACGCAGGAAAGACGCGTCCGGGAACGAGTCGACGGACAATCATGAACACCGGTACGGCAACAACCGCGGAAAAAATCATGTTCACGACGATTCCGCACCAATAGACCGGCAACGTTCCGCCGCAGGTCAGCAAATGGACCAGGTATAGAAACAACGGGCTTCGAAACGGAAACGCAGGGAAGAGGTCCTGGGAAAGACGCATGATTTCATCCGTGCCGCCGGCATTCCACGCATTCACGCAAAACACATAGAACGATCCATCGCGAGACGGCATGGATAGCAGCAGCAGACGCAGCACGCGGATGCCGACGCCGCCGAGGACGACTGCCATCCAAGCGCAAATTTCCGACCAATGTTTCCGCAAACCGTTCACAGCCTGTCTCTTTCCATGCGCAACAGCAAGATGCGAAAAAGGCCCCGCATCATAAAGCCAATTACATATCGTATACCATAGCGCATTCGGGCGTTTTTTTCATGTTGCGAACAAGGTACAAGAAATGGCGGAAAGGAAGAAGCGGCTCAGATGCCGAGGAAACGCAGTATCGCCTTCTTCAGTCGAAACATGTATTGCAGGCGGTTGCCGAACAAACGGCGCAGCAACTTGTTCCTCAGTCTCACGTGCCAGGGGAGCCAACTGCCGTCGAAGTAGTGCACGGAATACGCATCGGCGGCGCGTACCGGACGCAACGACGCGTCGACCGGACAGAAATAGCGCGGCGGATAGACGACGAGTCCGTCGAGGCATTGCATCTCGTCGACCGGACGATATCCCATAAGGGAAAGGACGTTGGTCTGCAGGACGGGACACGGGGTCATGTCAAAGGACCCGTCGGGACGTATCAAACTCCGGTCGAGAGAGTCTTCCCGCAACCTGCCGAGCACCGGATTTCCGGGCTCGGATCCGACAACAAGCCCGGTACCGACCAGGCGACTGCCCGATTCCTGTCCGCAAAACGCCGCATGCCGCAGAAAACAATCGAACGGCCTGAGCACCTCGACATCCACATCGAAATAGATTCCGCCGAACCGATACAGAACGTCGAGCCGCACATAGTCCGAGACGAAAGCCCATTTCCCGTTGTCGAAAGCCTGCCTCGCATATGCGGACTCCGACAAGTCGACATTGGAATCGTTCCATTCGACGAACTCGTAGCCGCTCAGGACATGACGCCAGGAGGAGATGCATCTCCGGTTCAAGGAGGACTTCCCGCGGTTGCCGAACCAGCAATAATGCACGACTTTCGGAATCATCGGTACAACAATCTGTTTTTCAAGTAACTGCAAGCGGCCACCGCCACGGAAAACGGCGCACGCAACCTCGCGGCCTTCACGAACGCGAGCAGCGCACATTTGCGGAATCCATACTTCGCCGCCAGCTTTTCCGCCGTTTCCCATGCGTCCCGGTCCCCGTCCAGCAGTGATGACAAAAACAGGTTCTCCAGATGCGGAGACACCCCGTCCAATCCGGAAACGGCGAAAACATCATCACCACAGGCATTCAGGAAACGCATTTCCTGCATCTTCCTCGCGGTCCACGCCCTCCTCCGGTAGAAACAGGCCTCCCTGGTCACGGAGTCCGCCCTGAACCGGTCTCTTTCGGCCGCAACGGCGCCACAGAACAACTGGACCTGCGTCTCCTTGTAACATGGAAAGAAATCCTCGTATATCCGCAGCTCCTCGTCAAACGGATGCCGCAGGATGACATCCCTCTCAACGACATGGGTAAAATCACCGGCGACCCTGCCTGACAACCAATCCCGGTAGTTCAGTTCAGCCACCCGGCCGTCCGCAGGCAGTCCGAACTCGCGGTAACGTTCCAGCATGTCGGAAACGGCGAACAAGTAATATCGGAATCCGCCGTTCCGTTCGATAAAACCCGCGATCGTCCCCAGCGCTCCGTCGGCCAAGCGGTCGTCGCTGTCCAGAATCAGGATGAAACGCCCGCGGGAAACGCATATCGCCCGATTCCGCGCACCGGCCGGGCCGAGATTCTCAGGCAGGCGAACCAGCGAAATCCTCCGGTCTCGAGATGCGATTTCCGCCACGACATCCGCCGATCCGTCGGCGGACGCGTCGTCGACGACCACCATCTCCCAGTCGGAAAACTCCTGGCGCATGACGCTGAACAGGCAGTTCGAAACGCAATCGCGCCGGTTGTAGCAGGCGACGACAATACTGAAAAAAGGAGGATCGAGTTCTTCAACGGCCATGATCTTCCCCTTCTTCATGAACATCTATCTTCTCGTAAGCCTGACGCCTGAACAGCAACGCCCTGCCGGCAAGCCATCCGATGTGGTTCTTCACGTAGCGCAACAGGCAATACGGAAACGCGGCAATGCCGACGACAACGGCGAACCTGGAGAAAAACCGCGTCCACGCGCCAATTCCGCAGCCGGTCACCGGCATCCATCCGCCGTCAAGTTTCATCATTCCGGAACGGAAGCGAAACGATTGGAACAGATACATCAAATCGATCCTGGCCCATTGGGCATACCTCCGGAACACGCACGTCCGCTCCGCCCCGCTCCGGTCGCGCGACATGCTCAAGCGTCCGCTCCCCATGTCGCCGACATAGAAAACCCCCAGTATGCCGGGAGCCTTCTTAATCCGGCAATGCGCAAGGCAGCGCAACTGGAACTCGAAGTCGCCGACGATGCCGAATTGCTCGTCGAAATACCCGACGACATCATGCAAGTTCCTGCGCCACATCGGGAAGCACCCTATCACATGCCTTGATTCGGCCGCTCTTTCGTTGCCTTCGTATTCCAGTTCGTGGCAAATGCCGTACGGGGCGGCGCCATGCACCCGTGAAAGGTAATAATCCCCGTACGCCATCCCGACGCCGGGGTTGTCATCCAGGAAATCCGCCTGCCTGTCGAGCGCATCGGGGAAACGTATGTCGTCAACGTTCCATATGGTCACGAACCTGCCGCGGGCGAGCCGGATCCCGCGATTCCACGAAGCATATAGCGTTTCGCGTTCAACGACCGGCACATAGCGATACCGCCGGCCGCCGGAAATCCGGCGCTCCACCACCGACACCTCCTCCGGAAGCGGATCATTCAGCAGAAGCAACAGCTCGACATCGTCGGAAGTCACCTTGTCCGCCGCATCGAAAAACGCCTCGAGATACCTGGCGCATCGATACATGGAAACAACCACCGTAACCCTGATACCATCACCTTCCATCGCACTCACCTTTCCCCATTGGGATCGCCGGTAGCGCCATCCACGCGCCGAATCACGTCACCGCACGTTTCCGCCGATTCACCCGGCGGAACAACGGAACATGCCCCGCCAGGTTTCGGAACGTCATCACCATAGCATCCTATGAAAGCCGCGCTGACAAAAACGTAGAAGAACCCCGTCGCGATATCAGCCGAGCAGAACGAAATCACGACAAGCGACGGCAGCAAGAATGAAAAAAGGGCGAGCGCCTGGCGAGATTCGTTTTTCTTCATCCACAAGGCGACAAGAATAATCAACCACAAAGCGACGAACAACGCCATCCCGACATATCCGAGACGGAGCACGACGTCGCTCCATGAGATGTCCGCCGTATCAAGTTGCGCGGAATCGCCCTTGAACGTCGGAGCAAAATCCTCGTCGACAATGTTGCCGATTCCGAAAACAAAATGCTGGGCATTGGAACGGACATACTGCTGACGCGCGATAAAATGCTCCAAACGCAACGACAACGTTCCGTTCCGCGAATCCAGGTTATGCTCCTCTATCAACTTCATCTCCTGCGCCATATCGGCAAATCGCTGCCTGAGTATGCCATAGTGCGAAATGGCGAACACAAAGACGATTCCGGTGAACAGGCATGCGACGAGCGACACGAAAAACTTCCTCATTGTCCTGGCGTTCATCAGCAGAAAAATCCACAAGGACAGCAGCAGTCCGACTATCAAGGAGCGTATGCTCGACATGAACGTGACCGCCATGCCCATCAGGCAGTACGCGGCGGTCACAGCCGAAACACCAGAGCATGTAGAAAACGAAAAGCGAACTTGGAACAAATCCGCGTGCCTGCCCGTCATACCGCGCCAGCGGTCGATAGAGCTTGCATCCCAAAATGTCCGCCGTCAACTGCACCAGCAACACGGCGGCCGATATCACCAGGCATTGCTTCAACGAACGCCGCAACACGTCATTGCGTATCCTGGCAAACACGAATACCGAAATCAGACAGAACCAGTGTCTCGATGTGCGCAACACGTAGATGACGTTCGAATCGTTGAAAACCAGGTCCACGGCAATCGAACAGGCGATGAAACCGATGAACACCGCCACCGCGACTTTAACGGCACGAAGCATCGGCTCCACGTGCTCCGCCCGATATTTCGAACTCATCATCGTGGACAACGTCATCAACGCCAGCATAACAAGCCCCAGGTCGCTCACGTTGTGGGTGAAAAACGCCTCGGAGACATGAGTGAAGAGACCGAACCCCCACGTAGTCAACGTGATGGTGACCGTCAACGCCAGATCCAGTCGATTGGCGAGGATGGCAAAGACACCGATGATAAAAACAAATACATCCATCGTTTCGTCACAACCTTGCAATATGCAGACGCGCTGCCATGCCGGACAACCATGACCTCAACATCAAGGAGACGCCCCTGCGCTCGGCGGCGTCAATGCCCCAGAACCATCCGCAACAAACGACAGACGCGGACGACAGCGCAAAAGTCAACAGCAACCTCGACCATCCTTCGTCCAATGCAAGCGACGGCAGCCACGCCGCGCCGAACGTCACCGCGCCGACCGAAAGCATCGATGGAAAAACTTTCCTCGCGAACGACCATCCAGACGGAAGTATGTCCTTCATTATCAGGAATCTGGATGCAAGACACAGCAGACTGACAAGGCAACTGCCGGACAATGCCGCCACGGGGCTACATCCCCGCATCAGAAGCACCCAAACGACCGGCAGCGTCAGAAACCTAACGCCACTGCCGAGGCATTCGTACTTGAAGATGCGTCCGTGCGCCTGCATACCATAGTCAACCGGATATCCCAGGGAGTCGAAAAGGCCGCATATCAGGGCGACCCTGACGAATCCGACCGCGCAGTCGACGTAAGTACCGAGCCATATGCGCAGCAGGAAATCCGCCTCCCAGACGACGGGAACGGCGCACAACAGGAAGAGCATGAAACCTATTCGCATGCTCATGCCTACCGCCGATTCGAACTCGGACATCGGCCCCGTCTCGTGATACTTGACAATCTGCGGCCGGGAAGCGGTAAGGAAGTTCTGCGTGAACTTGCCGACGTAGTAACAAACCTGGTTCGCGATTCCGGTCGCCGCATTAACAGCCGGTCCGAAGAAATAGTTCAACATTATGTTTGTCAGCCAACTGGAAGACATCCAGGCGGTGTTTCCAATCGCATTGCAGGAGATGAATCCGAAAACGGTTTTCCACTGCATCCCGCGGAAAACAAAACGGAAGCGGCTCTCCGGATAGCGCATCAGATCATAGACGACATACCCGACCAACAACAAAATGGAAAACGCCGAATATGCCAATCCATATGCACCTAGCCGTCCGTCAACCGCCAGTCCGGCGCAAATCGCCGCCGCGAAATGGAAAACCGATTCCGCTATGGCGAACAGCGAGAACACGAACATGTTCTCATGCGACACGATGAGCGCATTGAACGGAACAACCACAAGCTGCACGGCCGCATTGACAATCATGGCGTGCATGAGCAGCGTCCCCGACGACACGGATTGCTGCGGAATGACAATCCAGCTGCGAAAATACCACATTCCGACGCACTCGCCAATCGCAACGGCGCAGATTGCGAGAACCGCATGTATCTCCACAAGCATGGAGAACACATTGCGCAATTCATTCGGATTGTTCCGCCCCATCGCACAGTTGAGGAACCTGGACGTGGCTATGCCGAATGTACCGGCAAAAAACGCGCAGGACGAAACCACGGCGGTAATCACATCGCAGGCGCCGAAATCGGACACACCGAGATTGCGAAGCAATATGCGCGGGGTCGCCAGACCGATCCCCATTGTGACAAACATGCGAAGGTACAAAAACGCGGTGTTGCGGAAAAGACGACGGCGGTTCTCGCCGCAATCGCTGAAAAATTTGTCTCCGTTAGCGACGGATACGGAAGTTTCAACATCAACGTCGCTATCCATCTGACACCTATTTCAGAGAACGGACGAAACAATCCACCGTTCGGTCGATGCCGGACGCCATATCCACAAGCGGGGCATATCCCAGCACCTCCATGGCCAGGGATATGTCCGGCATGCTGCGGCGAAGATCGCCACGGGCCGCCGGACGCGACGAATATCCGACATCGGCGGCACCGGAACGATATCTGGCGATGGAACGCATCACAAGCTTCAACAAATCCAACACCGTCGAACCTCCGCCACATCCAACGTTGAAAATCCGCGGCATGCCATCATGCGACGGACAATCGGCGGCAAGGAGGTTGGCCTCGACAACATTGTCGACATAGGTAAAATCCCTGGACTGCAGGCCGTCACCGTATATCACCGGAGATTCGCCGCGCATCAGGGCCCCGATGAATCTCGGCACGACGGCGGCATACGGTCCATTCGGATTCTGCCGCGGACCGAACACATTGAAATAGCGCAATCCAATAACGTCGATGCCATAGACACGATGGAAATTGTCGGCGAATAGTTCGTCGGCCCGTTTGGACACGGCGTAAGGCGACAGCTGACGTCCCTCCGCGCCCTCCTTCTGCGGAAAGACGTCCCCATCGCCATAGACGGAACTGCTGGAGGCGTAGACAAAGCGCTTGACTTTGGCCTGAACGGCGGAATGCAGGACATTGACGAATCCCGACACATTGACCGACACGGACTCCTCCGGCGCGGCGATCGAACGCGGCACGCTGCCCAGGGCAGCCTCGTGGAAAACGAAATCGACGCCGTCGACAGCACGTCCGCAGACGTCCACATTCCTGATATCTCCCTCGATCAGGGTGAAACGCGGACTGGCCATGGCGTCGGCCAGGTTTTCACGGAAACCGGTCGAGAAATTATCCAGCACGACGACTTCGGAGCCACAAGACAGCAGCCGATCGACCAGGTGGGAGCCGATGAATCCAGCCCCGCCGGTTACAAGCGCCTTCCTTCCTGAAAAATCGAACTTCCGTTTCATCGGCATGCTCACAGTCTCGCAGTCACCTTGTCCGGAGGCAGAACGCACTTCAAATCGTAGATGACCGAATCGCCATCGGTGTAGTCCTCCGTACGAAAATCGACGAACTCCCGGTGGGCGACGGCCAGCACTATGGCCGCATACTTGCGCCCGGCCAAAGAGGCGATGTCATCGACGGAGGATATCCCGTAACATGAATCGACCGCCTCCGGCGACGCCCATGGATCGAAAATATCGACATCGCATCCGAAGTCAGCCATGGACTTCGCCAGATCGACGGCGCGGCTGTTCCGGATATCCGGACAGTTCTCCTTGAACGTCACGCCAAGTTGAAGCACCTTGGACCCCAATATGCGGTGTCCGCGCTGGATCATAAGCCGGACCACCTCGGAGGCGACGTACCGTCCCATGCCGTCGTTGATTCTCCTTCCCGCGAGAATCACCTCCGGCAGATATCCAAGGGACTGGGCCTTGTGCGTCAAGTAGTACGGATCAACGCCGATGCAATGTCCGCCGACGAGTCCGGGGCGAAATTTCAGGAAGTTCCATTTGGTCCCGGCGGCCTCGAGGACCTCGTTCGTATCGATGCCGATCAGGTGGAATATCTTGGCCAGCTCGTTGCCGAACGCGCTATTTATGTCGCGCTGGCTGTTCTCGATGACCTTGGCGGCCTCCGCCACCTTGATGGAACTAGCCTTGAACGTCCCGTTCTCAAGTACGCTGCCATAGAGCGCGTCGACGAAATCGGCGGTTTCGGGAGTCGAGCCGGAGGTGATCTTCAATATCTTCGAAAACGAATGCTCCCGGTCTCCCGGATTGATTCGTTCCGGACTGTATCCGCAGAAGAAGTCCCTGTTGAACTTCAATCCGGACGTCCGTTCGAGAACCGGAACGCATTCGTCCTCGGTGCATCCGGGATAGACGGTCGGCTCATAGACGACGACGGCGCCGCGTTTCATCGCGGCCCCGACGGTGCGACTGGCATCGAGCAGCGGGGCCAAATCTGGGCGGTTGTAACAATCCACGGGAGTGGGAACGGCGACAATATAGACATCGGCGCCGGAGATATCGGAAGCGGAGCAGGTGAAGCGCAGGCGCGTCGCGGAACGCATCTCCCCTGAAGTTATCTCCAACGTGACATCCCTGCCCTCGCGCAACGCGGCGACACGATCACTATTGCAATCGTACCCGACAGCATCGTACCTGCGCCCCATCGCAACGGCGAGGGGCAGCCCGACGTAACCGAGACCGACAACCGCTATCCTTGGATTTTTCAGTTCCATGATACCACCGGCAGCAAAAACAAAGTCATATTATCTTGTAGATAATATCCTACCGCCCGGCATTTTTTTCAATTGCGCGGTCAATCAGCGCGCAACGTTCGAGCAATCTCGCCGACTCGGAGCGCGGAGTCTGGAAGAGACGCAGAAACTTCCTGGAGAAAACCGCAACATATCCCCACATCAACCGCAGGTAATGGCCGTTATAGTTGCCGGTCTGACTTCGGATCGACGCCGGACTCATGCCGCGAAACCGATCTACCAACCATTTCCGCATGCCACCATCCTTCGACAGTTTCGCAAGTTCCCATGACTCGACATCAACGTGCCGGGTGGACATGGACTGCCGGACAAACGCATCGACAACCGATGCGCCGAAACGTTCGCGCATGCCATCCGGCACTCCCGGAAAGAAATCAGGAAACGCGGCAAACAGCAGCGACGGATCCGGGGCGCCAATCTCGGAGGCAAGTTCCACGTAGCTTCCATAGTCGAAGGCGCACGAACGCATGGCGAACCCGCAATCAAGCAACGTCCTGGGAGCGCCACAATACTGGTGACGGCGCATATGGGAGAAGGAAACAAGAGGGATCAATTCCAAAGGCAGTTCATACAGGAATTCGGAAACCCGTCCCGCATGATTCCATGCATACGATGAACCCCTTTCATCAATTCCAGGGAGCCGAGTGTGTATCTCGACGGAGATGCCGGTGCGATTCAGCCCCGGAATGTGTTCCCTGCCGCCATTGCCGCCCATATGTCTCCAGCCATGCGCGACCAAGGCATCCGAAAGCACGCCGTCCATGCCGGGATCGACAAGGATATCGACATCCGACATCTGGCGCAGCGCGGGACTGGGATATGCGCGCCAGGCGACGGCCGCCCCCTTTATCGGCATGAACCGGACACCGACGGATGCGGCGACCTCCGCCACGGCGTCGAGTTCGCCCCGGATGCGAGTCATCCGGCAAGACGAAATATGATAGCGGGCAGACGCCACCTCGACGCGGTTGAAATAGAAGGCGCATGGCTCCAGATACCAGGGACGGCACAACTCCAACAGTTCATCATCCCCTACGCCACGGGCAGGATTTCCGGAACACCAATCGCGCAAAACGCGAACCATGGTGTCGGCAGCCCCGCGGTCGAACGCGTCATCGCCGCATGTTTCTCCCAGGCGGTCCATGGAATTAAAAATCATCTGGCCGCGCAAAATTCGGGATCGTCCACGAGCAGTCGCTCGAAATACTCTATCGTACGGAGCAAACCATCGCGCAGCGGCGTGGTCGGCTTCCAGCCGAGGACATCCATGGCGACGGTTATATCCGGACGACGCTGCACGGGATCGTCCTCGGGGAGCGGCATATGGACAATCCTCGACTTCGAACCGGTGAGTTCGGCAATCCGCTCGGCGAGACCAAGCATCGTGAACTCCTCCGGATTGCCGAGATTGACCGGTCCGCCGAACTCCGGCGGAGTATCCATGAGACGCATCAAGGCGTCCACCATGTCGTCGCGATAGCAGAAGCTGCGCGTCTGCCGGCCATCGCCATAGATGGTGATGTCGCGATTCTGAAGCGCCTGGAGGATGAAGTTGCTGACCACCCTCCCGTCATTGGGATGCATGCGCGGACCATAGGTATTGAAGATGCGGGCGATCTTGGTGTCGACTCCGCACTGGCGCCGATAGCATGAGAAAAGGGTCTCGGCGCAACGCTTTCCCTCGTCGTAGCAGCTGCGGGCGCCGATGGGATTGACATTGCCCCAGTATTCCTCGACCTGTGGATGGACGGCGGGATCGCCGTATATCTCGCTCGTGCTGGTCTGCAGGATCCGGGCCTTGGTGCGCTTGGCCAGACCGAGGACGTTGATCGCGCCATGGACGCAGGTCTTGACCGTCTGCACGGAATCGGTCTGGTAATGGATGGGGCTGGCTGGACAGGCCAGGTTGTAGATCTCGTCGCATTCGACGTAGATGGGCTGGGTGACGTCATGCCGGATGAGCTCGAAGGAGTGGAAGTCCAGGAGATGGTAGATATTCCGCTTGCTTCCGGTGTAAAAGTTGTCAACGCAAACGACCTCGTCGCCACGATCCAGCAGCTTTTCGCAAAGAAAACTGCCCAGGAACCCGCTGCCTCCAGTGACAAGCACCCGTTTCATATATTCCCCTCTCCGTCAGACATCAAATTTTCCCATCGCCGTCCAATCGGCGGACAACGCAAGCGGGAACCCCCGCCGCGAGAACTCCGGGCGGGATGGAATCCGCCACCACGCTGCCGGCGGCGATTACGCTCCCGCGTCCAATCGTCACGCCACGAAGTACAATCGAGTTCATTCCGATGAATACATCGTCCCCGATTTCCACCGGCTCGGAAACGCCCGCAGCATGCGGCTCGCGCCGCGCAACGGCGTCCAGCGGGTGGAAATCCGTGTCCACGATGCCGACACCAGGCCCGACCAAGACATGCTTCCCGATGGAAACGCGGCTTTCGCTCACTACCACCGCGGCGCTCAGCCCGCTATGGTCACCTATTGATATACACCCGTTTCGACGCGTACACAAGGAAACCGGACGAAAAACTCCGGCAACATTGGAACACCTTGCCGAACGGAGTGTGACACCATGCCCGATCGAGATATCACCGCCTGGAGATTTCTCGACGCGCGGCAAGCCGACGCACTTCACCAGGGGACAACGGACGCCCCACAACTTCAGATACGCGGAGCCGAAGACCGTACCGAGAACGGTGACGGCTGCCTTCCACAACCAGAATACGGCATAGGCAACGCGACCAAGCATAACGCAAAGCTCCAATTATTTCACAAAAACGAAATCCGGCCGCGATGCCGCGCCCGTCATCCAAAGATACATTTTCTCCAGCCTGGCCGACACGAGCTCGACAGAACAATATCCGCGGACAAGCTCCCGACCAATTTCACCCATCGACTCCAGACGTTCCCGATCAAGCCCGGACGCGACCGCCAACACATTGGCAATATCCTCCACCGTTCCTCCCCCCCGCCAGCCGCATCCCCGTTCCGCCACGGCCTCCCATGGCGAACCGGACGAAACCAGCACGGGCACGCCGTGCGCAAGCGATTCAGCGACGCTATTGCCGAAACTCTCGAAATCGCTGCAAAGCGCAACGACGGAAACATCGTCGAAGAAACGTTCCTTCGCCGTCTCTTCAACATAACCTATGAAACGGACGTTTTTCAAATGCAGCCGCTCCACCATGCGTCTCAGAAAACGGACATACGTCGGATCGCCCTCCCCCGCGATCAGCAGAGGAACGTCCAGTCCGGACTCGGCGGATGCATAAAGCAGCTTGTCAATTCCCTTCATCGGGTGGATGCGGCCGAGATAACCGAGCGTGAACTTTGCCGGAAAACGCCTCTTCCCGTCCGAAACCGGTATGGGGTTGGGAATCACGGCGACCGGATTGACGAACCCGAAGTTCCGGAAATGCGCCATCTCCTCCTCGCAAGTGGCATGTACGCATGTCGCAGAACGCAAATCATCGAACTGGTACAGTCGCCCGGCCAAGGCCTTCTTCCAGTGCGACCGATTTCGATATGCCTGCGGATAAAGCATGCCGCGCAGACTCACAACATAGGGAATGCCGGACGCTCCAGCCAGCCGGCATACGGAATGCCCGGACAAACTCCACAGGCCATTGACGTGACAAACGTCAATTTTGCCAATGTCATCGGAAAAATTCTTGCCGCATAACAATTCAAACAGATTTCCCAGGGAAGGATCGAACAATTTGCAGTCATGCCCCATCGCCTCCAAGCCCCGCATGGAATTGCGGACACTGAAAGCGGGACCGCCGCCGGAGGAACTCAAATTGCCTTGATACAAGATATGCATATCAATCTTTCAACTCAACTTGGCCCCGCTGATACGGGCAAACATCAAAGTCATTGTCCATAAATCACTCCGAAGCCCCTGTTCTGCTTATGTCCGGACGCCGCTTCCCGCTGTTCCAGAAAATATTTCAGCACCGTCATAACCATCGCCAGTTCCCAGCCATACTGAATATTTCCACCGAAGCCGCCTCCACCTATTCCCATAATCATAAACAACGCCCCGAGAGACGGAATCTTGTAGGCGCATGAAAACGCAAACACATAGGATATGATCAAAAAAATCACTCCGTAGTCGTCAAACATGGTGGCCTTCAGTCGCCTTGAAAGTTCATTGTTACGAGCATAGTCAACGCCATGGCCGAACCAAGTCTCCTTTTTCGAAAAATCAGCATGCAAAGAGTTTATAACGGGAGCGATTCTAAATGACGCGGATTTATCCGCCCCAATTATCGTATCCTTGTCCAATTCCGCCGTCGCTTCAATGACGTGCAGACTTCTTTGCAACTGCCGCTCCTCAACATTTTGCAAAAACACATAGGCAGCAACAAACAACGGAATCATATACACCGCATTCCTCCTGGTGATAAAATAAAGAGAAAAAGCGAGGAGTGCAATCATCGCCGTGGCGCTGGCCATAGTCAGCATCATCCACAAAAAGCCAATCGTCTGCCAGCGATGCTCCCTCTCAAACAATTCCCCCAACGCATACCGGCCCTTCCCCCGTTTCATCTCGCTGCATTTCACATAACAGTAGTAACACACCAACATAAACCTGGCAAAATGACTCATTTCCAGATAAATGGAAGAACACGCAAGCGGCCCCTTGGTTTCATAGATCATCATCATATTGATTACCGGCAACGAACGCATGCCGGCCAAAATAGCCAGCTGCTGCAAGATGCAGAAAACAAAGGCAATCCCCATCATCATCTTCAAAACTTCGATAAAAGACTCCAAAGTAAATACGCGCCTACAATAAACCAAATTGTAAAAGCCGACATAGGTAAAGACAAGACCGAACGAATACATGATTGTCGTCCAGCGAATGGAATCGTTCAAAGAAAAAGCGACGATCAATTGCCATGCGCAATAGACAATTCCAAGCCACAGCGCCTTCGACAGCGCACCGTAAAGCACCACGCCCAGAACAATCATCAACGCCATCAAAACAATATGGTGCGGACCGAATCCGGTATTGATTTCTATCGGGCGGTAATAGATGCCAAACAAAATCAGGAAAACGATGGCAAACCTCTGCAGTCCAGTGCTTGAACGCAGGATTGCTCCAAAACGTTTTAAAAATTCGAATTTCATCACAAGTCGGCCATTACCAATGATTTAAAACGTCACCTTCCCACACTCGTCAGACAACAACGATCCATTGCAAATGTCATAAATTCCGCATAAAAGTCCCCAACAACATACACAACGCCAATCCGCCACCGGCAGCTCCGCGGCAACGTTTAAACGCATCAACCGAAAAGTCTGAAATAACAATCGCTGATCCTACGCCATGTATATCTCGATTCGGCTATTGCCTTCATCCGCTTGCCGAGTTCCCTACAATCTCCAGTACCGATTCCGGCGCAAAGCTCCCTCAATCCTTTGGCATCCTTGAAATACAGGGCCCGATTCTCCGTGGTCATCCGATTGAAATCGACATCGTATGCAATGACGGGCAGACCGAGGTACATCGCCTCCACGAGCGAAGGATTGGTTCCTCCACAGGAGTGCCCATGCAGATACAATGCACATCTCGACCTGACGGCATTCAATTCCCGCTGATCGTAAATCGCCGGCAGCAAATGCAAATTCGGCGAACCATCGTATTTTGCGAAGAGACGACGGGAATATTCGTTATGTTGCCAGTTACCAACGACGACAAGCGGCATGGGAGAATCCTGCTCAAAAGCGGATAGAAGCATTTCGACATTGTTCTCTGGTTCGATGCGGCACACGGCGAAAGCATAGTCCTGATCCATGAAAGGATATTCCACGACTTTTTCGTCATGCTCGATCAGGTTCTCCGTATCGGCTCCGTACTCGACAAGTTCGCAACCGTTGCCGTAGCGTTGCGCGACATAATCGACAATGACCTGGTTGTCGGCGATGACCACATCGGCGTTGCGGACGGCGCAACGTTCGGCGAAACGCAAATACAAGCTCGCCAAACGCGACCACTTGACCCGCCGCCACTCTAGACCATCGATATTGCAGACAAAACGCTTGCGGCAACGAAAGAAGCGCAGGAAAGGCAGCAACGGGCATCCACTGACACCGAGAATCAACAGGGTATCCGCGTAACGGATTGCATCAAGCATGGACCACATGTCGTAGAAGATGCTGGAGATTCCGTTAGCGCCCAAGGGAATGTATTTCAGATTCGCACGGCCGATTTTCCTTGGACGCTGTTCAAATGCGGATTTCTGGCAATAGACGGTGAACTCCAGATCATCGCGCTGATAACGGACCAACTGTTCAGCCAATGTCTCGAATCCGCCGTAACCGGCCGGGATTCCCCGAGTTCCAATAATCGCAACCTTGTTCATAGCACTGTCCGATAAAGTTTATCTACTTCGCCTACGTGCTCGGCCATTGAAGTAAAAAGACATTTTTCACGTAGGAATTTCTTACGTTGCAAAAGGGCATCAGGATGCGACAGGATGTCATCCAACTTATCTTTCAAATCGTCTTTTCCTGAAAACACCCATTCCGGCGGAAGCAAAATCTTGGCGCCGGCCCGGTCGGAACAAAGTACCGGAACACCGCAACAAAGCGCCTCGGCCACAACAAAACCGAAGGTTTCATCCCAAATGCTGGGAACAACCAGAACGTCATGCTGCTTCAACACGTCCCACAGGGCATTCAAATCATATGCTCCATAGAATACAACCCGCTTCCGGTTTTCGCCAACGTCTCCGTAGACGTCCAAACACCAATTCTCCAACCCCTTATCTTCAAGACACCGCAGGACGTCCAGCAACATCGGCAGTCCCTTGTAAGGCGTCGCTGCCCCAAGAAACAGCAGGCGCAGCGGAGTCGATACCGTCACTTCACCGTCTCTCCGGTCAATTATGCCGCCGTGCGCAATCGGAAGCATTACGCCGCGCAAACCGGACACAGCCCCTGTAAAAATCCGTTCGGTCACAGGACTATTGAAGTGGACCACATCGCATCGGCGCATCCAATCGATATAATGTTGTCTTAACAAACCGAAAGGCTTCACTTCAAACGGCCGATCTTCGCCATCCAATTGCCTTCTCCTGACCAGCAAACGTTTCAACGGCAGCAAAAACTTCCTCATTCCGATCAAAAGCCCCCAATTGCGCAATGCAAGCCGACGTTCGTCCGGAGCATGGCGATTGCATCGCGAACAATCCGCATCGTTACAACCTTCGCATACGGAGCCATCCGGTCTCAGACGGTTGACGCGAGGACACAAACCGAAATAATCATGGGTTGTGTAAATCATTTTGGCTTCGGATGTTTCGATAAAATCGAACAACTCATTAGGGAATCCCATCCATGTGTGTACATGCACCACGTCAGGGGCTACCTCACGCCAGAAAGCACGAATATTCTCATTAGAAAGGCGACGCGGACAATCCAACAGCATCGACGGCGACGCCACCCCCTCCAGGAGCGGCACCGCCGGTCCTCCTACTAAAGAAAAGCAGCGGATTCCCCCGAACTCCCCTGACGTGCGGATACGCGCCCTACGAGGAACACGCCAACCTCCGTCCGGATAAAGGACGAAGACATCGTTTCCGGCGGCAAATTGCGCCAATGCGAGATCCATGGCATAGCGGTTCATCCCGCCCTGCCGATGGAATCCGAGAAAATAATGCAATATGCGCATATTCAACGACCTATCATGTATTCAAGCAAATCAGCAAGACGACGGCAGAGGACTGTCCAAGAATACTTTTCAACGACAAGTTCCTTACCCCGGAATCCGATTTCACGGCGCAACTCCGGACTATCCAACAATCGCAACGTAGATGCGGTCAACCCATCCATCAGTTCTGTCATCGTCGAACCATCGACGACGATGCCACCGGCCTCGGAGACACATTGCGCAACGGGATCGCCGGCGATTGTAACAATCGGAAGCCGCGCATACATCGATTGCAAAACCACAGTAGCAAGACCATGATGATACGAAGGATAAAGCAAGATGTCGGCATCGAAAAGCGCCTGGATCATTTCGGCCTTGTCGACGAATCCTTTCCAAACGACACGGTCCTCCACCCGATATCTGCGGAATATGCGCCGCATCGCATCTTCCTCCGGACCGCAACCATAAACATAGAGTTCGACATCAAGTCGTTTCGAAGCGATTCTGCCAAACACTTCGGCGGAAAACGTCACGCCCTTCCAATGAAGAAGCTCGCTGCAAATCAAGAGACGAATCCTCCCGTCTTCGACGCGATGTCGTTCCGTCCGATATTCCGGTTCGGCGGTATTGATACCGGTCTGTGGATGCCGCAGTATCTTCTTCTGCCAGCGTTTTGGGAAACAGCTCTCTTCTGGCAATGTCCCGCTTTCCAGAATCCAGTCGGCGCATATAGGTGTCAACAATCGCCCGCTCTCGAATATGCGCAGCAATCCCATGCCACACGAACGCAAGGATTCAAAAAGTTTGACCCTAAACGGCAAGGCACGCCGTACCGCCGGATGAATTGCTGTCCGTCCAACGGGGCCCCAGACCGTCATCGGATGACAAAGCATGAAAAGCGATGGCATCGAGAAATTGGCAAACGTAAGATGCAAGACTAAGTCGAACCCCGACGAATTGACGAACTTGCGGTATTTAAAAAACGCGCAATACTGCCACAAATAGTAGTAAAGACGATAACCGTGCCGCCTCCTTTTCCAAAAGGACATCCACTTCGGCAAATCGTATCCCAAGAAGACCGGCCTTCTCTCGACGCTGGACAACGCCTGTTCAATGTCCTCGATATTATTGCTTCTCGTAAGGACATGAACTTCGTGATATCTGGAAAGTTCGTTGACGATATTCCAGCCGATACCGGGTTCGGATCCCTTCTGCGGTTCACAGGCATAGGCGGAAATGAAAATCTTCATTGTCTATCCATCCTCACATCGCGCAATTCCACGACACCACGGGTCAACCAAAACAAAACTTCACCTCGCTCGACGCCCGGACAATCGGGCAATGCAATATCATATCGCTCGGAGCGTCCGGCTTCCAATGGCAACATTACCACGGGAAAAAGTCCGGGGCCACAAGTCCTAGAAACCTGCAGAAGAGCATCGGTTTCCGCTTTCACCAAAAAACTCAATCGGCCGCCCTCGGATATCATCAACGATGGCGTGATGGCACACAGATAACCATCAGACTCAAGTCTAAGCGCATAACCATCCTGACATTTCACTCTGGAAAAATATGCATTGTTCCTGCCGGCCAGGCTGGTATAGAATCTCCATCCTGCCGGCGGGTTGAAATTTTCCTTCTGGAGCCGCGGCATGCGTCTGCCGTGGCTATTCAAAATTCGCTGACGCATCTCGGGAGTGGCTTCCTTGGAAAAATCGCCGTTTTCTACAAGAACACCGCTGGAAAAACATTTTTTATTCTTCGCCGGCAAATAACGGCAGACAACCAAGGCCCGCTTATGGTAACGATTCAACCAGACGAATCCGAGTTGCGTCACCTGGCCAGGAGCCATCAGTTTCTCAAACTCGGGCAAATGCGCGACTTCGTCGCGGGTTACGACATCAAAAAGGTACACTGCATCATAGTTGCCGTCATAAACACCAAGATTGCCCTTCAATCCGTACAACAACTCCGCCAGCGGTTGCGAACGATCCGCCATCACCACGGGAATTGTAGAATAATACTGATGACGCACCCCCTTGCCATCATAAGCAAGCCCCAGCACGCGGGAACGGGACGCAGCATCACGGGCGACCATTTCATAAAGGCGCAACAACTGCCGATCCTCCGGATGATAGATCACAGAATGAACTAGGCAGCAAAGCAATCCGGAAAAGAATAGCAAACGTTTCCAAAGGCGTGGCAACGGGAAACTCACAAAGAGATCGATGATCCCGAAAAGCGCAATGAACAGAAAGACATTGTGATATCGCGTTCCGCCAATGCCGATGGCCAGCCTCCACACGAAGGCGCCGAGGGCGCCGAGAAAATAGCACCATCGCACGATGTTGCGCCACTCACCGCAAAATATCATCCGAATCAGCGACCAGACCAAGCTTATGGCGAAGACGACACCGATCGGCTCCCACATTCCCCGGGATACAAGCAAGATGGATTTCATCATCAGCGCGTCCCCCAAATGCCCCACGACCAGAAATGCGCTTGAAGCCGATCAAGATAGCTATGCCACACAGGCGGCATACCCGGCAACAAAGAGAATCCGGCAATACCGAAGACAAAACCCGACAAAGCCGCCACAGGATAGAGTAGCATTCCGCGCCAATCCCTCCTGGCCAGCAACGCAACAACCGGCAAAGTCAGCGAAACCCATGGCAAAAACTCCAACATCTCGTAACGGCACATGCAACCTGCCGCCATGGCAAATCCGCAAAGGAACGAAAATGCGGAACCAGTCCAACGTCTTTCCGACCGAACCGCCAACGACCAGAAGGCGATTGTCCATCCAACGAAGAACAGATACAATCCGTCACGCAACCGGACACAGGAATATTTCACCAGTTTCGGCATCACCGCGCAAAAAAGCGCCGCAGCGAGTCCGGGGAAGTGCCTTCGCCACAAGGCGCGTCCTGCAAGATAAACGGGAATCACCAGCAGGCTTCCCGCCACCAGGTTGATTGCCAGAGCGGCATTCTCAACGGACATGCCTGCATCGTACAACAGTCTTGTCAGGTAGAAGTACAGCGACGGACGTCCGATTGCGGAGACGTCAGATCCGGCAGTTAAACTTTGACGCAGCATCTGCATATACGTAATGCCGTCCGTGCTTTCCACCGGATTGTGAATGGCGTAGAACCAACGCACCGCTCCCGCCAAAGCAGCAATCATGGTCACGTCAAGGAAACGGCAGATTGTTTTGGCGACAGGTGGCTTCATTTGGTAAAGCGCGAGGAACTTTCCAGCCAACTGGGGATTCCCAGCACGATTGAAGTGGTCGTAGCGTTCCAGCAGATACCATTTCCAATAACGCTTGACTTCCATTGGGGATATTCCCCAAAGCCGTAGAAGTTCCTTCGCGGAGTTCCATATATCGTGTTCGACGAGAACGCTCCGGCATTCGCGGACGCTTCCAAACTGAAGAACCGGATCAACGATGAAATTGAAAAAATCCTCCAGTGGCAATCCCGCCGAAACACCTTCGAAATCGAATATCTGCGGAACTCCGCCTTGCTTCACGTTCCATGGCTTGAAATCATGATGGACCGTACCGCGAACAGTCATTCCATCGCGCAAAACTGCAGGAACATCGAATGGCAGCTCGAGGCTGTTCCAGTAATCGTCCCAGCTTATTTCCGGATACATCTTCGTTTTGAAAAAATCGACGAACACAGTCAAGGGAAGATGATCCCCCCGCCCGTTCGCTTTCAACACATACGCCATTTGCAGATGGACGAGATCGTCAGTCGCATCAGCGGACAGCAATTCGGAGAAACGGAAACTTTCCGGCCGCTTCTTCTGCAGCAAACGATAAGACTCCAATTCGCGAACTCCACCTGCACGGCTATCTCTGACGAAAAACTTTTCGTAACCGCTTCCATGATGATGGACGACTATCTTGTCGCGCGTTGGGGAAATCATCGCGGAATCGTGTATGCAAAGCGTCAATTTCGTTCCCTTTGGCAGAACACGAAGAAGTTCCGCGGCGACTTCGCCATTTCCGACAGCAGCCTTTTGCCTGAAATATGGGTAGGCAAAAAGCAACAAACACTTCTTAAGTTTGGCAATCCAGGATACTCCCTGATAAAACTCCAAGCTTTTTCTCCAATCTTCGAAGCTTGCAGCGGAAAAGAAAAACGTCGCGCCGTTAGAGCCGTCAAATTGGAAATAACATCCTTTTTTGCACATAATCTCGTAGCGTTGACCGCACAACACATTCAAAACGACAGGAAAAAACAATCGAAGCATATGGTAGGATATCAAAATCAGTATAACGCCAAGAACAACAGTAAACAAGAAGGCGATTATGGAACTCCAAGCACACTGCGGCATTCCAACGACAATCGTTCTAGCAATCAGAGACAAGACAAGACCATGCGATGCGTAAATATAAAAGGACGGAGTCGTAAACCAGCGGTACCACAGCCCCTTCGGGGAGAAACAACATTTGTCCAACAAGCAAAGACAGGCCGGAATTGACAACAAATGACATGCCTCCCAAAGGAACATCTGCACCAATTCGCCCTGTGGGCATTCGTAATGGATCCACGTTCCGCCAAAGAGCAACAACATGCTGGCCAGACACGTTTTACGATATTGGCAAAAGCAATACAATGAAATTCGATGAATACGGAAGATCATTCCCAAACAAAATGAAAGAATTATGTAAACGGAAACAGGCAATAACCTGATAAAAAACACACAAATTAGCAATATAACCAGAAATCCGGCAGGACGCTTTTTCAAAATCCAATAAAAAACGGGTGAAAGAAGATGAAGGATAAAAATATCACGCAAATACCACAGCGGACCATTGGCAGGTTGGGGGTAACCGACAATACATCCCAGAATCCCGTGGACACTGTTCAGCTCCAATGTCGTAACACGCTGCCGAACGACAGGCAAGAAAAGAGCACCTGCCACGAAAAACAAGATGTATATGACATTCCACACAACGTATGGGACGACGATCGATTTGAGTTTTTTCTTAACAAATGCGCAAACATTTTCCTGGGCGTGGTAGCTAAAATATCCAGAAACAAAGAAAAAACACCCCAGACAATAAGAAAGAGAGGAACACAACCACGATATGCAATCCAGCAAAAGCACCTGACGTACATAAATACTTCCACGTACGGCAATCCACGCATGATACACCACTATCGCGAGCAACATCAGCGCCTTGAAATTGGCGATGCAAATATCCTGCTCTTTTCTCCGTCCCGTCATCTCACAAAACCTTGTTTCTTTGTCAAAATGTCCAATATCTGGTTGACAGCGGATTCCGGCGTACCATTGTTGTCTATCCAATGATAACGCCGATCCTTTGAAGAAAGCAATTCCAATCGTGAGTAAATTACGTCGATGTCCTCTTTCGTCAATTCAGTCTTTCGCTTCAAAATCGTTTCCGAATCAACGCGAAACAGGAAATTGTATTCACATCGTGGCAAGAAAAATCTCCAGAACGCAAGAAAGCCTGGTTTCAAATAAATGCGACTGCGCTCACCATCGACAATAACATCGGTAAAATACCGATCGAAAAAGATGATATGCTTACGCTGGCGCAAAGGCATAACTGCAATCAAATAGCCAAAACTGTAATCAAAGGCATAGTAGGCCAACCGAATCAACGAGCTTACCAGGCCGGTCCTGTTCCCGCGATGCGGTTGATTGAAATCGCGATCGACTTCATCGATTATCCGCGCCTTATGGGCTACCTCGCCAAGATTTGGCAATAGCGACGGACGAAAATGGAACAAAACCGGAGTATTGACGGCAAGGCGTTGGCGCAAAAGTTCGATTACCGTCGTCTTACCACATCCATCCGGACCGGAAAACGAAACCATCAACCCACGGCGTCGGAAAAGATCAAGGAAATATCGCCACAAGAACTCGCCCATCCGCCGCATGGCTCTGGAAAAATCACATTTCAAGGCAGCCGCAAACGCATGACAACGCAACGTCCACTTGCCGGTAGCGTCCCAATACTCCAGTCCGCCGCGTCCGCCGGACATCCGATTCAAATAGGCATTGATCTTTTCGCCGTCTTCCGCAATCGCCGATAAGCGAACATCGGCATATTTAGACGGATATTCGGCGCCGAGTATCCGCGAATACAGATATTTCGGCAAGAATGTCAAACTCGGGGGGAGATGATATATCCGTCCATTGAAGACGCGCTGATCCAAAACCCGTTCTTCGTCCAGGAGATCAATCCCCATCCAGGCAAAATTACGTTGAAAATCTAACTGGAACGCCTCATGGTCATCGTCAATTATGACAACAGTAAAAAACTGATTGTCCTCGTTGGTATAGAGAATCCTACAATGGTCCTGCGCCATGAGCTGCGGCAGCACTCCGCGAAGACGCGACAATTCGCCACGGGACAGCAAAATATCGATATCGCGACTGGGGTTATCGTCCGGAAGGCCTTTGAAATTTCGAAGGACCGCATAGCGATATTCCCTATTCAGAACATCAAAAAGATTAGCCAGAAACGTCTTCATCTATTCGCTTTTCTAAAATTTGCCCGATATTTTTCCAAAGGATACAAAGGCGATGCCAAGCAACCGACCAGCAAATCCAGCGCACATACGACAAGCCGATGCTTCACCCATGCGAAACATGCCTGTCGATAGAAATAGGCGCCGAGATTCCGACGCTCGAAGTTCCATCTGGCCCACCATCCGAGCGAAGCCCAGTAATCAGCGAACTCCAATTCAGACAATCCGGACCGACGGCGTTTGATGTTTGCCTTTATGTACAAAAGTTTCTGCCCCATGACACGAGCCTTGGCAAAACCAGTAGAGAGCGTGTTGGTGTTTTTCCTATACAAGAAAAGCACTTCCGATATGGTTACGATATATTTGCCATCCTTATAAAAATCAGACATGCGCCCCCATAGATCCACATCCTCAGACATGTCCTCATAGCGGATACCGTCATTACGCAGGGGGAACCATTCGGCCTGCCTATATCCGCCAGCCTGCAACGCGTACTCGCGACGAAACAGCGTAGGTGGAGTGATGAACATCATCTTCCCGTTTTTTGCCCTGTCTAAAAACTCTTCCCTGTTTTTCGGCCCGAGGTAAATACCGCCATCCAGCTTATTGCCGCAAGCGTCCATGTAGTTGCAATAACAACTAACGGCGATCAAATCGGGGTCAGATTTTATTTTCTCATGCAGTCTTTCCACCATTGTCGGTTTCGCGATATCATCGGCATCGAAAAACATCAACAATGGCGTCACGCAATGATGCAATGCGTAATCACGCAAATATGCCGTTCCGTGATTTTCACGGAACTCGACGATTTCCGGAACCACCCACGGATTTTCATCAAAATACGATTGTATTATCTCTTTTGTTGAGTCAGTGGAACAATCGTCCAGAATCAAAAGCCGAAAGTCTTTGAATGTTTGTCTTCTCAGACTTTCAAGCGTTTCAATGACATATTTCTCAACATTGAAAACGCAGAGACAAAGAGTCAAATCATGACATTTTTTCAACTTTTCTTTCGACATTTTCTTCTAGCGACTCTCTAACACGTTGATTTTCAACTTGTTGTGTCTTTCGCAATTCCCCGATAAAGCAATTGTTCGACAACATCTACCACTTCACCTACCGAAATCATGTCTATACAGCGGGCGGGATAGCTAAAACATGTCGTGCGACCGCACCCCTCGCAATCGCAATGGTGACGAAGAAAAACACGCTTGTTCTTACCAGGAGGATACCATTTCCCCTCCGGATCGCGTGAACTGAAGACCCCTGCACATGGAAGCCCCGCCGCGGCAGCCATGTGCATAGTACCGGTATCATGACCTACGTAGAGTCGGCAATGCGCCATCGCCGCGATGGATTCTCTCAACGACAGTCCGTATGGTGCAACACGAATACCACATCCGACTCGCTCGATAATCAGCTCTTCTTCTTGTTTAGAAGAGTCATCTCCAAAAAACAATGGAAACAGATGATGTTCGTTTACCAAATATTTCAAGACTTCACAATGTTTTTCCAATGGCCACTTGCAATTCTGGTTTTTTCCACCTATTCCATACACTATCGGTGTGCTTCCCATGGGGATTGGCAAAGCATAAAAACACAGATTTGCTTTTCGCTTTTCCGATTCAGACAATCTGAAATCTCCATAAGACTCAACTAAGCATGGAACGCCAACGCCATCGGATGTCAAATTATCTACGATTTGTTGCGAAACACTTTTCGTCATTTTACCATGTTCATCAGCTAAGAATCGATTGATACCGCGAAACACATGGATCCCGGCGAGTGCGAAAAACATTCTATCACGTTTACGTCGTTTTGCATCATCGTCACGAGCGAAATAAATCAGTTCATCAAAATGTTCCGCTCGGAGCTTACAGACTAGCTTAACCACCATTGCCATATTCTTCCAACATCTTCCCTGCAATGCATAGTTAATGAATGAATCAACGTAACCAGTATTTTTCAGCAAAGCTTCTCCGGTTGATTGGCGTCCGTACAATGCGTTCAGCAACGTTATATGTGCATCTGGATACGACTGGCGAACCATTTGAAAAGCGGGAAAGGCAATAATCGTATCACCAATCGTTCCAGTGTAATAAATAAGAATTTTTTTGGACATCAGGTTTTCAAGACATTGAAACAAACAATTCTTTTATTCATATCAAGATGAATATATCTTTCATTTTACAGTACTGCCATTTCAATTAGTTTGTCTCTTCTATGCGGGTTAAATTTACGTTTGTGAAACATCAATCATTGAAATCACTTGCCATCTGGAATTGTTGAAGTCAGCAACATATGCTTTGCCTTATTCATCAACGCAATGCAAACGAAACACAGCCCCAAAGTCAGAAAAAGCGACAATACCGCATAAAAAACACTTGTACAGGGAATGACACGCCGTACCCCATGAAAAACAAATATATGAAGCAAGTATATCTGCAATGAAAAAAAAAAACAAAAATTCAAAAAACTGCATTTG
>JAKSOH010000050.1 GCA_024405675.1 Victivallaceae bacterium
CGGCGGCGGGGGGAGGCCGAGCGGGCGCGTGCCGTGGAGGCGCGGGGGGGCGGGCGGCTTCGGCACGGCGATCCGCGGCGGCGCGGGGGGCGAGGGCTGCGCCGTCGCGCGGGTCGGCATGGCGAGGTCCTCGGCCCACCCGGGCTGGAGCAACGCCTGGCCGTCGTTTGGAAGATCGGTGATCTTGCCGGCGATGACATTGGCCATGAAGTCATTCTCCCTGCCTCCGAGATTGGTGATCGGCACCATGCCGATGCCGGTGATGTAGCTTGGACGTATGCTGGTGGCGGGAAATCCGGTCTTCGCATGGAGTTCCATCGCGTACGAATCCAGAATCGCCTTCTCTGTCCAACCGCCTCCGAACGAAAATCCACCGAACGGGGCGTTCTCGTCACAAGGAACGTACGGAAGCGGAGTGTATCCTCCGGTCGAACTGCAGTGGATGTAGTGACGGAGTCCGACGGCATACTTTGCAATTAGATCCATGGTGACCTTGCCGGGGACGGTATCGATTACAACCTCGTAGCCGGAAGCGAGGACACGTTTCATGTCCTCCTCGTTCGTTTTGTCAAAATGCGCAATAGGGAGATCGGCACAGTCAGCAAGATACGTCTTCTTGCCGCCACGGCATCCGGCGAGGACTTCGTGCCCCGCTGCGACAAACTTTCTGACGACATGATGTCCGAGCCATCCTGTTCCGCCCAACACCAAAACTTTCATGTCCACGTCCCTTGTATATTGTTTGAAGTCTGAAAACCACAAATCTAACAATAGCATAACCGAACTGGTGATTCCACTCGTCGGATCAGTCCGCCCCCCCTAAACTGACGATTTATCATGCGCTCCCTTGGGAAAAAAACGCTCAAACGACGAATATTTCATGGTGTGACGTCAACATCTGTTTGAAAAACACATTTGTTGCGTTGTATATTATGGAACGTTCGCTTATGCGGGCGGGTTGTTTCAAATGTGCCGACGTGGCGGAATTGGCAGACGCGCTAGGTTCAGGTCCTAGTGCTTTCACGAGCATGAGGGTTCAAGTCCCTCCGTCGGTACCAACAAAAAAATGCGGGTATGGCATAACGGCTGTGCACCAGCCTTCCAAGCTGGATATACGAGTTCGACCCTCGTTACCCGCTCCATGGTGGGATTCCCGAGTGGCTAAAGGGGGCAGACTGTAAATCTGCTAGCTATGCTTTCGGTGGTTCGAATCCACCTCCCACCACCATCCTACGTCATCTACAGGAACGGACAATTCCGTTCCTTTTTTTATGTTCGGGATCTTGCACCGCGGCTTACGGCCCGCATGTCTTTCGGTATAATTCCGCAATCCAGCGTTGACGTTCGGTCACAATTTCGCCTACCATATTCCCATATGCCGGCGGCAATTCATGCAACAACCGGGTTGCAAATCATTATCAAGCTCAATCGACCTACCCGACAAACCAACTTGAAATTCATCCGTCCGAAGTGTCGCAAGAATAAAACCGAAGCTCCTTTCTTTGTCTACCAAATTGCGATTTTCCATAAAAATCCACTTGAAATCGCCATCACATAGTCTTCTAGTACCTTCCCGCAACCGCTTCAATACGTCACCGCAACCGCAAAAACCACAAAAAAAAGAAGGAGAGAACAAAAATGCAGGAAACAACCAAACGTACATTGACCGTGGTCTCGGCATCGGTCATCATCGGACTCGCCGTCGTCGGCGCGGCACTTTGCATCAGCAGATTCATGCTGAACATCCAGCGCGTGTCGGAGAAAACCATCGTCGTCAAAGGCGTCGCGACCAAGGAAATCAATTCCGACATGGGATCCATCTCGTTCACAGTGAGATGCAAGGGCAAAAACATCACCGAGACCTTCGAGCAGTTGAAGAAGACCGATGAGATCGTCAAGGCCAAGCTCGACGAAATCGGAGCGACGGCAGAGGAACTATCGAGCGGCGGAGTCAACCACACCCAGGAGACCAAGGTGGTAACGACAAAAGTAAACGGAACCGAGACCAGCCGTAGCGAGCAGGGACATTACACCTACATGAAAAGCTACTACATGCGCAGCAAGGACGTCGCCAAGCTCGCCAAAGCGGAAACAGAACTCTTCGCCCTCGCCGCCCAGGGGATAGACATCGAAGTCTGCCATCCGCAGTATTACATCGAGAACCCCGAGAAGTACAAGCTTGAGCTGCTGGACGAGGCTACGAAAGCGGCCCGCACCCGCGCAGAATCGATGACCGCGCATTGCGGAGCTAAACTCGGACAGCTGATCGAGGCAAGGCAGGGCATCATCCAGATTATGAAACCGGCCTCCGAGAGCACCAGCGACTACGGAACCTACGACACAGACAGCATTCCCAAGGTCATGAGACTGGTGGTTACGCTGCAATTCAGAATCGAATAGCCGGTAGTTTCGTTTACAACAACATGGCCCTTCGCCGTAATGGCGGAGGGCTTTTTTTCAATGCGCGTCGCCGGAGCCTATTCCCACTCGATGGTGGCCGGCTCCTTCGGGCTGAGATCGTAGAGAACCCGGCAAACACCGGGGACCTCGGTCAGTATGCGTCCGGAGATGCGGTGCAGCAGATTCCAATCGATATCGGGAACGGTCGCCGACATGGCATCAACCGTATTGACGGCGCGGATGACTACCGGCCAGTCGAACAGGCGCTTTCCGGCGCGTACGCCGGTGGAGCGGTAATCCGGAACGACAGTGAAGAACTGCCACACCTTGCCGACGAGACCGGCCTTGGCAAACTCCTCGCGAAGAATAGCGTCCGACTCCCTCAGCGCGGCCAGACGGTCGCGGGTAATGGCTCCGGTGCACCTGACTCCGAGTCCGGGCCCTGGGAACGGCTGACGATCGACCATCTCGGACGGCAGACCGAGCGCCCGGCCGACCTGTCTCACCTCGTCCTTGAAGAGAAGTTTGAGCGGCTCGACCAGCTCGAACTTGAGGTCATCGGGAAGTCCGCCGACGTTGTGATGGGCCTTGACACCCTTGCTCTCAACGATATCGGGATAGATGGTGCCTTGCGCGAGAAACGCGATTCCGTCAAGCTTGCGCGCCTCTTCTTCGAAAACACGGATGAACTCGCCGCCGATAATCTTGCGCTTTTGCTCGGGGTCGGCCACGCCGACCAGTTTGTCGAGGAAACGGTCCGTGGCGTCGACATACACCAGATTGGCTTTCATCTGGTCGCGGAACACCGATACCACCTGTTCGCTTTCTCCCTTGCGCATCAACCCGTGGTTGACGTGGACGCATACCAGCTGCTTGCCGATGGCGCGGACTAGCAGCGCGGCGACGACGGAACTGTCGACTCCGCCCGACAAAGCGAGCAGAACCCCACGGTCTCCCACTTGTTTCCTGACTTCCGCGACCTGTTCATCGATGAACTTCGCGGCGAGCTCTCCGTTGGTTATGCGGACCATGTCGTCCGGTCTCTTGTTGGGATTCATCTCTGTTTTTCCTTATCTTATAATAAAAGGGGTGAAGGATGTTGCATTTAAAATAACATTTTCCGCTGGTTCTTTCAAAATATCAGCGATATCCCGCCGGCAGCGCAAGCAACCGATGCATCATGCCAAGCGCGATTCTCCGATGGCCATCGCAACTGGGGTGCAACATGTCGGTTTCCGGGTCGTGGAAGAACCGGCCGTATCCCGGCGTCATGGGATGTAGTCCGGACTCGGCGGCGATGTCGATGACCGGCGCGGCCCAGATATCCCCCGCCTCGCGGATCACGGCGTTGTAATCGGAGGCGAAGAGCCCGATGTCATTTGCGAACGACTCGTCCGGCTGCACGTTGCCCGGACCGAACGTTGCGAATCCGCGGTGCAGTATCGTCGACATGGCGACCAGCTGATCCGAGAACTTGCGCCTGATGAGCTCCATGCCGATGTTGATCCTGCCGCGGAACGTCTCGGCGCTTCTCACTGGTAACCGGCGTCGGTGCAAACGAACAATGCCGTTGTGGTTCACACTTTCGTCCCCCTCCTGCCACCAGTTCCCCAGCGGCACCGAGTGGTTGAAGTCATTGGTGCCCATGAACACAATCACCGCGTCGACATCCGTACCGTGTTCCTTTTCCAGCTTGCCGATGAATTCCGGAACGCCGAGCCAGGTTTTCCCACTCTCCGCGTACACCAGCGGCTCGATTCCAAGCCATTCGGCCAAGAACTCCCAATAACAACGCGTCGTGCCGACGTGGCACGGATCGCTTATGGAATCACCGATGAAAGCGATCCTGCGTCCAATCCAATGTGAATCGAGCATCCTGTCCTCCGCAGTTTCTCCGCATGACCGATGCAATAATATACTTCGTCAGATGCAAAAATTGTCAAAACACCTGCAACGTATTATATTCGTAACAAGACAGAAAACAAACAACACGAAGTTGGAGAAAAGCCTTGACAAAAAAACTTTTCATTACACTGCTTGCGTCGACGCTCATGTTCCTTGCAGTCGCGCCGATTGCGTCGTATGCCCAAGGGAAGCCGGCGGCAGCAATCCAGACGCCCCAGGTTGCGACTGAACACACCTACGGAGCAGAGCTACGTCAGGCGGACATCGAATTGCCGCCGATGACGATTCCGCCACGCCTGAGCAAAACCTTCTGGGCGCTCGTTCCATCGGTCGCGGCCATCGTCATGGCTCTGATCACCAAAGAGGTGTTTTCGTCGCTTTTCCTCGGCATTGTGCTGGGAGGATTTCTAGCCTGCGACTTCCGGATACTGCGGTCCGTGGACACCATCGTCAGACGAGGGTTCATACCGGCTATCGGTGGCAACTCCGGCATTTTCGTGTTCCTCTCCGTACTCGGCATAATCGTCGCGCTTATAGCGAAATCCGGCGCGTCCAGCGCCTTCGGCAGCTGGGCCAGGCACCGCGTCAAAGGACGGAAGTCCGCGATGATGTCCACGTTCGGACTCTGCCTGTGTTTCTTCGTCGACGACTACTTCAACTGCCTGACCTCCGGCGGAATCATGCGCCCGGTGACCGACGCGAAGAGGATTTCCCGCGCGAAACTATCATACATCATCGCGTCTACCGCCGCCCCGATAAGCATCATTGTTCCGATATCCAGCTGGGCGGCCGCAGTCGCAAGTTGTGCGAAATGCCCGGAATATTCCGGACTGGAACTCTTCATCCGCTCCATTCCGTTCAATTTCTACTCGTTGCTGACGATAATCTTCGTCGTGACTGGCATACTGCTCGGTGTGGACTACGGGCCAATGTACAAGCATGAGCAAAAGGCGATGATAGGCATGGCGACCGAAACAGACGCCACTGGTTCCGATGCCGCGATGCCAGGAGCGCGCGGCCGGGTGCTGGATCTCGCCGTGCCGGTTCTCATCCTGACCGCGTGTTGCGTACTGTCGCTCCTCTACTCTGGTGGCATTCTCGACGTTGGAAGGACCTTTTCGCAAGCGCTCAGTTCCGCCGAGGCGGCGACGGCGCTGCCGATCGGAGGAATGCTGGCGCTGGTCGCGACAATGGCGTACTTCATCGTGCGCAGACTGGTTCCGTTCACCGAGGCGATGAAGTGTGTTTCATCCGGAATCTCCTCCATGATTCCGGCGATTGTTGTGCTTTCGCTGGCTACCACGTTGAAGAACATGACCGGACTTATGGATGCGCAAGCATTCATTGTCGATACCATGAACGGATTCGCAGGCGGTCTGAGCAATTTCATGCCGTGCGTGATATTCGCAGTGTCGGCGATGCTGGCATTTTCGACCGGAACCAGCTGGGGAACCTTCGGCATACTGATTCCCATCGTCCTTGGCATATTCGAACCGAGCGATCCGCTACTCTTCATCGGCATGTCCGCCTGCCTGGCAGGCGCGGTGTGCGGCGACCACTGCAGCCCGATTTCCGACACCGCCATCATGTCGGCGGCGGGGGCCGGATGCGAACTTATGGAATACGTCTCCGCCCAGTTGCCATATGGAATCACGGTGGCGGTGATTTCATTCATCGGTTTCATCATGGCCGGCTGGATACGCTCCTGGTTCATCGTGTTTCCGGCCATGACGGCGATCACAATTGGAGTACTCGTCTGCGTCAAGCTGATGGAAATCAGGCAGGCGAAAAAGATATAAGCCTACGAAACAAAAGGGGAAACCATGGATACTAACATAAAGCCGGCCGACGCCGGACTGGTCGATTGGCGCGACTACCAGATAAAGAGTTCGTCGAGAGAAGGCGAATCGATTGAATGGACAATCAGCTACATCTACAACCGCAAGGACGTGGCGTCGCAGCGGGTGCTGCTCGTCGGCGACTCCATCTGCAACGGCTACCAGCCGGTCCTGCGCGACCTGCTCGCCGACAAGTGCAACATCACCTTCTGGGCCAGCAGCTACTGCGCCAGCGATCCGGCCTACCTGCCCCACCTGGATTTGGTGCTTTCCGGACCACGGCCGGGGCTCGTGCTGTTCAACAACGGACTGCACTCCCTCGTGTCGGACAAGCATGAGTGGTACGATTCCTACGTATTGGCCGTGAAATTCCTCAAGGCGAAACTGCCGGAGGCGAAGATCGCCCTCCTCAACTGCACGAAGATACAGGACTCGAACCAGACTAAGGTCGACGAGATAAACCGGTTGACGGTAAGGGCGGCCGAAGAACTAGGCCTGCCGCTGCTGAACATCTTCTCCATCACGGACGCCATGCCGAAGTCGACGTGGAGCGACGCATATCACTTCAAGGCCGACGGCGTGCGTCTTCAGGCGGAATTCCTCGCGGCGGAGATAGCGTCGCGCCTGGATCGACGGGACGGAAAGGTCGTACAGGCCGGTACCAAGACCGGCCCAAGCGGATCGTTGAAATAGAGAACGTGGGGGTTGTTTAAATGAGAAAGAAATTGTCGGTCCTGGTCGCGGTAGCCGTCCTGTCGCCGGTGTTTTCCCCCGCGGCCGACGTGGACTACAGGAAATATCAGATTCACGACTCGTCCAGAGCCGGGGAATCGATCGAATGGTCGACGAGCTACGTGTACAACCGCCTGGACGTCAAGTCGCAGCGGGTGCTGCTCGTCGGCGACTCCATTTGCAACGGCTACCAGCCGGTTCTGCGCAACATGCTGGCTGACAAGTGCAACATCTCCTTCTGGGCCAGCAGCTACTGCGTCAGCGATCCAATCTACCTGCGGCAGCTGGACGCAGTCCTTTCCGGCCCGAAGCCGGACATCGTCATATTCAACAACGGGCTGCACTCCCTGGTGTCGAACAAGGACGAATGGTACGAGGCATACGTGCTCGCGGTGAAATTCATCCAGGCGAAGTTTCCCGACGCGCAGGTCGTACTTCTCAACTGTACGAAACTACGGTCAGGCGATCCCAAGGTGGACGAAATAAACGAACTGACAGCGGACGCGGCCTCGGAACTGCGCCTTCCGCTCCTGGACATCCACTCCGTCACGGACGCCATGCCGAAGGGGATGTGGAAGGACGCCTACCACTTCAACGGAGCTGGAATCAAGCGGCAGGCGGAATTCCTTGCTGGCGAAATATCCTCGAGGCTGAAAAAGGGACCGGGAAAGGTCGTCCAGAAGGGAACCGCCACAGGACCGAGCGGGGAGCTCAAGTAGCGTCCCCTCCCCTGATTGCATCGCGCGCGCCCCTGTTGTATGTTAATTGGGATTATTTTAGACAACAATACACAGCAGGGAGGTCCGCCATGGACAAGTTCTATGTAACCACGCCGATATACTACGTAAACGACAAGCCGCACATTGGCCACGCCTACACCACGATTCTGGCCGACGTCCTGGCGAGGTTCCACCGCAGCCTGGGGGACGACACGTTCTTCCTCACCGGCACAGACGAGCACGGCCAGAAAGTCGAGAAGGCGGCGAACGCCCGGGGCGTTTCGCCTATCGATCACTGCAACGAGACGGTGGTGCGCTTCCAGGAGCTCTGGGAGAAGCTCGGCATAACCAACGACTTCTTCATCCGCACGACGCAGGACAACCATGTCGGAGTGGTCCAGAACGTGCTGCAGGCGCTCTACGACAAGGGCGAGATATACAAGGCCGAATACAGCGGCTGGTACTGCGTCGGAGACGAACGGTTCTTCACGGAGAAGGATCTCGTCGACGGCAAGTGCCCGGAATGCGGTCGCGAGGTCACGGAGATCATGGAGAGCAACTACTTCTTCCGGATGGGCAAGTACCGCGAATGGCTGATCGACTACATCCAGACCCACCCCGATTTCATCCAGCCGGCGTTCCGCGCCAACGAGACACTCGGATTCCTGAAGAAGGAGCTCGGCGATCTCTGCATAAGCCGTCCGAAGTCGCGCCTGGCCTGGGGCATCGAGCTCCCGTTCGACACCGACTACGTGTGCTACGTGTGGTTCGACGCGCTGCTCAACTACGTCTCCGCGGTCGGATACCTGCGCCGCGACGAGGACTTCCGCCGTTGGTGGCCGGCCAGCTGCCAGCTGATCGGCAAGGACATCCTCACCACCCACACAGTCTACTGGACGACCATGCTCAAGGCCATGGACATCCCGCTGCCGAAGACCATCTTCGCCCACGGTTGGTGGCTGACCGGCGACAAAAAGATGAGCAAGTCGCTCGGCAACGTGGTCAATCCAATGGACATGATCGCCAGATGCGGCGTCGACGCCTTCCGCTACTACCTACTCGCCGAAATGTCACCGGGCAACGACGCCAATTTCACGGAGGACGCGTTCGTATCCCGCTACAACAGCGATCTCGCCAACGACCTTGGCAACCTGCTGTCTCGCGTCAACAAGCTGACGCTGCGGGCGACCGGCGGAACGATTCCCTCGCCGGGGACCTTCGAGGACGCGGACCGCGAATTCGAAGCCGAGGTATCCGCGGCCGCCGCGGCCATGCCGGTCTGCCGGGCCGAAGTGAAGCTAGACCAGGGCATCGCCGCCGTCATGCAGGCGGTCAGAGCCGGAAACCGTTACATAGAGAAAACGGCGCCGTGGGCGCTGATCAAATCCGGCAACACCGAGCGGCTCAACACCGTGCTTTTCCTCGCCGCCGATGCGTTGCGCCGCATCGCGGTACTGCTGCAGCCGGTCATGCCGACCAAGATGGCCGAACTCGCCGCGGCAATCGGCTATCCCAACGGCGACATCGGTACCATCGACCGGATATCCGCGCCCTCCGACATCGCCGGACGCAAGATGACCGAAACAGCAGGACTGTTCCCCCGCATCCAGGTGGAGGCGACGCCTGTCGCCCCCGTCTCCGCAAAGAAGGAACCGAAGAAAAAACCGGAGCCGTCATCATGCGATCCAATAGCCATCGACGACTTCGCCAAGGTGGTGCTCAAGGCGGCCAGGGTTCTCGCGGCCGAAGCGGTTCCGGATTCCAAGAAGCTACTCAAATTGCAGATCGACCTCGGCGACGAAAAGCGGCAGATCGTATCCGGAATCGCCGAAACCTATCGTCCGGATGATATCGTCGGCAAGACCATAGTGGTGGTCGCGAACCTCAAGCCGGCGGTCATCCGCGGCGTAGAATCAAACGGAATGTTGCTGGCTGCCGGACATGGAGACAAGATACGGCTGGCCACGCTGGACGGCGACATCCGCCCCGGAGAACGCATCGGATAGGGAATCGTCACCATGAACTGGCTGGTCCTTGCGCTACTCGCCTGGTTGCTTTGGGGCATTTGCGACATCGTGCTCAAGCTGTGCAGCGCCAAGGATTCCGCCCGCCGGGCATGCCAGATATCGATTCAACTCGGCATCTGCGGTTTCATTTTGGCCGTTGTCGCGACTTCCATCGCCGGCGGCGTCTGCTCGTTGCCTGGCCTACTCGCCCGCCACTGGGGCTACGCCCTGGTCGCGCTGATCACTACGGGATGCATGTTTGTCAGCAACATCGGCATCAGATACCTCGACATGTCGATAATGTCACCGATCGAGAACGCATCGGGCTTCCTGCCTCCGATTGTACTGGCCTGCATCTACTGCATCAGCGGACGGTTGGACCTCTTGCTCGACACTCCGGCCGTCAAATACGGCGGCGCCTTCCTTGTGATCGTCGGAGCGGTAATGCTTGGAATCGAAGAACGCAGGTTGCCGGGGACGAAGCCCCAGCGGGAGAGACGAACCATGCACATCGGTCCCGTCGCGTTGCTCTTCCCTCTGGCGTTTTGCATCGCAGACGCCGCGGACACCATCGTGTCGAGTTTGGCGATGGACGGTGCCGACGGCGCCGATCCGCTGGAAATAATGGCGGTCTACGGAATGGTGCTCGCGGTGTTCGGACTGGCGTGCTCCATCGCACACGTCGCAATATGGAAGAAGCTGTACAATCCGGTGGCCCGCGGAGAATCGTGCGCAGCTATCTCCGGCGTGCTGGAATGCACCGCCTACGCCACTTTCCTGCTAGCGCTCAACGACAACCCGATCTTCGCCCCTGTGGTCGTCGGTTCCTACTGCATGCTGACGGTCCTGCTCTCCAACTTGATCCTGGGAGAGAAACTCAAACGGCTACAGTATCTAGCCGTGGCGCTGGTGATTTCCGGAATCGTCATGATGGAAATCGCGGACGTGTAGCCGGAAGATTGCAAGGTCTCAAAATTCGGAACACCGCCCCGAATGTTCCGCAAGGCGCGAAACGTCGACCATGCGAATCCGGCGGCGAAACCACGTAATCAGCGGAGCCGGCCCCGGTTGATTTAGTCAAGGTGACATAGTAAGTTAAATTGATTACAATTTATTAAAAGATGAGTAAAATTTCCCCCTATACGTTGTAGCTCTATCAACGACTTTTTC
>JAKSOH010000051.1 GCA_024405675.1 Victivallaceae bacterium
GACCATCGGTGACGAAACCAGTCCCGATCCGAGCCGAACCGCGCAGCTGGCGGACCCGCCGCGCTGCTCCGGTCCGTAGGACGGCATCCAGCTCACGTTGAGCTTGCAGAGACGTCCCATGTTGGCGAGATTGAGTCCCAGGCTCAGGATGCCCTGCCCTCCGACACCGCAGCTCTTGATGCTGCGTTCCTTGGCAAACAGCTTGGATCCGGTCGCATCCATCTCGACGGCGTTGTCGGACGACGTCGGCAGGAGCAGCGACTCGATTTCCGCGGGCTCGCGTATCTCCGGCGGCGGAAGTTCGCCGCAGGGCGTCGTGGCGGAGCGGTCGCGCAGGCAGCCGAGCGGGAAGTACTGCGTCATCTGTTCGTCGATGAACTTGTTGATCTTCTCGGCGTTGAGACGCAGGTTCACCGGGCACGGAGACAGGACCTCGACCAGCGAGAAACCCTTGCGGTCGCGCAGGTTCTCGATGGCCTTGTTGACCGCCTTGCGGGCCTTCGCCACGTTGGCCGGGGAAGTAAGCGAGACTCGCTCGATGTAGACCGGCGCCTCGAGTGCGTTGACAATCTCGCAGACTCTTGTCGGATATCCCTCGGTCGCCACGTTGCGGCCGTACGGCGTGGTCGTGGTGACCTGGCCGGGCAGCGTGGTCGGGGCCATCTGCCCTCCGGTCATGCCGTAGTTGGAGTTGTTGACGAAGAACACGGTCATGTGCTCACCGCGATTGGCGGCCTGGATGAACTCGTTGAACCCGATGGCAGCGAGATCGCCGTCGCCCTGATAGGAGATGACGAAGTTGTTCGGGTTGGCGCGTCCGGCGCCGGTTCCGACCGCTGGCGCGCGGCCATGCGGAACCGAGATGCTGCCGCAGTTGAAGTAGTAGTAGGCGAACACGGCGCAGCCGACCGGTGCGATTAGAATGGTGTCCTTCTGGATGCCGGCCTTCTCGACGGCCTCGGCGACCAGCTTGTGCAGTATGCCGTGGCCGCAGCCGGGGCAGTAGTGCATGTTCTTCTTGATCGGTCCGGGACGACGCTCGAAAGTATCGAAAAAGACCTTGGAACGGCCGAACTTGACTTGCTTGCTCATTTGCAGGCCTCCATGATTTTACGCGCGGCGGCGCAGACCTCGTCGCCATTTGGAACATTGCCGCCCATGCGGTTGCAAAGGGTGACCGGCAGGCGGCATTCGATCGAGAGCCTGACGTCCTCTATCATCTGTCCGGCGCTCATCTCGAGGCACATGAAGGACTTCGCCTTGCCTGCCTCGGCGATGCGCTTCAGCGGAGCGGACGGGAACGGCCAGACCATCTTCGGGCGGAGGAGTCCGACCTTGCGTCCTTCGGCGCGAAGCGTGTCGACCGCTCCGCGGGCGATCCTGGAGCAGATGCCATAGGCGACGATGACGAGCTCCGCGTCATCGCACATGTATTCCTCGTAGGCCTGCTCGTCGCGCTGGATGCCGCGGTACTTCTCCTGGAGGCGGTTGTTGAGAGCCTCGAGGTCGTCATGCTCCATGTAGATGGATGTTATGCAGTTGGCGACTCCGTCGACGATGCGCCCCATCTTCCACTCGGGGTCGTAGTCGTACTTGCGCGGGGTTGGAAGCTCCACGGACTCGATCATCTGTCCGATGACGCCGTCGGCCATGACGTAGGCCGGCATGCGATACTTCTCGGCGAGATCGAAGGCGTGCATGGTCATGTCGCACATCTCCTGTACGGAGTTGGGGGTGAAGACCAGACAGCGGTAGCTGCCGTGTCCGCCGCCCTTGACGAGCTGGAAGTAGTCGGCCTGCTCCGGTCCGATGTTTCCAAGTCCCGGACCGCCGCGGGTGATATCGAGGATGACCGCCGGCATCTCGTAGGCGGCCAGGTAGCTGACCCCTTCCTGCTTCAGGCTTATGCCGAGGCCGGAGCTTGCGGTCATCGCGCGGCGACCGGAGGCCACGGCGCCGATGACCATGTTGATGGCACCGATTTCCGATTCGGCCTGCAGGAACGTGCGCTTCAGCTTGGGAAAGAGAAGCGCGGCGCTCTGGGCGATTTCGCTCGCCGGGGTGATCGGGTAGCCGAAATAGCAATCGCATCCGGCGAACAATGCGCCGTAGACGGCAGCTTCGTTGCCCTTCAGGAGAAGACGGTGGTTGTACTTCACTTTTCGTCCTCCTCGTAGATGGTGATGGCGCCCGGTTCGGGGCATTGGTAGAAGCATGAACCGCATCCGATGCAACGCTGGGGTTCCGCGACCTCTACGGCCACGTAGCCCTGAACGTTGATGCGGGTGCCCTTGGCGATCAACTTCATCGGGCAGACGAGGATGCAGCGGCCGCAGCCCTTGCATTCGTCGGCGGTGATGACGATCTCATGTTTTTTGGAAGGCATATCGCTTTACTCCGTCGTGCATGGAACTGAACTTGAACGCCGCCCGGAAGCGCACGTCGATCCGGACGGGGCTGGCGGACCGTAAATCCACCGCCACACGATGTCTTCGAAGACACTATGCGTCATTGACGTCCACATAATGTACATCGCGTGCTGGATTTTTTCAATCCTTAACGACGAACATAACGTAGCATCAAGGACTTAGACGTTGTCAATCACTCGTTTTGACAGTGCCTGACGCCAGGAACCTGACAGAACCGTCGTCACCATGGGTGGAAGAGAAGAATTCTCCGTCCCGCGCCCGCCCACTGGTGACAAGCCGGTCCCCCGCGACCGAGCTATGCAGATAGTCGATCTGGATGGTCGATATGTCCGGTGCCTCTCCGACGGCTCCGGCCAGCCAATCGTAGACCACGGCGGCGCAGCGGGCGTTGTTGAAATGACGGTTGACGTCGATGCCCGACTCCCGGACGACGAACTCCACCGGCATGCCGAGTCCCTCCTCGTCGGAGAGTCGCGTGTCGCCGGTGAAAAAGCGCGGCATGTCGGAATTGTCCGGCAGTATCCCGTCCAGCGTTTCGCCTGGACGTTTCGGACGCAGCGTAGCGGTATCCAGGACCAGCCAGCGGCTGGAGGCGACGGCGAGGTCGCATCCGTCGGAATCAACCAGACGGAACTCGCGGTTGGCGAACAGACGCTCGCACGCCATCGGCCAGGTGCGCACTGTCACCTCCTCCGAGACGTCCGGACGCCTAAGCATTCCGAGGCGCATGCGAAAGAGCACCCACATCCGGTTGGCGGATATCAGGTCCGTCATTCCGCAACCTAACTTGGCGGCGTGCTCGGACGCCGCGTCCTGCATGTAGTCGAAGAAGGCGTCGAGGCGCAGCTTTCCCTTGCGGTCCACCTCGGACTGCCTGACAATGAATTTGCGTTCAAGAAATCTCATTCAGGCATCTCCCATCCGGTTTGTTTTAAACGGTTCACGACACTATATTACCTTTCCGGCAAAGTGATTTCAACAACGCCTAACCGGAGTTCCAAAATGAACACTATAGGATTCGACAGCGAGAAATACCTCAAGGAACAGTCGGAGGCCATTCTCAAACGAGCGTCGAAATTCGACGACAAACTCTATTTGGAGTTCGGCGGCAAGCTCGTGTGCGACTACCATGCCGTCCGGGTGCTGCCTGGATTCGATCCGAATGCAAAAATCAAGATCCTCCAGCGCCTCAAGGACAAGGTAGACATCATAATCTGCATACATGCTGGTGCGATCGAGGAACGCAAGATCCGCGCCGACTTCGGAGTGTCCTATGACGTGGATACGATGCGAACCATCGACGACCTGCGCGACTGGGGACTGGACGTCCGGGCGGTGGTGGTAACGCGCTATCTGAACCAGCCATCGGTCAAGCCTTTCATCAACAAGTTGTCGCGGGCGGGGATAAAGGTATACACGCACAAGCCGATCGAGGGATATCCCAACAACGTAGACGTCATCGCGAGCAAGGACGGCTATGGTGCCAACGCCTACATCGAGACGGAGCGGCCGATCGTGGTCGTGACCGGTCCCGGTCCGAATTCGGGAAAGGCCGGCACTTGCATGTCCCAGGTGTACCATGAGTTCCAGCGCGGCATCCGGGCGGGTTACGCCAAGTTCGAGACGTTCCCGGTCTGGAACCTGCCGCTCAACCATCCGGTGAACATCGCCTACGAGGCGGCTACGGCGGATCTCGCCGACGTCAACATGGTCGATCCGTTCCACCTGGAGGCGCGCGGAGTCACCGCAGTCAACTACAACCGCGACATCGAGATATTCCCGGTGGTGCGTCGCATCTGCGAGAAGATCATGCCGCCGGAACAACTGTACGCATCACCGACGGAAATGGGCGTCAACTGCGTCGGTTCTGCTATCGTCGACGACGAGGCCGTGCGCAAGGCAGCCACCCAGGAAGTCATCAGAAGGTACTTCAGGGCGCTTTGCGACTATGCCTGCGGACATGGGGAAAAAGCGGCGGCGGACCGTATCAAGGTCATGATGGAGAACATCAACGTGACGGAACTCGACCGCAACGTGGTGCAGCCGGCGCGCGACGCGGCTACTCAGGCGTCCAAGCAGAAGAACTCCGGCAACGATGGGATATTCTGCGGCGCGGCGATAGAGCTCCCTGACGGAAGGATCGTCACGGGCAAGAACTCACCGCTGATGCATGCGGCGTCCAGTTGCATACTCAATGCGATCAAAAAACTGGCCGGTCTTCCGGACGGGCTCATGCTACTCCCGTCCAACATCATAGACTCCGTGAGCCGGCTCAAGCACGACATCATGCACAACAAGCAGCTGAGCCTGACGCTGGCCGAAACGCTGACCGCGTTGAGCGTGTCGGTGCCGACCAATCCGGCTGCCAGCATGGCGCTGGACCAGCTGAGCAAGCTGGACGGGTGCGAGATGCACATGACCCACTTGCCCACAGGGGGAGACGAGTCGCGTCTGCGCAAACTCGGCATAAACCTGACGGCCGAGCCGATTTTCGCGACAAAGAACCTCTTTATGGAATAAAGAAAGGGGCCGACGGCCCCTTTTTTCAAGAACGGCTGGCGGGGGTTCGGGTTATGCCTCAATCCCCCATTCCTTGAGCTTGCGCTGAATCGTCTTCCTGCTTATGCCCAGTTTTTCGGCTGCATTCGTACGATTTCCATCGCACTCCTTCAGAACCTGCAGTATCTTTGCCTTTTCCGTTTGGGCGAGATTTCCTGCCTCCTCCTGTGCGTCGGAATACAAGTCCGGCAGTGTCTCAAGCAATTCCCTGATCTCGTTCGGGGTGACCGTTCCGTCGCATTCCACGACTATGGAATTGGCGATGCTGTTGAGCTGACGGATGTTCCCCCGCCAGCAAAAGTCGACAAGCAACGACTCCGCCTCAGGGGACAACTTCACCTGTTCGGACTTGCCTTGTTGCTGTGAGTATTTCGCAATGAAGCCGTACAGCAACGGCAATATCTCGCTTTTACGTTTGCGCAGCGGTGGAATTTCAATCTTTCTGCCGATCCTGTAGCGGAAGTCTTCACGCAACTTTCCGGTCTTGCCTAGCTCATCCGGGTCGACGTTGGTAGCGCAGACCAGACGGAAATTGCTGATGATTGTCTTGCCACCGCCACCCACTGGGTCGATCTTGTGATCCTGCAGGACCCGACGCAACTTCGTCTGGATATCCAGCGACAGCGCCTCTATCTCATCCAGGAACAGCGTACCATTGTTCGCGCGTTCGATTGCGCCGGTCTTCGACTCCTTTGCATCCGTGAAAGCCCCTTCCGCGTGGCCGAACAGCTCGCTTTCCGCAAGGTTTTCGTGAATCGCGGCGCAGTTCACGGCCTCGTACCTGCCTGACCGACCGCTTTGCTCGTGAATGTACTTCGCCGCCAGCTCCTTGCCTACCCCTGTCTCACCGGTCAGGACGATAGTCATATCGGACCTCTTCGCATACCTGTCCAGAAGATCGTAGACTTTCTCCATCGGCTCGGACATGTATATAAGGGTGCCGTCGGAAAGCTCGCGTGTGGGCATGTTTGCGTTGTGTCGATGTTTTACCGAAGCCGGCTTGGGCGCATCGCCCCCTCCCTTGTCGACCGCCACCCCCCTCGCCTTGCTCCACCGTGACATGGCATTGGGAATCACTGCGTCCAGCTTCTCGAATTTGAACGGCTTCACTATATAGTCGATTGCGCCCTCCCTCAACATAGTCTGGACGGTTTCCGAATCCGAGTAGGCGGTAGTGACTATGACCGGTATTCCCCCTGCGGCGCGAACGACCGCATCGCCATTGGCCTTGGGCATCTTGATATCTGTCAGGACGACATCGTATTTGGATTCCCCGAGCATCCGGATCGCCTCCTCGCCATCGGCCGCAGCGGAAACTTCGTAGGTACGCGAGAGATACCTGACCAGCGCCTCGCGGGCCAGCTTCTCGTCCTCGGCGACGAGCACTCTAAGACGTGCCATCTACGTCACCTCAAAACTTTCCGAAGTTCAGTCATAAAGTCACGCATGTCGGCTTCGCCGGGCTGCGCGCCATTAAGATTGTCCAGACCGAGACGTCCCATCTGGTCCACATACCAGGTCGCGGTCGCTCCATTGGCGAACTTAACGGTTCCGGACGCCAGCGTACCCGGTTGCACGAGTTTGTTCACCTCGACGACCGTCCCCGAGGATTCTTCAGGTTCCGGAGCCGGCTCCGCCGGTACGTCGGCGGCAGGTTTCTCATCCTGCTGCTTTTCTGCGGACTGTTCCTCTCCGGCGTTCCAATCGTATTCCACCGACGACGCGAGAATGCGAATGTCCATGTAGGTAAGCTTCTGCGAAAACTTCTCGTTGACCTCCGTCTGGATGTCCTTGAGTTCGATGTCCTCCGCGAGCCTGGATGCGATGTAAGCGGTGATTTCCTTCTCTAGATTCTTTTCCAGCATACTACTTTCTCCTCTTGACATTTCTTGACTGTGTATGGAAACTTCTAATCGTCTTGGGCCTGGCCCTAAGCTCGACCTCGACTGGCATGCCTTCGAGATCGAACGCGGTGCGGATGCGTTTGCGAAGATATGTAACATAGCTGTCGGG
Source organism: Victivallaceae bacterium (assembly GCA_024405675.1). Taxonomy (GTDB): domain Bacteria; phylum Verrucomicrobiota; class Lentisphaeria; order Victivallales; family Victivallaceae; genus UBA1784. The sequence continues at coordinate 7,002 of JAKSOH010000051.1, forward strand.
CGCAAGGTCCGGACGATTTACGAACATTAGAATACGCGGAGGTCTCGATCCCACCAGGGACGAGTAATAAACCTTCAGATGGGAATTGCCGACGGTAGGAGGAACCCGTTCCTCCATGGCTTCCGATATGACCCTGTTGAGGACTCCGGTGGTTATCGCCGTGTCAAGCCGTTCGGCCAGTCCGACGACCGCGGTCTTGAGACCGTCCAAGCCGCTCCGGTTCGTGGCACTGACGAATACGCACGGCGCGTATGACAATCCGGGGATCGTTTCGCGCAGTTCCGTCTCCAGTTCGCGTTTTGAGAGCTTCGGGCAAAGATCTGTCTTGTTGACCACGACGATGCACGGCCTTCCCGCCGTCTCCACCAGACCGGCGATGCGACGGTCCTGCGCGGTAACGGCACCAGATCCAGCCTCAACCACGACCAGCACGACATCGGCGCGTTCGATTGCGCTCTTTGCGCGCATCACGCTGAAGAACTCGACCACGCCGTCGACTTTTGAAGCCTTCCGTATTCCGGCGGTATCGACCAGGACCGCTTTCATGTCGCCCTTGCTTCCGGGCAGCATGAACCCGACGTCGACGGCATCCCTGGTCGTGCCGGCGACGGGACTCGCCATGACGCGTTCCTCGCCGACCAAGGCGTTGACGATGGTAGACTTGCCGACGTTCGGACGTCCGACGATGGCGATGCGAACCGTGGGAACAGACGGAGGAGGTGCGAAATTCTCCTCGGGGATATATGTCATCACCTCGCGGAGCAAAGCCGCGACTCCCTCGCGGTGCAGACAGCAAAGCGGAAAGACGTTGCCGAAACCGAGCGACGAGAATTCCGCCGCGTCGTTCTTCAGTTCGTCCCCGTCGCACTTGTTGGCCGCTACGACAACGGGCCGCCCGGACGTCCTCAGCATGGAGGCGATATCCTTGTCCAGCGGAGTGACCCCGTCCAGGGCGTCACCGAGAAATATCACGACATCGGAAGCATCGACCGCGGCCGCCACCTGACGCCGGATTGAGGAGTCCCACATGTCCACTCCGCGCGACTCTCCGGAGAGTACTCCGAGTCCGCCGGTGTCGACCAGCCTGAAGCGACGTCCTTCGAACAAGGCCATGGCGCCGACCCGGTCGCGGGTCACCCCGCTCATCTCGTGGACGATGGCGAGCCGACGCTTTACTATCGCGTTGAAGAGAGACGACTTGCCGACGTTTGGCCGTCCGACGATGGCGACGACCGGATGTCTTTTCTGCGGTTCGGTCATTCCTACTCCAAGCACGTTTCGATGGTGGAACGCAGCTTCTCGGCCGCGGCCCGGGGATCCGCTGCGTAGATGATGCCGCGCGACGAATTGATCATAAGGCCTCCCCTGCCGATGGCGCCGTTGCGCACGACCGCCTCCACGTCGCCGCCCTGGGCACCGACTCCGGGCACGAGGAACGGCATCGCGGGACACATCTTGCGGAGCAGCGCGAGCTCCTCCGGATAGGTGGCTCCGACCACAAGAGCGGCGTTATGGTTGTAGTTCCACCGGTCTCTGGCGAGTTCCGCCACATGCTGGTACAGCGGACGGCCGTCGCAAACGAGATTCTGCAAGTCTCCGGAATGCGGATTGCTGGTACGGCAGAGGATGATCACCCCCTTGTCGGCATGATCGAGGAACGGCTTGAGCGCATCGAATCCCATGTAGGGGTTTACGGTGACGGCATCGGCGCCGTAGCGTTCGAAGGCCTCGCGGGCGTACTGCTCGGCGGTGGAGCCGATGTCTCCGCGCTTGACGTCGAGAATCACCGGGATGCCCGGTGCCGAGCCGTGGATGTAGTCTATGGTCATGGCGAGATCCTTGTCCAGTCCCTCCCCCGCGTAGAACGCGGCCTGGGGCTTGTAGCAGCAGACCAGATCCCTTGTCGCATCGATGATCATCCGGTTGAATTCGAAAAACGGGTGCTCGGCCGAGCGGAAACGCTCCGGAATCTTCGCCATCGCCGGATCCAGTCCGACGCAGACCATGCTGCGGTTACGAACCGTGGATTCGGACACTGTACTGAAGAAATCTGCCATTTCGTATCTCCTTACTTGGATTGATTGTCTTTCTCTGCCTTGGACGGAACCGGACGGAACACATCCGGAGGCACCCCGGTCTTGAGATGCCCGACGACGACATCGTCGAAATCGATGCGTGTCCGCCATCCGGGTCCCTCAACCGTCAGGCGTTTGGGATAATACAAGTCGCCACTGCTTCCAAAGGCGTTGGCCTCGAGAATGCGGAACGGTTTATTCTCGCCAACGTGGTAATACTCCGCACGGAGTGGGAAGTGGTACTGCTCGGCGATGAAACCGACGACACGGTCGGTCGATTCCGGAACGGAGAACTCGACCACGCGGCAGGGTACCACGCCGGACAGCGTGCGGCCGGGGAGTTCCCGAAGCGGCGGGTAGTAGATGAAATTCACCAGAAGATCGGAAGCCAGGATTCCGACTCCGTCCAGGAGCTCGGTGGAACTGCTTCTCGGAGTCATGGACGATGCGTAGGTACCGAGCGACTGCGACATGTCGTAATACTCCCGGTCGTCCAGGATCAGCTGCCCAAGACAGCGGGTGGACCGGATGATGACGCCGAAGTATATCGGCAGCGTCACGGGCTTGCCGCCGCGCCGACGATGCTGCAAAGTCCCGGTCATCCGGGAGAAACTCTCCGTGCCGTTGCCTGCGCGAACCCTTGTCAGGAATGCGTCGAGGGTCTCGCCGCCGGCGCAGACCATAGCGGATACGACACAGAACAACATCAGCAGTCTTCTCATGCTAATCTCCGAAGGCGATGGCCTCGGCCTCCTGCCAGGTCTCGACGAAGTGGAACTTCATTCCGTTCTTGACGGCGTCGGGGAGTTCGTTGTAGTCCTTGCGGTTCTCCTCGGGCATGATGATCTCGCGGATCCCGGCGCGCAGGGCGGCCACCATCTTCTCGCGGATGCCGCCGACCGCTGTCACACGGCCATGCAACGTGATTTCTCCGGTCATGGCAAGTCCCGGGATCAGCGCCTTGCCGCGAACCATGGAAAGCACGGCCATTGTCATGGTGACGCCGGCGCTGGGGCCGTCCTTGGGAGTCGCCCCGTCAGGCACGTGGATATGGAAGTCGTGTTTCGTGAAGAAATCCGGCTTGATCTTCCAGCGATCGGCTACGGAACGGACCAATGTGAAGGCGGTCTCGGCAGATTCCTGCATGACCTTGCCGAGGCTGCCGGTAAGTTTCAGATTGCCTTTGCCGCCGGGAACGGCGACAACCTCCACCGGAAGGATCACGCCGCCGACACCGGTCCAGGCGAGACCGGTGGCGCGTCCGGGTTCGGAGGCGCGTCGATCCATCTCGAGCAGGAAGCGACGTTCTCCGAGCAAACGGTGCACGGTCTCGACATCGACCTTGACTACGTCCTCGACGGCCACCTTGCCCTCGAGGATTTCACCGGCGAGACGCCGGAACACGCTGGCGATCACGCGTTCAAGCGAACGGACGCCGGCCTCCATCGCGTAGTAGTTGATGATTTC
>JAKSOH010000052.1 GCA_024405675.1 Victivallaceae bacterium
CAAAGTATTCGTCCTTTCCAACGGGAACCGCATCTGCGGATGCCGCGTGGAGTCCGGACTCATCAAAATCGGAGCGAAGGCGAAGGTCCGCCGCAACAAGGATCTCATCTACAACGGATCGGTCGCGAGTTTGCGCCACCTCAAGGACGATGTCCGCGAGGTCAAGGCGGGACTCGAATGCGGAATCCGCCTGGACAACTTCACAGAGTTCGACGAAGGCGACGAGATCGAAATCTACGAAATCGAACTCCAGAAGGCGTCGCTGTAACATGCCACGCTGCACCGACAGGATGGCCAGGGTGAACGAGCTTCTGAAGCGCGTCATCGCTGACGCGCTCTCGAAAGACTCGTTCTTCCCCTGTGGCATGCTGGTGTCCGTGACGGAAGTGCGGTGCACAACCGATCTCGCCACGGCGACCGTGGCGGTCAGCCTGTTCGGGGGAAAGGCCTCGGACAAGGAGAAGGCCATGAGGGAACTGGAAGCGCGCAAGCCGGAGTTGCAGCACTGCATTGCGGGCGAGCTCGGACTCAAGCGCACGCCGGTTCTTACGTTCATCCCGGACGACCGCATCGAGGCGGGAGACCGAGTGCTGGCCATCATCGAGGAGGAGACTCGTGGCAAAGACGAGAAGTGAGGTACTATCCGCCTTGCTATCGGCGGACAGCGTCCTGGTGATCACCCATGGCAAGCCGGACGGTGACGCACTGGGCTCGGCGTTCGGTACGCGCCAGTTCCTGCGCGACAACGGCAAGAAGGCGGATGTGCTGCTCACGGAACCCCCGCCGTCGCGTTACACCAAGCTCTGCACCGAATATGTCGGCGACGACGTCGACATTGACGATTACTCGATGGTGTTGTTGCTGGACTGCGCGGTACGGGATCGCCTAGGGACGCAAAAGCCGATCGAGAAACTGCTAGAGCACCGCTGTTTCTGGAACATCGACCACCATTATCTCAACACCGACATCAACGCGGCCAATTCGCACGTGGTGGAATCGTCCAGCACGTGCGAGATCATGACCGACATCCTCCTCGACAAGCCGGGCAACGCCATCACGCCCGATACGGCCGGGTTCCTGCTGCTGGGGATGATGACCGACACGGGCGGCTTCAGGTTCTCCAACACGAAGGGCAAGACGCTGCGGACGGCGGCGATGCTGCTCGACGCCGGAGCGGACATGGAGAAGATAGCCAACGCCATATACTTCAGCAAGCCGCTGGGGCAGCTGGAACTGGAATCCGACATCGTCGCCTCCAGGATGAAGCTGGAGTTCGACGGGAGGTTCGCCTACGCCTGCCTCGACAACGAGCTACTGGCGAAGCACGACTTCTCGATGAAGGAGGACGAAGGGCTTATCGACCTGTTGCGCAGCGTGGACGGGGTGATCATCGCCATGCTGGTCTACGAACGCGGCGGCGGATACCGGGTGTCGTTGCGAAGCAAGGACTCGAAGTTCCCGGTGTTCCCGATCGCGCGCCATTTCGGCGGCGGCGGACACGCCCAGGCGGCCGGAGCCATCATCAAATCGGACATCAAGGACATAATTCCGCAGGTTCTCACGCTGGTCGAGAAAACCCTAAACGGGGAAAAGGTGCCGTAGAACGCCCTTCCCCCAGCGACAGCCTCAGGAACGAAATTTCCCGTTTATCCCGAAACACCGATGATGATTGGCGTTTTGCCAAACTCGACAATCACACTCTGGAATTGGCAAACATTCGCATTGGTTGTTGTCCGTAATTTCGAGAAAAGCATTGACCGCTGGAAATGCTTGCGACGAAATTGCCGGCAACAACTAAAAAGCACAGGCGTCTTCCTCTTTTCCTGCCATTTCATCCGTTATGTAAAGGTTCCAGCGTTTTGCCAAATGTCCCTTGCGGTAATTGCGATAAAAGTATTCCGCTGATTTCGGAGTCAGAAGTTCTATTTTTTCCAAAACAGGTGGTGTAACGTATTTTCTGTAAAATTGAACTGATTGCGGAAACAGGCACATCGGCATCAAAGGACAGCGTAACTCATTGCCGGTTGTTTCTTGCCGCGGATATTTCGGCATTGATTTCATCAAGACTCTTTGGGGAAGCCGTTGGCTTGTGAAATCTCCAAGAGTATCCGCATGGCACCAATGGCATCGTCGCCGGCAAGCTCCCGCATCTCTGCCGCGGAGTTTACCTGCCGATTTTCTTCTCCGAAGTCGCTGTTACGCATTGGACGCCGCGGCAAAAATGGCATTAGCGCATATCGGCAGTCCGTATATGCATCCGCCGGATTTACGCCATCCTTGACATCTTTTCCTGCTCGTTCCAGTCGTCCGAAAATTCGTGACGCGCCCCGACGATGTTCAAGATGTCCGGCTCCGCGCCGTTGAGGATTGTCCCATCGATGATTGTCAAAAAATCAACACAGAAACTACGCAGTTTGTTGTCGGCTTCCGCTGCATGTTGGCTGGCACCTGTATCGCTAGCGGGTACGATGTGCCTGAACGAGCGCCTATCACATTTCAATGTGGAAAATCATCAGTTGCCGCATTAGTTTATTGTCGGCCTTATAGCCATAGCTCTTTTTTAACGGAAAGGACGTGACCATGGAACTCGACGACAAAAACCAGCTGCATGACGAGAGAGATGCGGGACAGGCATTCGGCGAATCCGCGGCCGACTGCTACAAAACCATGTTCGAAGAACAACAGGGAACCGCCGTCATCACTCCTTTCGGAACCGTCACGGCCGTCATCATCGGCGACGTCACCTACTCCGGTGTCGCCATAGGTCCCGAAGACACGGAAGCCGCGCTTTCTGAAAACAGCACGGTCGCAGTCCAGGATGTCTCCTACTCCTCGACCTCCCTGGCAGCCGGTTCCGGAACCAACCGACTGTTCGTCGCCGACAGAATATCCATGACAGGAAGCAAGTCGCAATATTCCGGAGCGATCTACAATTCCAATGGAACGGCCAGCATCTCGAACAGCATTTTCTCAACCTGCACATCCATGGATGGCGGCGCCATCTGCAACGCCGAAAACGCGGTGCTGACGATTACCGGCAGCACACTTACCAAAAACTTCGCGGGAGAAGTGCCGTCATACACCTCTTTCGGTGGCGCAATCTACAACGAAGGCTTCGCCTCCATCTCCGGATGCATTCTCGAAGGAAACACGTCGAACGAAGGCGGGGCCATAGGCAACGCCGACTCCGGGACATTGATGGTTTCCGGCAGCACCTTCTCGAACAACGAGGCGACCGACAATGCCGGAGGCGGAGCCATAGACAACAGCGGGACCGCGACAATCGTTGGCTGCCTGTTCGTCGCCGATTCGCCGCAAAAAGGCTCCGCCGTCCGTAACGGCGGCAGTTCCGCCGAGATAACCATCACGGGAAACACATTCACCGGAAACACCTCCGGCCATGACGGGGCGGCCGTCAGCAATTCCTGGGCTACGGCGACGATCGAAAACAACACGTTCAAAAACAACCTGGCCGAAAACTACGGGGGGGCCGTCCAAAACTACTACGGCGCGGCCACGATGAGCGGAAACATCTTCATTGGAAACACAGCCGGCAAATACGATGGCGGCGCCATATACAACTACGGCACCGCGACGTTGATGGTTTCCGAAAGTTCCTTCACCGGCAATGTGGCGGATAAAGGCGGAGCAATGGCGAACATGGGGACCGCATCTTTAATCGGCTGCGTATTCACCGGCAACACGGCCGACGACTGGGGCGGTGCAATCTACAACGCCGGCACTATGTCCGTGTCCGGAAACACATTCTCAACAAACGTGGCGACGATGGGCAGCGCAATCAGAAACGAAGGAACGGCGAGCATGCTTGCAGTTTCCGGCAGCACCTTCTCTGAAAACATGTCGTATAGCGGCGGCGCAATCTTCAATCTGAGGGGGATTGTGACCGTCGTCGACAGCGTATTCGCCGGAAACACAGGCGGTGGTGGCGCCGCAATTGAAAACACCTGGATCGCGACAATCACCGATTGCTCATTTTCTGATAACTTTAGTTCTGGCGGCGTGATACGCGGCAGCAACGACACGACCGTGTCGAAGTGTGTGTTCACGAACAACGCAGTGACGAATTATGGCGGTGCCATTTACAACAACGGAACAGCCAGTCGACTCGCAGTCGACCAAGGATTGTTTATTGGGAATAGCGCCGGGAATTATGGCGGTGCGATCTACCACCACGAAGGAATTGCGGGAATTTCAGCAAGTACATTCTCCGGAAACTTCGCCACCTATTTAGGAGGAGCGATTGGCTGCGGACTTACAACGAACCTGTTAAAAATAGACAACGATGTATTTTTAGAAAACACCTCTGGTAAAGGCGGTGCGGTCTTCAGCGTCGGCACCACGACCATCGACAACAGCGTCTTCGCGGAGAACACGGCCAGCAGCGGCGGCGCAATCTGCAGCGTCGGCACGGCGATGGTTGTCGCCGGCACATTCTCCGGGAATTCGGCCATCTGCGGCGGCGCGATATACAACATATTCGGCACCACCGACATCTCCGACAGCGCCTTCACCGGCAACTTGGCCGGTACCGGCGGAGCGATATACAATGGCACCAATGGACTGCTGATGATCGAACGCGGCACTTTCTCCGACAACACGGCCGATTCCGGCAGCGCCATTTTCAACGACAAGTCCGGCATCGTCAACGTGACAGGCAGCATATTCTCCGACAACAATTCGAAATCCAGCGACGCCGGCGCAATCTACAACAAGTCCGGCACTGTCAACGTGACAGGCAGCACCTTCTGTGGCAACCTGACCGGCTACAACGGCTACGGCGGCGCACTGAACAACAACTTGATCGGGGCATTGTCAACGATTGAAGGTTGCGTATTCGACGGCAATTCGGCCGACTACTACGGCGGCGCAATCTACAACAGCGCCGGCACGATGGCCATCACCGACAGCACCTTCTTTGGCAACACGGCCGCCTACAACGGCGGCGCAATCTACAACGATGGCTCCGCGACCATCTCCGGCAACACCTTTGCCAACAACACGGCCGCCTACAATGGCGGTGCAATCTACAACGACACCCCCCCTGCGGCGGCTTGCGGAACGACGGTTTCCAGAAACATATTCGCCAACAACACAGCCGGCACCTGCGGCGGCGCGATATGCAACCTTGACAACAGCACGGTGACCATCACCGACAGCACCTTTGTCGGCAACTCGGCCGGCATCGGCGGCGCGATATACAACAAGAAACAAAGCTGGATATACGGCACTGTCATCATCAGTGACTGCATCTTCACCACGGAAACCGACACCATCTACAATGCCGGCGACATGACCATCGGCGGAACCATCTGGACCGCGGCCAACATCACCTCTGAAACGGCAGTAACCGTCGAATCAGAAACAAAACTTGTCCTGGACATCTCCGTCTACGCCGGAACGACAACGAAGGAGCTGCTCTCCGACTTCGGCACCATGTTCGGCATGTCGCAGGAGAATCTGGCGATGTCGATCAACGTGGCGGAGAACCAAGCGGATGGGGCGTATGTCCTCGCGACCGACGCCTCTTCGCTGAAGCAGAAGAGCCTCACGGTCACTGTCGATGGGAATCCGCAGGACAGCTGCTCCGTTTCGGTCGGAGGAGAGGAGTCGTACGGGGACAAGACGTAGACGCTAGCCCTCGGCGACGGAACGCTGTCGCTCGGCATCCAGACCGGCGGTCCGCTGCCAACGGAATCCAGGCCGGTGATACAAGTACCGGCTGGTCAACTCGTAAGGGCAAGAAAGCACATCACAGATTTGAAGACGCTCGATGTCAAGGCCGGCGGGACATACAGCGGCGCAATCCTGGAGACCCAGGCGGGAAAGGCGAAGATCAACATCGCCGCCAACGGTTTGGTGAAGATCGACCAGCTGATGCCAAATCCGCTCGGCAGCCAGACGACAATCGCGATGAAGAAGAACGCCACGTTATCGGTTGGGGACATGGAAGGCATCACCAAGCTGACGACCGCGAACAACTGCGTTGTCAAAGCGGAGACAGGGCATTTTATCGGCACACCGGGCAACGACACCATCAGCATCGGCAAGGCAAACAGCGTCACCATCGGCGGAAAGCTGGACTTCCGTGAAGGCAAGAACACGCTCAAGGTCGGAGCGAACTCCAATGTCTATGTGCTGAACGAAATAGTCGGCGTGCAGACACTTACGGTCGCCGCCGGAGCCAAATACAAGGACGACAAGGGAGCCAAGCAGCAGGGACGCACTTATTTCGTTTCCTACGGCCTCACCGGCACGGAGAAGAAGGACAAGGTGTCCATCGGGAACTTCAGCAGGCTCATCATCACCGGCATAAAACTCCTGGATGGCGAAAGCTCCATAACAATCGACGGCCCCGGTTCGGTACTCCAGACTTTCAACTACGAAGTGTCCGGCATCAACACTTTCAAGACCGGAAACGGCAAGGACGCATCCGCGGACGGGGCCGTAGTGGTCAAGATCGGCGGCAAGCTTTCCCTCAACGGCGCAAAGAAGAACACGCTTGCCATCGGCAAGTTTGGAACCGCCACCATCGGCAGTGTCGATATCGACGCCAAGGCGACCGTAACCATCGGTGCAAACGGGACTGTGACCATCGGTGGCGACAAACTCGAGAACATCGCCAAGCTGACGGTCGCGGCCGGATCAAAGTACAAGGATGCCGAAAAGATGCAGCACCAGGGCTGCACCATCTTCGACGCTGGCAGCGCGACCATCTCCGGCACCACCGCCAACGACACGCTGACCTTCGGCAGCTTCGGCACGGCCGCCATGGGTACCATCGACCTCGGGAGTGGCAAGAACACGCTTTCCATCGGCGGCCAGGACGTGGAGTTCAAGGCAAGAGACGTGAAAAACGTGACTGCGCTCAAGGTGGCTGCCGGCAAGTCCGGGGAGCTGAATGCAACAGTTGACCTAGGCGACATCGAGTTCAACCAGGTGTCCAACAAGCTCGACATCGGCGCCTACGCGTCGTTCGACGCCGGGACAGTGAACGTCATCGATCCGACAGAGAAGACCAAGCTGTCGGTGAACATCGGCTCGGCGGCCACGGAGAGCCTGGCAAGCATGGAAAATGTGTCCACGCTGAAGGTGGCCGCAGGCAGGAAGGACAAGACCGCCGGCAACATCGACAGGACCGATTTCGGCGCCAAAGTAATCAAGGGCACGGACAACAACGACACCTTCGCGTTCGCGGATTTGGTGACGGCGGACTTCGACGCCATCGACATGGGCGGTGACACCGACAAGCTGACCATCGGCAAGGAATCCAGGGTCATGGCGAAGGATGTCCGGGGAGTGGAGATTGTGACACTTGGCGACGGATCCACGTTCGGCATCGGCATCGGCGACATCGAAGGCAAAATCACGGGTTCCGCCAAGGACAACACCCTGTGCTTCGACGCCAAGGGACACGTCGACGAAGTGGATCTCGGCAAAGGAGACGACCTCATCTCGTTCACGCTGGACGGCACCAAGCTGACGGAAGCCGATTCCTGGACGGCCATAGACAAGTGTTCCGAAGTCGGGCTGTACAAGATCAACGGCCAGGAGTTCCGCATTGGAGATGACGCCATCGCTATCGGCAACGACCTTGCGGCCAGCGTGGAGCTCGGCGACGACTTCTCGCTAAAGGTGATCATCTCCAAGACCGGACAGCTGGCCTGACAACCGAAGCCGACGAAACTTCCGACCGCCGTTTTCCCGGGGAGGACGGCGGTCTTTTTTTTGCGCGTCTCGACAGCATACGAAGCAAGAGGATTCAATGGAGGAATCCTCCCTGGGAAAAGATTTTCAACCCCGACTGCGGCCACCTGAAACAAAAGTCGCGGATCAAGCCCTTCCAATCATCCCGGCACGCCGGAGCAACCAATCGCGATTCAGCATCGGATTATCTCGGAATCTCCCTTCCCTGATGAATGACCAGTCCGATGAATTCATTGCGAAAACGTCCGTTGTACCAAAGCAACCACCGGTCGTTCTCCTTAGAGAAAAACGATATGCCGACATGCCGGCATCCTCGATTTGGCGAGAAAAAACATGGTGGACATTCCAATTCGGCTTTCGCGCCGCATATCGGTCTTCAGATGCATAGGCATTCTCGGCTACATGCTCCTGATGCTGCTGGGGCCTGCCATCTGTGTGATTCCCGAAACGGCGGTGCGCCGATGCCTGCCGCGGTGTTACGCATTGCTCACAGGCGGCAGGGATTTGAAAGGCATTCCGGGCCTTTTCAAACAAGCGCAGATCGACGCTTATTGGGCAGCATTCACCATGGGACTTTCACTTGTCGAAGAAAACGACATGGTCGACGGAGTTCCGGCATCGCGCCGAAGCTGGACTGTACAGGCAGATTTCTTCCTCCGACCAGATGCCGGATCAACAACAGGGAGTACTTTTCATCGCTTCCATGCAGTTCGCCCGCCGGCAACATCATGTTCGATTTTCCCGCGCGGTGTCCTTTGATAACGTACGCACAGTGAAATATATTGGTGACGAAACTGCTTTCAAGTCAATGAACAGAGGAGACAGTCCGTCTTGTTTACAAGAAAAAACAGCATAGTAAAGGTGAACGACCATCTCGCGCACCTCGCCCACAACGATTTCATCGATCCGGAAAACCAAAACGCAATCAGAGGTTATTGGGAAGGACCGCTGGCGGAACGCCTGGGCATCGCAGGAGAAGAGGTCAACGCCCGCCAGCTCTCGGCGATCCGCGACGGACAGCACCCCGCGACAGGGGAATTGCTTCTCAAACTCAACACCTCGGGGCTGCTGAGTCTTCTGGTCACCTCCCCCAAGTCCATGGGGATAATGTCGGTGTTCGATCCGCGTCTCATCGAAGCCCATCTCGCCGCCTGCAGGAACCTGCTGCGGCGCATCATGCAAGGCGAACACATGTTCGCGTTGTTCACGCATTTATACAACCGCGACGGCATGGTGCACCTGCACACCCATTGCCTGGTGCCGAGATTCACCTGCCGGGACGGAATCTACAAGGCCATCGAGGTTCCGATCACCGACCGCGCCGAACTCACGCGCCACGATTGCTTCCTGGCAGAAGAAATACGCCAGCGCGGATACCATACAGTCGCCACGCCAAAGGGCGAGACGTTTGATACGGCGTTCGAACTCGAATGCGTTCCACGGCAGGCCATAAAGGCCGCGAGCAAACGCGGGGAGCACATGAAGGTAATCAATGCTTCCGTGCGACGCCGCGTGACAGGAAAAAATTCGCCGCGGAGAATCGCCGGGATACACACGGCCCAATTCGATCCGATGCGCGAAATCACGGCAAAGGAAGTCGAGGCGGAGGTAATGGCGAAACTTGATCCGTGGCGGGTTCTCCTGGAAGGGGAAGCCGCCAAGGCAATAAGAAGAGGATCGGTAACCGTCGCCAAGGCGACGGATGAAGACATAGCCAGGGAAACGCTTGCCGTTCTCGTGAGCAGCGGACAGCTGGCGCTTCCGAGAAAGAATGTCATCGCGAAAGTGCTGGGCAAGCTCGGAATCGCGAACACGGCCGAGGATGTGACGGCGGCATGGAGCAACTCCCACCGGTTCTCCGTGCATCGGACCAGGGACGGAAAGGAGTGGTTGATGAACCGTGAAGCGGCGCAGGAGGTGTTCGAGACGGTGCATGCGCTGGAAAAGGCGGCGAAACACATCCCCGTCATGGCCGCCCTCCCCGGAGACAAGGTGCCCGAGAAGGCGAGCCGCGTCAAGGATTCGGCATATCCGGACATCCGCAAATCGGCGGAAACGTGCGCGATATTCGGGCGTCCCCTCGTCCTGGACCTGGAGGAAGATCCCCCGGTCCCCTCGCCCGTCGTGGAACTGGCGAACTGCATCACCACCGTTGCCGGCAGGGACCCGCTGCGACTCGGACCGCTGACGGCAGCG
>JAKSOH010000053.1 GCA_024405675.1 Victivallaceae bacterium
ATTGCGAAAGCCGAGACAAAGACTGCCGTCGATGCGGAGATGCTGACCGAGGAGGAGGACGCCGCCCTGATCGCGGAGAACGACCAGTCCAATCTTTTCCTGACCGCCATCGAAAAGCTTGCCGCTTCCCCTGAGAAAGTCCATGCGCAGGTCGCGACCATGCGTTCGAACTATCGCGCGACGCATCCCTGCGCCGACGAGAAAACCATCCATGACGCGTTGGCGAAGGACATCATCCGCAAGCAGGTCTGGCTTGCTACCGCGAGCGGAGGCGCCACGGGGGTGGTCAGCGTGATACCCGGAATCGGAACATTGCTCGCCGCGTTGGGCGGCGGATTGACCGATGTGGCGATCTGCATGAAAATCCAGGTCGACATGTGCCTTTATCTTGCCGAGATATATGGCTACGATGTGACGGAGGTAGATGGACGCAATCTTGCCTTCCTGATTGCAGGTCTCGGTTCCCTTGAAAAAGCCGGGGCGCCGTTTGCCGCGAAGCTTGGCGGTAATGCCGGTGTGAAGATGGTAAGGCAGTACTTGAAGGGCGCTGTGCTGCAGACTATCAAGGAGGTCTTCAAGCGCGTCGGCCTTACGTTTACGCGCAAGGCGGTTGAGAAGATCCTGCCGTTTGGCATCAGTATATTCGTCGGCGGAGGGGCTAACTATCTGTTGACTAGGTACGTTGCCTGTACGGCAAACAAGTGGTTTCGCATGGACTTCGATGACCGGGCCGGCATCGCGGGCTAGGGTGGCATCGCGGTCTTTGAACGCTTGTGTCATGGATTGAAGTGTCAGGAGGGAAAATGGTGGTTCCGAGTGTCGGACTTGGGTTTTTGCAGTCGTGCGAGAGTCGGCGGAAGGCGAAAGACTCCACTGCCGAAGAGGCGCAAAAAACCATCGACGACGTGATGGCCAGGGATGCGACCAGAGGTTTCGGCAATTTCTGGATGACAGAGCGCTTGAACTTTTCATTCACGGAAGACGATGGCGGTCTTTATTGCATTACCGCCACTACTCGGCTGCCGATGACATGTCCTCCGTTTATTGTCGTGCCGGTTGCAATGGCGATGAAGTCGAAATTGCGTCCGGACCAGGTGGATTTCCTCGAACGCAAGATCAAGGAAACTTCTCAGGAGAACAACAGCTAGTCTTCGCGGGAATGGAAAACGTCCGGCGGGTATTTTTCAACAGGGGGGATTGAAGGCAATGAGCGGTTTTAGATATGTCGTATGGGAGGCCGTCAAGGAGCCGGCGGATCCGGAGGTCTATGCGGCTGAAATGAAGAAAACGCGCGATGAAGTGGACGAGATTATGGCCAATTGCCATGACGGCGTATTCCGGATGTGGAAGTCTCGTCGGTCCGATTTCGGGGATGATTCCACCGGCGCAGTGGAAAAACTCGCCAGGCCCGCGGACGAGTTGCTTCCCGATGACGAAAAGGCCCCCAACGCCATGATGTCGTATCGGATATTCGTCAAGCACATTGTCATGACGGAACCGAAAGTGGATGTCTACGAAGTTTATATGGAGGATTTGTTTTTCTCCTCCTCCACTGCACTGCTTTTTCCCAAGTATACTTTTTTCAAGTCGATGCTCCGCCCTGACCAGGTGGAGTTCATGGAGCGAGTGCTACAATTGCAGTCATCGAAGTAATGTATGACATGCAGTCCCATGAAATGTCCCCCGCCGACTTTATGTTTAGTGAAGGCAACCGATGTCAAAGGCGCGAGGCGCCAGGGAGGTGCGGTATGATGGAGTTTCTTGGTGCGTGTTTCATTGTTACGGCCGGAGTCTACTTCGGCATCCGTGCTGCGAGAAAGAAGAACGACGAGGATTAGGAATGCTCAGGATCTGCGGATATGCGATGTTGTTCGTCATCGGCTACTGGATCGGGACGAACGTTGATGAAATCGAGGAAAGCTTCGGCATAATTCGCTAGCAAAGGGGGGAATCGATATGTGCACGGTAATGTTCGGTTCGGAAACGCTGGGGGCTTCCCTTACTCCGGAATTCGTCGCACGCCAGCAGGTGGACGATTTGATTGCCAGGGATGCGGCCGGCGAGTTTTCCGAGAATCAGGATGGTTTTTCCGGCGGCAAGCTGCGGGTCTGGTTCGACGAGGCCTGCTACGGAAACGGCGACCCCGGCTACTATTATGTCCGGATCGGCCACTGGCCTCCGATGACCACCGCCTACAGCCGTCCTCAACTGATTGTCAAGAAGTCGAAGCTGCGGCCGGACCAGGTCGATTTCATGGAACGCAAGTGCCGCGAGACCAGGGAGGAGGACAAATAGCCGGTTTCCGTCGCGCGTCCCGTCATTCGGGGAGCGCGAGGTATTCCCCGATGACTGGACGCGCATCGTTGCGGACGCGAAGCGACTCCTGGCGTCTTGGCTTCCTGATGCCGATGAACATACCCACGATGGCGCCGAGAATTTCGCTCGAAACCAGAAAATCGTGCCGCGGGAATTTTCCGGATATCGCGCTGGCGCACTCCTTGCCCGACTCAAAGCCCGGATTGGTGTCGATTTTGAATTTCGAGTTGAGAAATTCGATTGCCTCGTCCGCATTTTGGAAACCTTTTGCGTCGGTGGCCTTTTTTATGAACTGCGCCACCGGCGCCACGCCGTCGATTTTCGCCAGCTTGCTGTAGTCGATGGACAACAATCCCGGTTCCTCGCCGGTCAGGCACGTGTAGGCCACGCACGCGCTGGAGAACAGGTCTCCTTTCGGCGTGTTCGGATCGATCCCCACCGATGTCATGGCCGAGAAACCGGGAGTTCCCATCGGAATGGTGCTGCTGTTCGATTCGCACATCGCCCCGATGTCTCCAAGCTTCGCTATCGACTCCTTCCCGAAGAAGAATATGTTCGACGGCTTGATGTCGCGGTGCACCACGTCGGCGGAATGCAATTCGCGCACTGACCACATGAGTTCGTTTATCAACGACGCGGTTTGCCTGACGCTGAGACGCTTGCCGTTCATGAGGCGGACGGCAAGCGTGTCCGGAACATATTCCTTCATTCCGGGAACCGGATTGGCCAGCTCCATCTCGTAGTAGAAGTAGTCTTCGTCCTCCGCGACGTTTCCTATCTGGAGCATGAATTTCTTCCAGCTGTGCTTTTGGTATTCATGCATCGCCTTGGCTTCACGTCTCGCCCCCATGCCGGTTTGCTTGCCAACCAGCTTCAATGCCACTTTCACGCCATCGGGGTTCGTCGCGACATAGACGGTGCTGCAACAGCCGCAGCCGCAGTATTGCTCGAGATGGTAGCCGTTGAAAACGTCCCCTACTTTGAGCATCGTTCCCTATGTTCCTTCAGGTCGCTTTGGAATTTCTCGCAGAGGTTGTTCAGTTCCTTCCTGTAATCCTCCGCGTCCTCGTAGAGTTTCTTCCAGTCGATGTCAGTGCCGACCTTGTACCGATCGGAATATTGTCCAAGACGATGCTTGAATTTGTTGGCGAAGGCGCGGGAGTCTTCCGATATCATGCGGGGATCCCGGTTTATGAGAATGCCGAAATCCCGCGGCTTGATGCCCGCGCACCTCAGGGCCACGAAGGCATCGCGCTGATCGGAGGTTGATTTTTCTGACGTCTCGTGATATGCCAGCAGAACGAGAAGCTTGCTCCAGTCGTCTTTCACTTCCATCGTGTCGAACGTCGTGAAGCCGTCCATCGGCATTTCGCCGTCGGTCAGCTGTCTTCCATCGTCCTCCGCCGGCATTTGGTTCGTGTCTGCGCCATTGTCGCCGACCTTGTCCCCAGCCAGCCGGCTCTCTCCGGCCTCCGCCAGTTTTTGCTCCATTTCTTCGCTGTCGTCGCCGAACTCGCCGTTCATCAGCCTGTCGCTCATCGGCACGAAGTACTTCTTCTCCTTGTTCCTGGCTCTTATGATGGCCTGGTGTGCCGACAGTATCCTGTAGTAGAACCACTTGCGAACGGAGTTGTCGCCTTCGCGCGATATCGATCGGACCGTGCGTCCGCAAAAAGCGTCCTGCATTTCCACCAGCACGTCGTCGATGATGTCCGGAGGCCAATGTTTGCCCATGCATACCTTGACTATGAATCCACGATAGTAGTTGTAGAATTTCGTCCAGTCCTCGGCAGATATCAACTTGCCGTTCTTCGGTTGCATACGTTGTGTGAAGTCGCACCATGTGGCGTAGTTGTCCCTGAGGTCGTATACTACGTCTTTTGATTTTCGCCCGTGGAACACGTTTTTTGTAGTTGTTACCCAGGCCTTCTTGTTGTTCGTCTTCTTGCTGTTCTTCTTTTCCATAGTTAAACCTCCTACTTTGAGAAGCATGCGGTTTTTGCGAATAAAATATTGCCGAACTCGTTGATTGTCAACGGTTTTTGTAGGGCGCCGCCGGTGTCGGAGTCGTAATTCCCATGGATGTGATTCGATTGCCGTCCCGCATGCTTGACGGCAAGTGGGGATACTCCTGTGTCGCGCAATATCCGCCGCCCCCGGACGGATTTTATGTTGTAAAACGCAGATATTCCGAAAACTTCACATAGAATATATCACGGTTTAAAGTGGTTTTAAAGCGTCTTTTTGTTGGATGAAAGGCTTGTTTTCGAATTGACACCATACGTTGCACGCCGTCATGTTTTCCCATAGGAGCTGATGGTGGTGCCATGGATGGACTTTTCCTCTGTGTCCGGTTTCGTTTCGCCGCGGCATCTGAGACCGTTTCGCGATTTCGTTTGATTTTGCGAAATT
Source organism: Victivallaceae bacterium (assembly GCA_024405675.1). Lineage (GTDB taxonomy): Bacteria > Verrucomicrobiota > Lentisphaeria > Victivallales > Victivallaceae > UBA1784. Next base: position 4,729 of record JAKSOH010000053.1, read on the forward strand.
CCACTCCCACAAAAACATGTTTTGCAACTTTTAAATTATCGGGGTCAGGTTATGGCCCCTGTTCGAACTGAGTAATTGTTTGGGACTAGGAGGTGAAGCGGGGCGATATCTGATGCCGAGGTGTGCGGGGGAACGAAAAGGAGAAGGACATGGGAAAGAGTGTTGAAGACGTTTTGAGTGAGTCGAATGGGGTGAGCTGGCATGAGTACCTGTCCGCCGACCGTTCGGCGGACGAGAAGGCGCTGTATCTGGATTCCCTGGCGCTGGTGATCCGCAACGCGACGGAGGCTCAGAAGAGGTACGTCAACGCGCTCGGCGATTATGCCGGTGTTTCCAATGCCGGCAGCCGTGTCGCCGGGCTTTCCGCCGATGCGTCGAAGATTCACGCCAAGGATGCGCTCAAGATGCTGTCGGACCAGGATATCCCGATGTGCTGGGTCATCGATGCCGCGTTTGTCGCGTCGCTGGATCCGCAGCAGGATGCGGCAGAGGCCGTGGTCAAGGCCCTGTACGGCACGATCGGCGAGGACGTGAAGTGTTATTTCGACGATATCGAGGACGCCGTGACCGTGGCGACCGGCGATATTGACGGGCAGATGGTTGAACTGGTCTTTTTTCTGGATTCGCAACTAACCAGGGCGTGGCGTACGATTGTGGACTACCGGCGTTTGTCTTTCGATCCCATTATCGAGCAATTGAGCGAGGAATTCAGCAAACTCGAACAGTATCTCTACATGGTTCAGATTGAAATGGCAACCAAGGGCCTGGACGTGTTCCACTGCAACTTGAAAATGGGCGAGGGGTTTGCGCGGAAGCTCGGTGGAATCCGGCGCCGGATCGTCAAGTCCAAACTCGAGGATGTCAAGAAAAAGTACGAGGACGTCTACGACAAGTGCGAGCAGCGGATCAAGCTCGCAAGATGTCTGTTTTCGTTGTTCGGTCTTGAATTCAATCCGTACGTCAACAGCGCTTCCGGCATAGAGTTCGACGGGGATTCGTCGTCGGATAACGACAATTGGTCGAAGAACAACGAAATGGCGGTCGATGAACTGATGCAGCTGGCCGGTGGCCTGAAATCAGCAATGGAGAAGGCCGACAAGTTGCTTGAAAAGATCGTTCACATGTCGTGCTGCCCGCCGCCGACTCCGGATGCGGATGGGGCAATGCTCGAATGGAGCGAAATCACCGGCATGCCGTCCTGCTTCGACGTGTTTCCGTTTATCGTGGCGGCGTTTGACAGGTGGTTCGTGGCGCATGATGAATTCGGTTTCGGAGCCGTCTACTCCACTGCGGATGGAAAGGAATGGATCGAGGAGAAGGATGTTCCGAAAGGGAAGCTTGTTTCCGCCGGCGGGTTGTTGTTCTCCATCGATGGAAAAGAGTGCCATGTTAAGGAAGCCGCGTCGGCTCCCTGGCGCCGGCTGGAACTTCCCGAGACGAAAGCTGGACTCCGGACCATCCTGCATGTTGGCGGAAAATGGTTCCTCTACTATGAAGAATACGCGGAATACAACTATGTCAGGCACGGCCTGATCATCGATCACCACGAGACCGGGTACGCCACGCACGGGCGGCTATTCGTTGCGGAAAAGCTCGACGGCAAGTGGTCCGCCGGTCCCGAACTGCCGGAGGCGGCCGCGCTCGATTATTTCTCCGCTGGCGTTGTGCTCGGTTGCTTGGAAAACCGGCTCGTCGGCAAGCTGACGTTCGATTGCGACTACAAGAACGCCACCGGGAAGAAATACTTGCGCGACGCCGTGTTCGTCGCGGGGGGCGATGGATTCAAGCGCGACTGCGACAGCAGTTATTCAAGCGATCCGCTACCGGATTCCGGTCATCTCATCCAGCGAGAGGGTTCCCTCCTGTATGTCACCGACCACACCGTTCATCGCAGCGACGACGGTTCGTACTGGCAGCGTGTCGAAGGGGTCGAAGGTGTTTCCATCGGAATCGCGCTGTTTCTCTCCGACGGCAATGTCGCAACCTTTAAATTACATGGCGACGATTGCAGGCTAACCGGAATCGATGGCTCGATCCGCCGTTGCGGAAACGACAACAAAGACCTGGGCATTGACTCGGCGGCCGCCAACGGAAACCGGATTCTCGCCGCTGCCATGGACAGGTTGTTCGTGGGGACGCTGAAGGTCCGGGAGGCCTGATACAGGCGTTTCCAGATCTGCCGTCCGCCGCCTTTCCCTAGGTGGCGGACGGCATTGTCGGTATGCCGGCATGAGCTGCAACTCGGCGGAGAAAGACCGCTACATGCTTGGCAGTAGGAACCGTGAGCGAGGAGCAAGAGTGTCCATCGCGAGATGGAATCTGAAAGAAGTCGGACGCAAACTTCCGGCCTGACGAGCAGAAATCACATATAGGGCGGATCTATGTTGGATGAGCTTGCCAACCAAAGTGAAGTCCAATATTGCACGGGACAAGTGGACGGAGACACACGACGTCAACGTCATTGTAAAGCGGCGAATGGCTGGGAAACCGCCGTATGCCGAACAGCACGTACGGTGGTGCACGCGGGCGGGCGCCCGGTTGACGGGCGTCATCATACTCGTTCGATTTCGCGAAATTCCACTCCCATAAAAACATGTTTCGCAACTTTTAAATTATCGGGGGAGCATGTGACGGCTCCTGTTCGAACTGAGTAGTTGTTTGGGACTAGGAGGTGAAGCGGGACGACATTTGATGCCGAGGTGTGCGGAAGGAGAAGAAACAAAAAGGAGAAGAACATGGGAAAGAGTGTGGAAGACATTTTGGGCGAGTCGATCGGAGTGAGTTGGCATGAGTATCTGTCCGCCGACCGTTCGCCGGACGAGAAGGCGCTGTATCTGGATTCCCTGGCGCTGGTGATCGGAATCGGCGGTCGCACCGCGACGGAGGATCAGACGAGGTATGTCAACGCGCTCGGCGATTATGCCGGCGTTTCCGATGCCGGCAGCCGTGTCGCCGAGCTTGCCGCCGACGCGTCGAAGATTCGCGTCAAGGATGCCCTCAAGATGCTGTCGGACCGGAAGACCCTGGTGTGCTGGATCGTCGATGCCGCGTTCGTCGCGTCGCTGGATCCGCAGCAGGATGCGGCGGCGGCCGTGGGCAAGGTGTGCGGCGCGATTGGAGCGGCCGCTGGGGATTGTTCCGACTACATCAAGAACGCCGTGGCAGTGGCGACGGGCGACATCGACGAAGAGATGGTGGATCTGTTCTATTTCATGGATCGGAGGACAACCAGGGCGTGGCGCACGATCGTGGAATACCGGCGTCTGATTTTCGACTCCTTCATCGAGCAGCTGAGCTTGGAATTCAGCACGCTCGGACTGGATGTCAGCATGGTTCAGCTCGATATGACCACCAAGAGCATGGACGTGTTCAACGGCGACCTGGAAATGGTCGAGGGGTTTGCGCGGAAGCTCGGTGGAATCCAGCACCGTATAGTCAAGTCCGAACTCGAGGAAGTCAAGAAAAAGTACGAGGAGATCTACGACAAGTGCTGGCCGCGTATCGAGTTCGCGCAACGCCTGTTTGGGTTGTTCGGTCTTGAATTCAATCCGTACGTCGGCAGTGCTTTCAGCATAGAATTCGACGAGGATTCGTCGTCGGATAACGAAAACTGGTCGAAGAACAACGAAATGGCGCTCGACGAACTGAACCAGCTGGGCGATGGCCTGGAATCCGCATTGGACAAGGCCGACAAGTTGTTCTCAAAGGTCGTTCGCATGTCGTGCTGCCCGCCGCCGGCTCCGGACGCGGATGGAGCCATGCTCGAATGGAGCGAGATTTCCGGCATGCCGTTCCGCTCGGACAAGGTTTCGAGTGTCGTGTCGGCGCTGGGCAGGTGGTTCGTGCGCACCGATTCCGATGCCGTCTACTCCACTGCGGACGGAAAGGAATGGACCGAGGAGAAGGATGTTCCGGACGGAAAGCTTGTTTCCGCCGGCGGACTGCTGTTCTCCATCGGTTGGGAGGAGACCTATGTCAAGGAAGGCGCGTCGGCTCCCTGGCGTCGGCTGGAACTTCCCGAGACGGAGACGAGTCTCAATGCCGTTCTGCATGCCTGTGGAAAGTGGTTCCTCTACTACGATGACTACGAGGAATACAACTACGTCAAGCGCGGTGTGATCATCGATGATCACGAGACCGGGTACGCCACGCACGGGCACCTGTTCATGGCGGAGAAGCTCGACGGCAAGTGGTCCGAGGGGCCCGAACTGCCGGAGGCGGCCGCACTCGATTGCTCGGCAGGCGGCGTTGCGCTCGATTGCTTCGAAAACCAGCTCGTCGCCAAGCTGACGTTCGATTACAGCTACAAGAACGACACCGGGAAGAAATACCTGCGCGACACCGTGTGCGTCGCGGGAGAAGAGGGATTCGAATGCGACTATGACAGCAATTATTCGATCGACCCGCTTCCGGATTCCGGCCATCTCATTCCGCGCGAGGGGTTCCTCCTGTATGTCACCGACCATGCCGTTCATCGCAGCGACAACGGTTCGTTCTGGCAGCGTGTCGAAGGGGCCGAAGGTGTTTCCATCGGAAGCGCGCTGTTCCTCGCCGACGGCAATGTCGTCACATTCGAATACTATGGCGACGATTGCAGTGTAATCGGGGCCGATGGCTCGATCCGCCGTTGCGGAAACGACCTGAGCGTTTCCTCGGCGGCTGCCAACGGGAACCGGATTCTCGCCGTTGCCAAGGACAAGCTGTTCGTGGGGACGCTGAAGGTCAGGGATATCTGATCCCCGTCGTTTCCTGAAAGCGCCGTCCGCCGCCTTTTCCCCAAGGCGGCGGGCGGCGTTTTTACAGACAGTCCGCCGGTTGTCAGTCGCCCTGGGCGGTGTCGACTTTTCCCGACAATGCGGATTTCCAGACGGACTGCGCCGGCGGAATCAGGCAGGGTATGGTTCCCCCATCGGCCTTGTAGATGGAGCACAGTTCGGCGAATTTTTCGTCCGCCGGATTGCCGCAGGCGATGCAACCGTCGATTTCGGCTCTCAGCTTGAATATCCGCCATCTCCACGATCCGTCGTCCGGACCCGCGGCCTCGACCAGTTCCCTGATCTTTCGGGAACGTTCCTGCGTGGCGGCGGTGGCCGTGCAGGACATGGTCCACGGTTTTCTCACATCGACGAGTTCGGCCGAATACGCCGAACGTTTCACGCCGTCCTGTTCTACCACC
>JAKSOH010000054.1 GCA_024405675.1 Victivallaceae bacterium
GTGCGTCCGGCGGTCGTGGACGAACTGCGCGAGCGCGACCGCCCGGCCGTCATGCTCTACGTCTCCGACCCGGGCAGCAGCGTCAAGGACGGCAGGTCGTCGGAGATGCGTTCCTACAAGGCCGTGAACATCGACGCCTACGAGATTCCCATGCTGCTATACATGTCACCCGCCTACGTCTCGAGGTTCGGCGGATTCGCAGCCCGGGCCCGCGCAGCCGTCCACCATCCGCTGCAGACCGACCGGTTGTTCTGGGGGATGGTGTCGCTCTGCCAGGTGTCGTGCGACGACCTCGCGCCGGAAAAGGATTTCTTCTCGAACAAGTTCGTGCCCGCGGAAAAGCGCTACCTGGGCGAAGGAACCCTCGTGTACCACAAGGGGATGGCCAATCCCGGCAAGTAGGGGCGAGTACGTCTGCCGTTCCTTTCGGCAACCGGACATTCGGTGCCTGCCGGTGCAAGTCGGAGCAACGAAGCGCGTCGCCGGTTGCCTCCGCCCCGCCGTGATGGTATATTTATTACTTGCAACATCGACAAATGTACCAAAACGGAGTTGGAAATGGGACTGACTACAGCTCAGAAAATCTTCAAGACCCATGCGGTCGACCAGCCCAGCGACGGCATATCCGTAATTCGCCTGGACCGGGTGTTCTGCCATGAGATCACGACCCCCATCGCGGTCAACGACCTCGCGGCCCGCGGCATGGACAAGGTGTTCGATCCGAACCGGATCAAGGCGGTGATCGACCACGTGTCGCCGGCCAAGGACGGCAAGACCGCCGAACAGGGCAAGACGCTGCGCGACTGGACGCGGCGCCACGGCATCGCCGACTTCTTCGACATCGGATGCAACGGCGTATGCCACGCCATCTTCCCGGAAAAGGGATTCGTCCGGCCGGGGTACACCATCATCATGGGCGACTCCCACACCTGCACCCACGGCGCATTCGGCGCCTTCGCCGCCGGCGTCGGGACCACCGACCTCGAGGTCGGAATCCTCAAGGGCGTCTGCGCCTTCCACGAACCGAAGACCATGCTCGTCCGCCTGAACGGCAAGCTCAGGAACGGCGTCTATCCCAAGGATGTCATCCTCAACGTCATCAAGGCCCTCACCGTGAACGGGGCCACCGGTCAGGTCATCGAGTTCGCCGGAGAATGCGCCGCCGCCATGTCCATGGAAGGACGCATGACCGTCTGCAACATGGCGGTCGAGGCCGGCGCGACCTGCGGCATCTGCTATCCCGACATGACGACGGTAGAATACCTCTGGCCGTTCATCAAGGACGAGTTTTCCGACAAGGCGGCCGCGCTAGCGGAATACTCGAAGTACCTGCCCGACGCCGACGCCGAATACACGAAGGTGATCGACTTCGACGTCTCGACCTTCGAGCCCGTAGCGACCATCAAGTACAAGCCCGACCAGGTGGTACCGGTGAGAGAGCTCGCCGGAACCCGGGTCGACCAGGTCTACATCGGCAGCTGCACCAACGGCCGGATCGAGGACCTCAGGATCGCCGCCTCCATCATGAAGGACAAGCACATCGCCCCGGGAATCCGGGCCGTCGTCTCCCCCGCCACCGCGGACATCTTCAAAAAGGCGCTCGACGAGGGACTCCTTTCCATATTCATGGAGGCAGGCTGCTGCGTCACCAACCCGACCTGCGGCGCCTGCCTCGGCATGAGCAACGGCATCCTGGCCTCCGGGGAAGTCTGCGCATCCACCACGAACCGCAACTTCAACGGACGCATGGGCAAAGGCGGCATGATCCACCTTATGAGCCCGGCCACCGCCGCGGCGACCGCGATCGCCGGGCATATCTGCAACTCCGAAATTTTCGAGGGCTAGAAAATGAAGAATTTCAACGGAAAGGTGCTTTTCCTCGACCGCTCCGACATCAACACCGACGAAATCATCCCGGCGAGATACCTCAACGAAGCCACCAAGGCCGCGCTGAAGCCGTTCTGCCTCGAGGACCTCAACCTCGCGGGCTTCGACCCGAAGAAGGACGTCCGGGGATGCAGCGTCATCGTGACGCGGGACAACTTCGGCTGCGGCTCCAGCCGCGAGCACGCCCCGTGGGCGCTCGAATGCAACGGCATCAATCTCGTCATCGGCGTCGGTTTCGCCAGGATTTTCCGCCAGAACATGTACAACTGCGGAATGATCGCGGCCGAGCTCCCCGCCGAGACCGTCGACAGGAGATTCTCCGAGTTCGCGAAACTGGAGACGACCGTGACGACCGACGTGGACGCGGGAACGTTCACCTTCTCCTCCGGAGACAAGACGCTGACCGTCCCGTTCAAGCTCGAGGGATTCGATCTCGACCTGGTGAAGGCCGGCGGCTGGGTGGAGTACGCCTCCGTCAAGTACTGACGGAACCGCTACTTGTTTCTTCCCGACGGGGGGTTCCTGAACTCGCAGAGCCGGAAGCCCACCGCCGGGAGTTCCTTTTTGTCGAGGAACATCTGGACCAGCTTCGACGCCTCCTCCGCGTCGCCGCGCATAATCCAGCGTATCTCGTTGCCCTCGCGTTCCAGCTTCCTGAAGAAGATGTCCTGGCGCTTGGCGAACTGCCGGATCCGGTCCAGCAGCGTGCGCCGCATGGTCTCGCGGTCGCACTTTCCCGCCAGGAACAAAGATATCTCGCGGTATTCCAGTCCGAAGCGTTCCAGCTGCTCGTGCGAGACTCCGCCGGCGACGAGGTCGCGCACCTCCCCGACCATTCCCGATTCCAGCCTGGCGTCCAGGCGTTTCTCGATGCGATCCCGCACCTCCTCGCGCGGATACAGCACTCCAAGCACCAGAGGGTCCAGCGCGAACGGAGCCATGAACGAGACGTGTCCGTCGGCGCGCACCGGCATGCGGTAGTCCTCGAGCAGCGCGGCGAGATAGAGCGGACTTCCGCCGCAGAGCACCGGCAGCTTGCCGCGAGAGGAGATGTCCCCCACCGCCTCGAATGCGTCATGGCAGAAGCGGAAGAGATTATAGTCCCCCTTCGCCGGATCCGCCACGTCTATGAGGTGGTACGGCACCTCTCCGTATTCGGCGATATCCTTGCCGGAACCGATGTCGAGCCCCCGGTAAACCTGCCGGGAATCGACCGAGACGATCTCACCGCCGAAACGCCTGGCCAGCTCCACCGCGAGTCTGGTCTTGCCGGTCGCGGTCGGCCCAGTGACCACCACGACCCGGCGCACCGGCCGGCCGCTGGAAACATTGTCCGTATTCGGTAGCACCAGGATTTTCCCTTTCACTTGTATTGTATTTTGCCCGTCGTGCGCTAATATTAATACCATTATACGAAATTGCAACACAAACACGGTGCATCATGACCGAATCAGCCAGACAAAGAACCGTCGCCGAGGGAGCCTCGCTTTCCGGAATCGCACTGCACACCGGAGTGCGGGCCTCGCTTGGTTTCCGTCCCGCCCCGGAGAACACCGGCATCGTCTTCCGTCGCATCGACCTACCCGGCAAGCCCGAGGTTCCGGCCGTGGTGACCAACGTCGTCGACGCGAGACGCGGCACCACCATCGCCCGCGGCAAGGCCATGGTCTGCACCGTGGAGCACGTCATGTCCGCGCTCCACGCCTCCATGATCGACAACTGCATCGTCGAGATGGACGGTCCGGAGCCGCCCATCTGCGACGGTTCCAGCATCGAATTCCTGAAGCTCATCGAGTCTTGCGGGGCCGTCGAACAGGACGCCGAGGCGAGATGGTACACTCCCTCGAAACCGCTGCGCGTGGCCGATTCCGGCACCCAGCTGGTCATGTTCCCCGACGAGGAGGCGCTTTCGATCAGCTGCGTGACCCAGTTCGCCGGCTGCCCATTCGATCCGCAGTTCTTCGACTACCGGCTCTCACCCGAGACCTACGCCGCGGACGTGGCGCCCTGCCGGACCTTCGTCGACTACGGCGACCTCAAGGCGCTATTCTCCATGGGACTCGCCAAGGGCGGCAGCCTCGACGTGGCGGCGGTCATCCACGACGGCGCCATCATCTGCAAGGACCGGCTGCGTTTCACCAACGAAATAGTGCGCCACAAGATACTCGACATCATCGGCGACATGTACCTGATCGGACGCAGACTCCGCGGGTCGATTGTCGCCGTGCGCCCCGGACACGCCTTCAACGTCAGGCTGGCCGGTCTCATCGTCAAGGACATGACAGAAACTTCAAAATAGAGGAGTCACCAATATGAAGAGCCTGCTCACCCCCGCCGACCTGACGGCCGCCCTGCCCGCGAAGCCCTATCTCATGCTCGACATGGCCCGTCCAGTCGACGAGAAGACCATGGAAGGATTCAAATGTGTCGCGATCAACGAGGAATTCTTCGTCGGCCACTTCCCGAAGCATCCCATCATGCCAGGCGTTCTCCAGCTGGAGTCCATGAAGCAGCTCTCGGAACTGGCCATGCGCGATGCGCTGGACCCCGACAACAAGCTCGACATCTATATCAAGTCGGTCTCGCGGGTCAAGTTCCGCAAGCCGGTCTCGCCCGGCGACCGCATTCTCGTGAGCTCCGAACGCCAGTCCGACTTCTCCCCCGAGGGCACCGTGTTCAGGACGGCCGTCCGCAACGCCGCCGGAGCATGCAGCGAGGCCTGCCTGACGCTGGCGGCGCGCGAACGCAAGGTCGACCTGGCCTTCGGCAGCTACAACGAATTCGATTTATCGGCCACGGCGATGATGCCGCCGGCCAAGGTTCTCGAGATGATGCCGCACCGGTTCCCGTTCCTCTTCATCGACTATCTGGTCGGTGACGCGGAAAGCTTCACCGCGGTCAAGAACATCACGATCGGCGAATCGTTCTTCAAGGGTCTCGATCCGGCCTACCCTGTGGTCCCTGAATCCATCATCTGCGAAATCGCGGCCCAGGCCGGCTGCGCGGCCATCCTCTCCCGTCCTGAAAACACCGGCAAGCTCGGGTTCTTCATGGCCATCGAACAGGCCGATTTCCACCGAGCGCTCCGCGTCGGCGACCAGCTGCTGATAAAGTTCAACCTGCCCCCGGGCAGCTCCAGATTCGGAAAGGGCCGCGGAATGCTCACTGCCAACGGCATGGCCGACCCCGTGGCCGAGCTCTCGCTGATGTTCGCCATCGTGGATCCGTAGCATGTCGCGTTCGGCGCAAATCTACACGGCAATCGAGTTCGGCACCTCAAAAGCCTCGGTGCTGGTCGGCCGCGTCGACGAAAACGACGCGGTCGAGGTGCTGGCTTTCGAGACCACTCCGTGGCATGACGTCGTCATCAAGGGCGAGATCAGGGATTTCGACCGGGCGAGGCAAGTCATCGGAGCCATGCTGGACAAGATCGGGGAGCATGGCAACACCTGTTTCGTTGTCGTCACCGGCTGCGACATCCACGGCGAGATCGGCAAGGGAAGCGTCAACATCAACCGTGTGGACCATGCCGTCATCGAAAGCGATTTAGACGCCGCATCCAACCAGTCGATCCTCACCACCGCCGATGATCGCCAGCGCATCATCTCCCTGCCCGCGAGGGTGCTGCTCAACGGAACGCTAGCGAACAGCAACGTCATCGGTCTCACCGCGGAACGGCTCGAGGTGCACACCTGGACCATCCACGGCAACGCCACGCGGCTGTACCGCTACAAGACAGTGCTCAAGAACGTCGGATTCGACGACAAGCGCATCTTCGAGATCTACGCCCCCGTCGCCGACGCCTACGCCTTGATCCAGGACGACGAGCAGCTCGACGGCGCGCTTCTCATCGACTACGGGGCCGGTTGCACCGAGTTCATCGTCGAGAACCGTCACGGACTGGCCGCCATCGGCCATCTGCAGGTCGGATTCGAGCACGTGATCAACGACATGTCCGTCGCCTTCGACGTTCCCAACAAGAACATGCGCGAATTCGTCGAGGCCGGCAAGCTCGACGTCTGCTACAAGAAGAACAAGGAGGGCGTAAAGCAGTCGCCCATCCCGTATCGCCAGGCGACAAAGAAGCGCAAGGACATCGACGTCAACGACATGCTCGAGGTATGCAGCCAGCGCATATTCGAAACCTTCGACATCGTGCGCCAGATGATCCAGAACCAGAACATCGACCTCAGGTCTGTTGGATACTTCGCACTGACCGGAGGCGCCGCCAAGTCCGAGATGGTCAAGGCCATCTTCGAGGAGGTGTTCTCCGACAAGACCTGCCATGTCCGGCGCCCCTACGGGATGACCGGCGTCACCACCGGCATCGAGACACCAGCCAACAGCGCCATCTACGGAGTGCTGAAAATGGCGCGCGGCTACGCCGGGCAGCTCGGTATTTCCGATGACGAGCAGAGCGACAAGGTCCTCGGAGTATTCTCCACGTTGCGCAACGCCATGTTGTCCCCCTTCTGGAGGAACCGCAAATGACGTCAGAAATCGCAATCATCGCCATCGGCGGCGCGGGTTGCAAGTTCATGAAGGAACTTACGGCGATACCAGGCGGCTGCAACTTGAAGCTCATGGCCATCGACACCGACGCGAAATCGCTATTCGAGTCCGGATTGCCATCGGAATCCACCATCCTCGCCATGCCGGAGTGGACCAATTCCATCGGCTGCTGCGGCGACGCCCAGCTCGGCAACCGCTGCATCTTCAAGAGCGGAGACGCCATCCGCTCCATGATCCGGGGATGTCAGCTTCTCGTGATAATCGGCGGCCTCGGCGGCGGCACATCCAGCGGCGGCATCTCTCCGCTGCTCGACATCGCCAAGAAGGCGAACGTCCAGACCTGCTGCATACTCTCGATGCCATTCACCCACGAGTCGGCCAAGGTCAAGCGCCTCGCCGACAACACGCTGAACCAGAACGTCGCGAAGAAGGCGGACGCGGTCATCGCCATGCCTAACGACCTGCTCTTCTCCGTCATGAAGAAGGACACTCCGCTCGACGTCGCCTTCGAGACGGCCACCAAGGAGTTCTCGCGTTCGGTCTGGGCGATAACCGAGGTCCTTGTGGCTGGAAACCAACTCAACGCCGATTTCCGCAATTTGCGCGCCATGCTCAACGGCCGGATATCCCGCTGTTCGCTCGGCATCGGCATGGCCACGGGCGATGGACCGGGCAAGGTCGAGACCGCCGTCGAAAACCTGCTCAAGTCTCCTATGTTCGGCGGCCCCGACTGGACGTCCAGGTCGGACGCGGTGATTTTCACGGTTCTGGGCGGACCGGATCTTTCGATCGGCGACACCAAGCTCGCGCTCGATATGATCGACAAGTTCCTGACCTGCCGCAACGCCGACATGCTCAAGGGCGCGGCCATGATTCATGACGAATCGTGGCGCGGACGCATCCAGCTGTCCTGCGTCTCGGTGATATACGACCGAATCGCCTCGATGCCGCCTCCGGTGGCGCCGACGGTGGAGCGGTACGTTCCGATCCAGCCTGACCTGCCGATGATAAACATCAACGAAAAAGGCGCGATGGACGGAACCATAAAGGTATGTTTCAAAGGCGAGGACCTGGACGAACCCACGTTCCGCCGCAAACAGATAAAGATCAAGGACTACAAATAGGGGGACAGGATGCACCACACAATTTCCATATACGAGGCGATAATGCTGATATGCTTCGGAGCCAGCTGGCCCATGGCCATCCACAAGACGCTGACCTCGAAGAGCCACGCCGGCAAGAGCTGCACCTTCTCCGTGCTGATTCTCATCGGATACGTGGCCGGCATGCTCCACAAGTACATCTTCAGCATGGACTTCGTATTCTGGCTGTATCTGATTAACGCGCTCATGGTGGGATTCGATCTCACCATGGTATTGAGCTACCGCCATCGGGACAAGATGGCGAAGCGCTTTTAGTCCTCCAGGACCGGCACCAGTTCCAGCATCACGACCGTAACGGCGTTGTAGCTGGCGTGCATCAGCATTGGTGCCAGGATGTTCCCTTTCCTGCGGTACCAGACCACCAGCAGCGCGCCGACCACCACCAACGCCGGGGCGGCGGTGAGACTGCCGTGGATGGCGGAGAAAACCATGCTGGAAACCACAAGCGCCGGGAGAGGTCCACATTTATCCAGGAGCAGTCCGTAGACAAGGCGCCGGAAAAGCAGCTCCTCCATCACCGGGGCGACCAGGATCGATGAAACCAGCATGAGAACCAGATTCCAGCCCGACGACGAGACGATATTCTCGGCGATCATCTGGTTCGGGGCATGGACTTCCAGAATATCCAGCAGATGGCGCCATGACAGCGTCACGAATGGCAAAACCGCGGCCAGGATGACTCCGGCGAGAAGAGACGTCCAGACGATACGCTTCGACAACGGCTCTCGCGAAAGTATCGGTTCAAGACCGGAGCCATAGGAGAACAACCGGAGGATCAGGAGAATCAGAAAGACTCCTGCCGCCGCCCCGACGATGCCGAAACAGGATAGCACTGCCCCCACCGCCGTCGCTCCGACGACAACCGGCCTAGGGGGCTCGACGTTCCAGGGGCGCTCAGTCGGGAAAGACAACATCGATGGCGCGTTCCGATTCGCCTACGTGGCAGATGGATACCGAAACCGCATCGGGCGGCATGAGCCCCGCGGCGCGTTCCGGCCACTCCACAAGCGAGATGCCGCGCTTGTCCGCGAGGAATTCGTCAATGCCGAATCCAAGGGCCGATTCCGCGGATGAAATCCGATACAGATCGAGATGGTACAGACGGCCTCGCCCTTCCGGAAGCTCGTACTCCTGGACGATGGTATAGGTGGGACTCGACACCGGCTCGGTGATGCCGAGGGCGCGGGCGAATCCGCGGGCGAATACCGTCTTGCCGGCTCCGAGGTCGCCGTTCAGCAGAACCACGGCCCCCATGCGAAGCCGCCGGGCGATCGAGGCGCCGAGCGCCTCGGTATCCTGTTCGGAAAAGCTGGAAACCGTTTCGGGAACCGACATTACTGACGTCTCCTCTCCCGTTCCTCGGCCTCCATCTGCTTGACGAAGCGGCTCTTGTCATTGGCCTTCATGTAGGCCTCCTCGGCCGAAATCACGCCGGCCTGGTACTGCGCGTCGATGGAGTTGTCCATCGAGCACATGCCGCGCTGGACGCCCTGGTCGATGATGGTCCTGATGCCGGAGATCTGGCCGGTGCGGATGGTGTTTGGCAACGCCTCCGTCCACAGCAGGACCTCGTGGACCGCGACGCGGCCGCCGGTCTTGGTGCGGCAGAGCAACTGGGAAACGACCGCCTTGAGGCATTCCGCCAGCATGGTGCGCACCTGCGCCTGTTCATCGGACGGAAACGCGTCGATGATACGGTCGACCGACTTCGGGGCGTTGTTGGTATGCAGCGTGGCGAAGACGAGCATCCCCATGGTGGCGCAGGCCAGCCCCTGGCGAATGGTCTCGTTGTCGCGCATTTCACCGATCAGGACGATGTCCGGGTCGGCGCGCATCACGCCCTGCAACGCCCGGGGGAACGACTCGCTGTGGATGCCGACCTCGCGGTGGACGATGGTGCTGTACTTGTTCTGGTGCACGAACTCGATCGGGTCCTCGACCGTGATGATGTACTTGTTCATGTTCTGGTTGATGTAGGCGATCATCGCGGCGAGCGTCGTCGACTTTCCGCTGCCGGTGGGGCCGGTCACCAGCACG
>JAKSOH010000055.1 GCA_024405675.1 Victivallaceae bacterium
CGTTTCCGACAGGTTGTAGGTGCCCGCGTGGAAGACGAGCGTGATCTCCTCCCCCGGATGGCGCGCGCGGTGGTTCCTCGCCACTTCCAGGGCGCCGGCGACCGAGGTAGCGGCGACATCGGGGTATTCCCCGGCCCTGTCCGGCGGCGCGACGTGGAATTCCGCCGCGCCAAGGGAAAGCATCGCCGCAAGCGATGCGAACATGATGGTCGTTTTTTTCATTTGCCTGCCTCCTGGGTAGGTTGTGGAATCATATATCGAATCGGAAACACCTAATTAGGAATTCTGGATCGGAATTGCCGGAACAGCACAGATCAGCATCGCGTGTCACACGGAAAACCGGATCCATCCATGCAGGAAAGGCACTTGCCCCCTTGAGTATGAAACGCCCCGAGTGAGGCGAAACGCTCAAGCGGAACAGGAATCGTTCCAGCGTATATCTCAACAGGAGAAAGTCGAAGGCGACATTTCCTTGAACGGCCAGTGTTTTCAGGCGGACATTTACGGAGCGTGCCATGTTCTTGATTCCAGAACTGCTCATTGGCATGCCTCCACATATGGGCGGATGATGTTCGAGACCCTGCAAATTTTCGCCGATTCCCAGAGGGAATTGTAATCGATCCGATTTTGGTTTGCCGCCTCCCGAAGCGCGGCGACGGCGATATCCAGTCCGACTTTGTTCCTGTATTTGAAACAATCGACGATGGTTTTTTCCACGGAGTAGACTTTTACCGTCGTACCATTGAGCATGTGGGGCTCTATCGCCTTCGAAAATGCCTCGCCGGAAAAGGAAAAATACCGGACGGACGGATAGG
Organism: Victivallaceae bacterium; assembly: GCA_024405675.1. Classification (GTDB taxonomy): domain Bacteria; phylum Verrucomicrobiota; class Lentisphaeria; order Victivallales; family Victivallaceae; genus UBA1784. The sequence continues at coordinate 816 of JAKSOH010000055.1, forward strand.
AAAGCTCGGGCGTATGGTATCCGTGCGGGAGGGCGATGCTGACCTTGTGCGGATTCTCGTCGGTCAGCTTATGAAACCGCAGCGCCGACACCAGGCAAATCACTCCCGCCGGTATTCGTCGTGCCAGCAGTTCGAGATCGTCTGTCTCCGATGCCGTACTTCCAGACCGGGAATAGATGCCGCGGGCCACTCGGACGATCTTTCCGGTGCGAAGCATGTTCGTAATGAATTGCGATTGGATTCCCGCCGCGCGAACCGCCGAAACCGGCAGAAAATGATTCCGCGAAAAAAGTTCGTCCAGTTTTTCCTGCTTGGTCATTTCAATGGCGCCTTCTTGTCATAACTGCGTCAAATATAATACAAGTGATGCTGGCTTGCAAAAACCAAGGCAATTTCGGGACGATTGTGGAATCAATGGCTCGACTCATGAAAAGATATGGAAGTCGGTAGAATCCAGCTCCGGAACCGCCCTTCGTCTTTGGATTCCCCTGCCGTGCATGTGCGACACCACCTCTCGGAACTCGGCGGCGTTGCCTGTGCATATGAAACCGGCGAAGCCGCCGCCTGGCGCGCATTTCCGCGGTGCCCGATCGTCGACTTGCCGGGGGGGGGTAGCCGGAACCGGCGCCGACCGGATGTTTGTTTCGCATCGCGCTTCCACTGCAAAAAACCATTTTTCCATCTGGGTTCCATGAAAACCGTATTGATTTTACCACCGAAGGGGTGTAGTTTTACAAAAACGAAGCCAAACTACCACCAAACGGGTGTAAAAAATGGAAATATCGGATTTTGTAAGACATCAGCGCAAGCTCCACAAGATGACGCAACGTGAACTTGCCGACCGCGCCGGAGTCGGAATACGGTTCATCCGCGAGCTGGAATACGGCAAGCCGACGTTGCGCATGGACAAGGTCAATGTCGTCCTGGACATGTTCGGGCACCGGCTCGGTCCCGTTCCGGAACGCGAGGACGATTGATGCGCCGGGCGGACGTTTACCTGTACAGCCGTCTGGCCGGACGGCTTACGGAAGATGAGAACGGCTACACATTCCAGTACGAACGGGAATACCTCGAATCCGCCCCCATTCGGATCAGCGTCAACTTTCCGCTTCGCCAGGAGGCGTTTCACGACAAGGTCCTGTTTCCTTTTTTCGACGGATTGATACCGGAGGGATGGCTTCTGGAAATCGCGACGAGCAACTGGAAGCTCGATCCGCGCGACCGCATGGGACTGCTGCTCGCCTGCTGCCGCGATTGCATCGGAGCGGCCAGCATACGCGAGGTGGAATGATGGAAATCCGACGTTGTCTCCGCTGCGGCGAACCGCTTGGGCCCCTGGAATCGTCCTACCACGCCAGATGCGTGAGAAAACTGTTTGGCTCCTCCAGGATTCCCGCGTTCGACTACACGCAGGATGAGCTCAATGCGCTGGCGAGAAAAACCATCGCGAGCCGGATATCCGTTCCGGGCGTCCAGCCGAAGCTGTCGCTGCATCTTGAGCGGGGCGGAGCGTCACCGGGACACCGGCTCACCCTGGTCGGTCTGGACGGCGACTACATACTGAAGCCCCAGACGCCCCTGTGGCCTTTTCTTCCGGAAGCGGAGCATTTCTGCATGCTGCTGGCCCGCAGATGCCGGATATCGACGGCCGATTGCGGACTGATCCCGCTGAAATCGGGGGAACTGGCCTACGTCACCCGCCGGATGGACCGTGCCGCGGACGGCGCCATGCACATGGAGGATTTCTGCCAGATACTGGACAAACTGACGGAGCAGAAGTACAACGGATCCATGGAGCAGATCGGCAAGGCCATACGCATGCACTCCGATGCCGCCGGACTGGACCTGGTGCGTTTCTTCGAACTTTCGATATACTGCTTCCTGACCGGCAACTCGGACATGCATCTCAAGAACTTCTCGCTGATCCGTCTTCGCGACGGACGTTACGAGCTTTCCCCCGCATATGATCTGGTACCGGTCAGGATCATCATGCCCCAGGACAAGGAGGAGCTCGCCCTGACTCTCAACGGCAAGAAGAGCCGCCTGGGGACAGCCGACTTCGAGCGTTTCGGTTTCACGCTGGGACTCACCGCGGCGCAGGTGAAAAAGACCATGCGGAACATAACCGGCAACGTCATCGCCGAACTGCCCGCCGCGTTGGATCGTTCGTTCATGCCGCAGGAAATGCGCGAACGAACCGCGGCGCTGGTCAAGTTCCAGTTCGCCAGGTTGAGTCCGGCCTAGGCTGTTCAAGGCGGGGACAACAATCCCGCCGGCCGCGCGCCCTACTCCATCGCGGAACCGGGGTTGTCCTTGATCACCACCCCCGGCCCGTGGCCGCCGCGGTCGACGAACGGCATCTTCATGTATCCGCGGTGCATGACGTTGCCCGAGATCACCGAATCGGCCAGTTTCCCGATTATCGCGCCGACATGGGGCGTGTCGTCTCCCGTCCCGCCGTCGTCGTGTCCCGCGACGAAGGCGTTGCCCGTCACCGTCGGCCCCTGCGAATCCAGCAGCACCAGTCCGGCGGACTCGCTCGCGGCGACGTCCCGGCCGCAGCGGCGGAAGACATTCCCCGTGATGGCGGCGGTGTTGATCCTCTCCGCCCGGATCGCCGCCCCCCAGTTGCGGTCGAACGAATTGCCGGTGACGTTCCAGGTGTCGCCCTCGCATATGTTCAGTCCGACGCCGTGGTTCCATTCCACGCGGTTCGCCGTGAACATCACGGTCGAGCAGCCGTTTTCATACGAGAACCCGTCCCCGCCGTTGGAGGTGAACTGGTTGTCCGAGACGAATCCGTCGCAGCCGCTCACGCGCATCCCGCATCCGCCGTTCGACATGAGCAGATTGCGTCGTATGACGAAGAGCCAGGTCCGCCTCAGGTAGATGCCGTGTCCGGAGAACTTCGTGATCTTGCAGTCCTCGACCGTCAGGATGTTCTCCTCCTTGCTGTATCTCCTGTCGTTGTTGAGCAGTATCCCGTGGACCTGTCCGCCGTCGCGGAACCTCGCGCCCGAGAGCAGCAGCCCGCGGATGCGGACCCCGCAGGTGTCCGTGACGTCGATCAGCGCCGGCGCGTCCGCGGAGTCCAGTTCCAGGACCGCCCCGCCGTTCTCTCCGCGGTAAGCCCAGACAGGGTCCGCGCTGAGGCAGACGTGCGACGGCACCCGGAGTCCGTGGCACAGATAGATCCCCGGCGGGAAGAACACCGTCCCGCGCACTTTCGCCGCGGCGTCGATCGCCTTCTGGATGGCCGCCGAATCGGCGCTCTTACCGTCGCCCCTGGCGCCGAAGTCCCGGACGTCGAACGTCCCGGAAAACGCATGCATTCCGAGCAGCGCCAGCGTGGCGCACAACACTCTTCCGATGGTTTTCATGTATGTCCCCCCGTTCCTGTGGTTCTCCGGTTCCGGACTGTTCCCTGACTTGTTATTTCGCCAGCGGGTGCGAGGCGAGTTCCTCCACCAGCTTGAAGTACCGGTCGCGCGCCGACTGCGCCTCGGCCGTCAGCTTTTCCCTTTCCGCCCTGCCCTTGAAATACTTTTCCACATCCTTCGTCAGGTGCCAGCGCCGGGCGAAATCGGCCAGGACCGGATCGGCCTTCGCCGTGTCGGCGGGGTCTATCCCCTTCTGGCGCAGGATGCCGTCGTAGTAGGCGAGCTGTTTCAGTTTGCCGTCGCAGGCGAGCTTCTCCTCCAGGCGTTCGCGCAGGGCGGCCGTCGGACCATCGACGCCGCCGTTCTCCAGCAGCGTGTCGAGTGGGGCGAAGGGGATGCCGAGCGGGAACTTCCGGCCTTCGCCGATTTTCGAGAACTCCTCCATCTCCCGGGTCGCCGGGAACGGAATCGGATCCCGCGCAGGGATGTCCCGGAACACCGTCTTCGCGATTTCGTTGGCGACGACCCAGTGCCCGAACCGATTGGGATGGACGCGGTCCTTCGCCACCTGCAGTTCAGGGAACCACGCGTAGAGCCGGCAGAGCATCGTGCGGCTCATCGGGAAGAGGAACTTCGCGGCGTAGGTGTTGTAGCAATGCGCGGCCAGGCGTTCCAGTCCGACGGAGTTGCAATAGTCCGACTTCGCGTCCGGCTCCGGGCGCGTGCCGTATTCGTCGTAGGGGAACGGCGCCATCACGACGACTTCGATCCCACGTCCGGACAGCGCGTCGACTATCTTCTTCATGTTCTCGCGGTAGCTCTCGAAACCCTTTTCGCGCGCCTCCGCCTCCCGTGCGTCGGCGGGGAACCGCGTCCCGTAGTACGCGTGGCCGACGTCGTTCATCCCGAAGCAGACCACCACCATGTCGGGGTTCCTGGAGAGCACGTCTCGCTCCAGCCGCCGGAACCCGTCGACGGCCGAGTCGCCGCCGACCCCGGCGTTGAACACCTCGATCCTTTCGCGCGGATAGCGGCAGGAAAGGTAGAGCTGCAGTTCCCCCGCGAAGGTTCCCGCGGCGGTGATGCTGTCGCCGAAGCAGACGATGCGCCGCGGAAGCTTGCGTTCATTCTTCTTGGCGGGAACCTTGGTGCAGCGCAGGACGCCCGCGCCGTCGAGGGAAAACGTGAAGTTGTGCTTCTTGACGTTCTCTGTGACCTTGCCAGTCGTCCGGCAGTTTTCCCGCCTGAGCCCGCCCTCCGGCGCGCTGAAGAGTATCTCCGGCGCGGAGATGTCGCAGTTCCGCAGCGTCACGCCGTCCGAGTCGACCAGGTCGAATTTCATCGGACCGGAATGGTCGAACCGGCAGTTGCGGAACTCTATGCCGCTTGCCTTGTGGACCATCACCGGGAAGAACGTCGACACGCGGTTGCCCGTTGCAGTGCTGCGGAACGAGGTCTCGTCGAAGTAGATGCCGTGCCTGAGTCCGCGGTCCGGCATTCCGGAGATCCGGTTGTCGTCGATCCGCCAGTTCTCGGCGCCGAAGACGTAGATGCCGGCGCCGTCCTGCATCGATCCGTCCGACATCGCGCCAGATATCTCGTTGCGTTCGATGACGACGTCGGACGGCTCGCCCGACCGGTCCGGCGTCTGGCGCATGCCGATGCCGCAGTATCCGGTCCGGGACACCCGGTTCCCCGATATGCGGAACCGCGAGCCGCGGTGCGTGTACGCGGTGATGCCGTTGTAGCCGCAGTCGGAGACCTCGCAGCCTTCCACCGCCGAGTCCCCGTCGGCGTGGACCAGAAGTCCGTTGACGCCGCAGGCGGTGAACCGCGAGTTCTCGATCCGGACCGACCGGCTCGCCGGAGTCTCCGCCACCTTGACCGCGTTGCCGTGGACGTTGCGTACCGTGATTTCCGAAAGGACCAGGTCCTCGCACCCTGCGGCGCAGACGGTGCTGGAGACGACGCCGGGATCGTTGAGAGGAAGCTTCCGGTCCACCTTCGCCGGGCCGTTGCAGTCGGAGAACTCGATCTTCTCCACGCGGACGTTTCCGGCTCCGGAAACCGTCCGCAGCCGCTCGCATGCCGCCGCAGTCCGAGCTACCGACTCCGGTTTCTCGCCCGGCAGCGGATGGTAGAACACTTCGCGGGTGGCCCGGTGGTACATCCAGCTGCCAGGGACGAGTCCGGCCTCGATGTTGCGGATCCGGTACCGGCTGGAACCGTACCCACCCGCCGGACGGCGCAGGAAATTGGCGAAGACGACGAGCCCGGAGGCCCGGTTGACGGACGCGACGCGCACCAGGCTGCTGTCCCACGAGTGCGGCACGTATATCTCGGCGTCCGCCGGATCGAAGTCGGGGAGTTCCGCCGGCGGGATGGTGATCCGGTCCATCTCGTACTCCCGCGGCGGACGGTTCCAGCCGCCGTATTGCGATCCGAGCCAGATGAGGTCGGTGGTCTCCAGGTATTTCGCCATCCCGTCATGCGGATAGACGGCCACCGGGATGTTGGCGTCTTTCCTGGAGACGAGCTGCGGATCCGGAAGCCCCGCCGGGATTTTCGCCGACCAGTACGGTTTGCCGGGAACCGGGGAAAACTCCAGCGGGATTCCGCCGGAGACGACCGTGTTTCCCGAACCGCGCAGGACGAGTCCCGAGTCGCGCCCGTCGAGTTCGATTGGCTTCGCGATCCGCATCACCCCGTTTCCGATGACGATTTCGCGGTTTCCGTCCAGTTTCCTGGACTCCTCCAGCGCGCGGTCGAAGTCCGCCCGGTCGGCGGCGCATTCGATCGTGCGCGTCCTGTCGCATCCGGCGATGCCGAGCGACACCGTCGCCAGAAATGCAAGAAAAAGTCTATTGGACATCGTTGCCTCCTGTTTTTCGATCGGCGTTGCGCCCCCCGTCCCATGGCAGCGGGGCGCCCGCGTTCTATTGGACCGGCACCAGCGCCACGCGGAATCCGGTGCTGACCAGGAAATTGCCGGGATCGAACGGAGTCCTGTACGCGGAACGGCACTCGCCGGCGGAAAGCGAGTAGGCGCCGCCGCGGCGCACGTAGTCGCAGCCGCTGTCCGGCCCCTTCGGATCGGTCGCGGCCCCGGGTTCCGGCATGCCGTAGATGTCGCGGCACATCTCCCACACGTTTCCGTGCATGTCGTGGATGCCCCACGCGTTCGGACGCAACTGGCCGACATCGTGCGTCCGCCCCTCGGAATTGCCGGCGTACCACCCCATCGACTCGATGTCACCGGAGTACGCCGCCCCGCTGCGGGCCCGGCAGGCGTATTCCCACTGCGCCTCCGTCGGAAGCGCGAACTCGTATCCGGCGGGACGCGTGCCTTCCGTCATCGAGTTCAGCTTCCCGCAAAACCTGATCGCGTCGCCCATTCTCAGCGATTCGACGGGCCGGTTGCCGCCCTTCGCCCGCGACGGATTCTCGCCCGTCACCGCCAGGTACTGCGCCTGCGTCACCTCGTATTTCCCGATCCAGAACGGCTTCGACAGCGTCACCAGCCGCTGTTCCTCGTCATGGTAGCGTCCCGGCTCGTCCGCCGGACTGCCCATCTTGAAGCTCCCCGACGGACACCAGACCATTTCAAGCGCCATACCGTTGTCGGCGAGCCGCCACGGCGTCACATCTCCCGGCGCATGGCAACCGGACAACAGCATGGCGAGCGCCGCCATCGGCGCCGCCGCGAACGAAAATCTTCTTGCATTCATTGGAACTTCTCCGTTTTGCACTGACAACGAACGGCCGGCGGCGGAATCCGCCATGACGCCTTAATATAGCCGTTCTTCCGGCTTTGTGAAGCGCGTCCGCATTCCGGCGGACCGCCCAGGACCAACTTGAAATTCCCCCGTTCCATAGGTATAGTCGCGGAAGTCGGATTTGAATGTCGATCCATTGTATCACAAGGAGCAGATGGCCATGAAGTTTTTCACGGGAACCGGCAGACGCGCCGCCGGAACATTGTTTTTCGCATTGATCTCGCTGGCGCTGGCGGGATGCGCCAGCACCGACGATTGGAAACGCGACCATTCGCTGGACGAATTCCCCGCGTTCAGGGGCGAGACGGACGACGCCCCGCGCATACGGCGCGCCATCCAGACGACGCCCGACGGAGTCCTGACCATCCCCCGCGGCACCTATCGCATCGCGACGCCCATCGTCATCACGAACAACTGCTCGCTGGAGATGAACAAGGGCGCGGTCCTCAAGGCGGTCGCGCCGATGGACGTCATGGTCACCATCCACGACAAGAAGAGGACGAGAGACGATGCCGGCAGCTTCTCGCGCGGAGGAGTCCTCGACGGCAACGGCATGGCCTCGTGCCTGAACGTCAGGGACTCCTGGCTCCACTACACGCTGTCCGAGATCGTACTGCTCAACGGCAAGGAGTACGGCCTCCTGGTCGACCGGGGATGCGAAATCGTCTGCAACAACCTCTACGCGAAATGCACGCTGCCGGGACTCGCCGGCAACGCGGCCTTCGTCATCAACGGCGGGGACAGCTACTACAACGACTGCCACGCCGTCGACTACACCATCGGATACGACGTCCGGAACGGCGGTTCCAACCGCCTCACCCGCTGCCATTCCTGGGGCGGCCTGATACCGCCGCCGAAGCCCGGGGAACCTTGCGAAATGCTGAAGGACTCCGTCAATTTCCGCATCGGACGGGGGGCGACCGCGACCATATTGCGCGACTGCTACGCCGACACCGGACTCGTCGGCTACGCAATCGACGGATGCGAGACCAGGATGCTGGGCTGCAGCTATTTCAGCAACACGAGATACACACTGGACGGCATCACGGTCGTCAAGCACACGAACGGCCGGCTGCTCGTGTCCGACGGCGCCTTCTTCAAGTGCGCCGAAGGCATGAAGGTCTACGACGGATGCGGCACGGTGGAATGGCGCGACATGTCCTACTGGGGATGGAAGGACGGCGACGACTGCCCCGGAGCCCTGGAATATCGCGGGAACGCCACCGGACAGAAGTTCCGCGACCTGGCCAAGTGACGCCACAGACAAACAACAGGAGAACATGATGAAACACCTGCTCGCAATTTCGCTCGCACTGGCCGCGGCGTCCCTGTTCGCCGGCGCGCCGTTCAAGGCGCCGTTCCACGTCGAAAACCGGACCATCCTCGACGCAAACAACCGCGAGGTGCGCCTGTGGGGCGTCAACTACTACGCCCCGTTCAACCACAACTTCTTCAACATGGAGGAGCTCGGCGTCCTCCACGCGGAGGCGATCGACCGCGACATCGCGCACTTCAAGCGGCTCGGG
>JAKSOH010000056.1 GCA_024405675.1 Victivallaceae bacterium
TCTGACCGTTTTTTTACACACCTTTCGGAAATTGCACTTCAACTTGTAATCTACCCGGAGTCATTGAAGTTTCCACTTTTCCGATGCGGAAACCGATGAAGTTTTCGCCATCTCGCATGGTTCTCCGGAATTTCACAAATGCAACGTCCCCCCTTGAATGGAATTGGACGCAACCAACGGAGGAATTCCGAATCTTTTTCGCCTGGACGGATTGCTCAGGCGCCAGGTTTGTCCAGTCCGATCAGTTTTGCCGCGCCTTCCCAGATTTTCCAAGCGGTGTCGTTCAGAAGCCGGACTGCGGCATCGCGCTTTCCCTCCGCCAGGAGTTTTCGCGCTTCGTCCTGGGCCTTCTTGTAATCCGCCAGCGAAAGCTTCTCGAACTCCAGCCAGGCCGCCGGAAGTTCCGCGCCGAACCCGTTGGCGTCGAAGCTCGCCCACGCCGCGGTCGACCAGCGCAGATCGGCCATCACGGGATGGAGTTTTCCGACGCAAACCGGCACCGGCACGCATATCGTATGGCGCGGCGCGCCGATCAGGAAATACCCGGTGGAAAGCACGTCGGGATACGCCAGGTCGATCTCCAGGGTCGAGGCGGAATTGGTGCTCTTGGAGCAAAGGGTGCGCTGTATCGGCGACTTCTCCGGCGTCACGGTGTCGCGGGACATCTCGAGGATATCCCACGTCGTGATCCTGCCGTTGGCGCGATACGCGCGGTTCAGGTCGCGCATCACCATGAGCTCGCGGTTGCAGCTGTTGAGCCATCCGGGGGCCGGGTTGTCCGCGACGCTCGCCATGTCGGGGTTGTGCCAGATGTTGGCGCGGAACGCATATCCGTGGTCGTAGCGCTGGACGGAGCAGCGGTTCGCCGTCACTTCGACGACCTCGGCTTCCTTCATATCCATGAAAAAGAAGATCGGTCCCTTCTGGCCATGGGAATATTTGCGTTCGGTGACGACCGCGCGCAATTTCTCCACCGCCTGCGCCGCCGTATCGCATCCGGACAAAACCGCCCTGAGAATGGCGGGAGTCCCCATCTTGGCGCCCGGATAGCTGTGTTCCACCGACGGCTCGCCGCTGTTGACGACGGCTGCCAGTCCGGAGACGTTCATCCCCATGCAGACGGATTCCTTTCCAACATACTCCGCGCTGCCGTCCCCCAGGCCGATCCACTTCCGCGCGGAATCGGCGGGGCTCGTGATCGGCATCAGGTTGCGGTATTTCGCATCGCGGTTCTTGTGCAGGATGTTGGTGTTGTTCTTCGTCAGGTCGCTGAAAACCAGCCAGCTGGTGCATTCGTGCGAATAGACATCGTCCTCCGTATCCGGACGACCGGCGGCCGACAGCGAAACCATCCCCGTCAAAACAAGCAGTGCCAAGATCTTTTTCATCGTCGATCTCCTTCCTTGAAATCAATCCGATTACGGAAATAAGTTGCCACACCTTCGCCCGGATGTCAATCGCCAGGTTGGAATGTGAAGTTTCCCACCTTGGGATTTCAGGCGATGTTGAAAAAGTTGTGCCTTTTCGAGCTTGAAAACTCCCAAAGCGAGAAAGTATGGCCAATAAACCAAAGCGCCAACTATTAGCAGGGACTTTTCGGAGTGGAGAAAGATCCCGTCAAGGCCGCCGAATACCTGGGGCGGGCCAGGAAGGCGAGGCTGCTGGAGGCCATGTACGAACAGGACTGACGGGGTAATGCGCCGTCATCGCATGATGTCCTCGTCTAGTAGAAAATCCTGCACGTTGCAGTACCGAATGCCCTTGTCGTCCTCCCACGATTTCACCGGGCTGTTGGTTACCACTATGCGCTGGAATCCGTCAGGCGCCGCCAGGAACGGACGGATTTTCCGGCTGCGTTTTTCGGGGTCGTCCATGTTGAACGCGGATTGGATGTAAAGCCTGCGCCGGCCCTGGTTGACGACGAAATCTATTTCGCAACGCTCCTGATGCCGGTTGCCGGACGCATCGGTCCTGGTGAACGGCACCACCCCTACATCCACGGAACAGCCACGGGCAATCAGTTCATTGAAGATGATGTTTTCGACGGCGCGCGCTGGCTCTATCTGGCGCATGTTCAGCATGACATTGCGCAGACCGACATCCTCGCAGTAGTATTTCGAGGGGTATTCGAAGTATCTCCTTCCCTTGACATCGTAGCGCAGGACATTGCGAAAAAGGAACGAATCCGTAAGGTATCCCAGATAAGTTCCTATTGTCTTCGGGTTGATTTTCCTACGTTTGACGCGGTTCACGAGTTTCCCGCGAAGAAAACCGGAAAGTCGGTCGGGATTGCGATATTCGGCGTTGACATCCTGGTCCAGCGACACCTTGATGATACGTTCGTCCGGAACACCAATGCCCCGCAAGTAATCGTTGAACAACTTGAACAGCAAGAACGACTTTCCGCAACGTCTCAGCCCGGTTATCACCTTGATCTGGCCGTTATGCATGCCGTCTATCAGCCGACGCAGATAACGAGATCTATTGAAAAGTATGCATACTCCTTTCATTGGACATTTAGTCTACATGTAGAGTAACTATGTAACGTATAGTAGTTCAACTAGCATAAAAAGCCAATCGAATCACCAAGAAACAAGCATCAGCAACAAAACGGAAAACATCATTACACACTTAGTCTACATGTAGACTCAATACGTAACGACAATTTGCAACATGCAACAATTGAACCGCCGGCGCCCCGGGGTGAAGGATTGCGCGCCTACAGGAACATCGATATCTGGTATTCGTCGACGCCGGGATAGAAGTGGTCCTTGAGCATTCCCTCGACGGAGAACCCCATCTTCTTGTAGAAGGCCAGCGCGCCGGGGTTGATCGAAGACACGTCGGTGTAGACCTTGCGCGCGCCGCTCGCCTTCCAGAACTCCATGGCGGCGGCGAAGAGCCTGCGCCCGATTCCGCCGCCGGCGACGTCCGGATCCACGCCGATGCGGTCGAGTATGCCCAGTCCGTAGTCCGCGAGCAGTGTGTATTCGACGCATCCTACAATCCGCCCCTGTACTTCCGCCACCGCGCCGCGGTGGACGATGTTGCCGTCCTTCGGCGACAGCGCGTCGATCCAGTACTGCTCGCCGTCGGGATGTTTCATCCGTTCCCCGAGGTACGTGCGGAAGCTGCGGAACATCACGTCGGACACCTGGCCGGCGTCCGCCGGGGCGAACGGTCTTACGACGACATCCATCATTCCACCTCCAGGCCGAAGAACCTTATCGCGTTCTCGCGCACGATCTTGGCAAACACCGTCTCGGAAATCAGCTTGCGGTCATGAAGTTCGTCGATCACGTCCTTGATCAGGAAGGGATGCGTGAAACAGCACAGGTCGGTTCCGAAGAACACCCGGTCCTGGAACTCGGTGAGGAACTTCGCCGCGAACCCGAGGTCGCGTCTCAGCTGGGCGCAGCCGTCCGAGAGCTCGACGTAGAGATTGTCGTAGGTGCGCAGCAGCCGCTGCATGGCCCCCTCCCCTGTAATCGGCCCCTCCGGATAGAAGAGCGGCTCCTGGGTGCCGTCGGCGAGGAACGCCGGCTTGCGCCGGTGTCCTTCGGGGATCGGCGCGTATTCCACCCAGAAGATCGGCCCGTGGCCGATCATCTTCAGGTTCGGGAAAGTCCGCAACACCTTCTCGTGAATCGGCAGCCCCACGGCGTCATAGAGGCCGAAGTCGGCCCCGACGCGGTCGGATCCGTCGCAGGTGACCGGCATTCCGGTCTTCTCGGCGCAGGCGAAGAGGTTCATGACCATCGGGTCGTCCATGCGCATGTTCGGCATGATCTCCCCGACGCCCTTGCAGCCGCGTTCGCGGTAGTACTCGAGGAGATTGCAGAGCGGGGCGTCGCTCCTGAAGGTCAGCGCCCGCGGATCGATGTTGCAGAAGGCGAAGAAACGGTCCGGACGTTCGGAGACCATTTCGAGAATTTCCTCGTTCGCCTGGGGAAGATAGATCTCCGGGCTCACGATGGGCAGCAGGCATCCCATCTCGATGCCGGCGGCGTCGTAGCGCGCCACCAGTTCGTCGGGCGAACAGAACTTGACCGGATACGGCACCGGACGCCGGAAGGCGTGTGCATGGATGTCTATGAACTTCATTTTCCCCTCGTTTACTGCTTTGCTCCGGTTCGGCGGAACCGGATTCCCGCGGTTGATTTTTTTCTTAGTATACATGCGCCGAGACGGAGATTCAAGCGGCGCGGACGCGCGACATTGAAAGGCGCTTCCAGCGGCCGTCGCCGCGGGAAGCGCCGGGGGTTCGAGACCAGCTCCGACTACGCCGTGTACTTTCCGACGTACAGCGCGTTGTTGCTCATCGTGATGGCCAGGTCCTTGTCTTCGTTGAGATAGCAGCCGCTGTCCGCGCTCCATGTCATGGCGTGCTCGTTTTCGCCGATTGTCACGGAAACGTTCTCCATCTCGTTCCAGCCAAGGATCGACCCCTCGTCCTGGGCGGATAGGAACATGACGTCCTCGTCCTCGATCGAATCCAGCATGACGGTGAGCTTGTCGCCGGAGAAGTTGTTCGTGACCGAATTGCTCCAGGCAAGCTGCGAACCGTTGAACGACCACGAGCTGATGCCGCTGAGATCCAGGCCGCCATTGTCCATGGCGACGCTGCTGTTCGAGAGCAGGCAGTTGTCGAAGTAGTAGATGCCGGCCGAGAAATCGCCGCTGAAATCGACGAAGGCCAGCGTGCGCTCGCCGGTGACGAAGCTCTGGTCAGCGCCGGCCATCTGGCTGTCTCCGGAGACGTTGCCGGTGAAGTTCAGATTATCTCCCAATCCGGAGAACGTCACCTGGGTGTTTCCGTTGACACGACCCTTCTGGAAGGATCCGGCGATGACGGAGTTTTCTCCGATATCGATCGTGTTGTCGGAGTTAAATCCGATGGCGATGTCGCCCTCGATATCGATGTTGGTGCTGTTATCGGACTCGACGTAGTACTCCTGCTTGATGGCGACGTTGCCGCCGAAGATGCGGGCATTGAAGTCGCCGCCGCCGATCCACGCCGACACGTTGCCGCTGACCACGTTGGTGCCCTGACCACCGACCGCGTTGCCGAGGACCACGACGCCATTGAAGACGCCGCCGGAGATTATCGAAAGGTTGTCTTGGGAGCTGCGAACGTTGCCGCTGGACACGGCGTTGCCGGCGATCACCAGGCTGGAAACCGTGGCATCGCCGATCGTGAGCACGGTTTTGCCGGTTTTCACGTCTTTGCCATCTCCTGCGTCGACGAGACTTCCGCCGACGAGCTGACCGCCGACGACGAGACCGCTGCTGGATTCCTTGCCGACTATGGCTCCTGCGTTCACGTCGAGCATGGCGTCACCGATTGTCGCCGGTCCCGTGATATGTCCGCCGCCGAAGGCGCGGTAGATCGATCCGCCCTCGATGTAGACCCAGCCGGTGTAGTCCGATGCGGCGTCGAATCCGTAGGCGCGACCGATGGTCGAATCCTTGTAGACCACGCCGCCGTAGACCACATCCGGATTGGTCACGTTCAAGCAGGTGATGATGGTTGATTCGTCCGTCAGGTCGGACGACATGGCCGCCTCCTTCGTTCCGAAGGCGTCGATGCCGATCGTATAGGTGGCGTCGCCGACCGTGACCTGGTCGAAGACCGCCTTCCCTTCCCAGGCGGCGTCGACGTAGACGTACTCCTGGACTTCCGCCGAGTAGAGGACGCCGTCCACGGTGAAGAAGACGTTGCCGATCTCGGAGTCGAGCGCGGTGATTTCACCCGTGTAGCTTTCGGCGACCTTCATGTACTTGCCCTGCCCGATATCGTAGTCGAAGTAAAGCGTTCCATCGTTGACCAGCTCCTTGACGTCGTAGTAATCGCCGCCGAGCGACTGTCCGTCGAGGAAATGGCCGAGCCGCAGTGTCGCGCCGGCGTTAATCGTCACGGTGTCGAAGCTGTGGATCGCCGCGATGGTCGAATCGCCGTTGAAGGTGAGCGTGGCGCTTCCAGCGATCTTGCTGCGATCCTTGATTGTGATGCCGCGCTTGTAGAGTTCGCTGTCCTCGACGACCACGTTGACGTTTCCGGCGACGCTCGCCGCCGATTCCACCACGTAGAGACCGCTCACGGAGTAGCTGTCCTTGACGGAGACGTTGACGGCGCCGCCGACGGATCCTTTCTGGATCACGTAGAACACGCTGCTGCTGCTTGCCCTGGCGTGGCTTGCATCTATTTGGACATTGACGTCGCCGCCGACCTCGCCCTGCACAATCTGCAAGGTGGTGAAGGAACTGCCGGTGATATCGAGGTCGAGATGGGACACGTGCTCGCCGGCCGTCACAATGGTGCTTGACGCTCCTACGGTGGAGCCGGCCATCGAAATGTCCGGGACCGGCAGGTTGAGTCCGCCGAAGACGCCGCCGGTGACAATGAGCTTTGTTCCCGCGGCGTCACCATTCGCCCGGTTAACCGCCGCCACGGCGTCGGCGAACGCATCCGTGCCGAAGGTCGCGGTGTAGCCGCCGATTTCGATGGGCTCGGACTCGTTATAGCCGCTGTTGAGATAGGTGTCGCCGGAGAGGATGCTTGTCTTTCCGGCGGCGACCGCCTTGGCATAGCTCTCGAAGGCGTCGGTGCCGATGACAAGCATCTTCGAACCGAACCAGACCTCCGTTCCCGGTTCCTTGCCGCTCCAGAGTTCGCTGAAGTAGACCGTCGAATAGAGGAACTTGGTGTCGGCGTCGACGGTAACGGACGCCATCGCGATCTCCTTGCTGGCGAAGGCGTCGATGCCGATCGTATAGGTGGCGTCGCCGACCGTCACTTCCTCCAGGAGGTCCTTGTCGATCCATTCGGAGTTGATGAACGCGACTTCCTGCACCTCGGCCGAGTAGACGCCGCCGTCCACGGAGAGGAACACGTTGCCGACCTCGGAGTCGAGCGCAGTGATTTCACCCGTGTAGCTTTCCGCGACCTTCATGTACTTGCCCTGCCCGATTTCGTAATCGAAGTAAAGCGTTCCGTCGTTGACCAAACTGGCGAACTCGCCGCGGTACTGGTCGTCCCACGTCTGGCCGCCCTTTTCGCCGAGATGCAGCGTGGCGCCGGTCGAAATCGCGGCGTTCTTGAATCCGAATACCGCGGACACGGTGGAATCGCCGTTGAACGTGACGTAGCTGCCGGCGACGGAGGCGTCGAATCCGTCCTTGATTGTCAGACCGCGCTTGTAGAGTTCGCTGTTCTCGATGATTATGTTGACGGATCCGGTCACGGTCATGCCGGATTCCACAGCGTAGATGCCGCTTGTGCTGAGGAAATTGGACACCGTGATGTTGAGGTCGCCGCCGATGCTGCCGTTCTGAACGCCGTAGAGCGCTCCCGACACCGTGGTCCCGGAAACATCGGCGTTGACGTTGCCGGCAATCTTGGCGCCATTGCCGACCAGCAACACATTGCCGTTGAAGGTGCTGTCGGTAATCTTCGCATCGACAAACATCATGTCGCCATTGGCCAGGGTGGTGGCGTTGTTGCCCGTGATCTTGTCGACATCCAGATTGGAGACCGGCAACGTGAGATTGCTGTATGTGCCGCCGGTCGCGAAGAGCTTCGTTCCCACGGAATTCACCCGGGCCACGGCCGATGCGACATCGGAAAACGCATCCATCCCATAGGACGCGGTGTAGTCGCCGATCTCGATGGGATCGGTTGCGTTATACCCGCTGTTGAGATAGGAATCTCCGGAGAGAATGACAACCTTCCCCTTCTCAACCGCCGCTTCGTAGCTGTCGAATGCCCGGTCGCCGACAACAAGCGTTTCCGAACCGAACGGAATCTCCGTACCCGGTTCGATGCCGCTCCAGAGCGCGCTGAAATAGGCCGGCTTCTTCTGCAGCGCCATGACGTTGCCGTTCACGACCAGTTCGTAGTCCTTGGTCTCATCGAGTCCGACGATGGTGTAGCTGTTCTCGATCTTCGAACCGGACTTGAGCAGGATGTACCGGTCCTCAGTGTAGCCGCAGTTCCTCGCATCGATGGTGATGTTCGCGCTCTTGTTCAAGCTGTCGACTTCGAGCGTCGTTCCGACCGTGATGTTGATCTGCTCGAACGCGCTCACGCTCTTTATGTAGGAATATTCCCCGGTGACATTGAGCGTCTTGAGATTGGTGGTGCCGCCGACGATGGTGACGTCGTCGGTAGTGGTGGTGCCGTTGATGATGATCCAGCCCTTGGCGCCGGCGCTGTAGGTTATCGTACCGTCCTCGTTGATCTTCCGGCTTCCACCGACGCAACGCACCTCGCCTTCGACGGAGACATCGTCCCCCTCCTCCTTCTTCCAGGTGCCGCCCCAGGTCGTCATCACGATGCAGTCACCGCTGGCCAACGTCGTCACGGTGGAGTTCTCGACGTTCAACGTGAAGCTCGTGGCCGCGGTGAACACGTTGGAACCGCCGGCCGCGTCGCTGCTGCCGATGCTGTTGCCGATTTCATCCACGGTCGAGCCGGCGATCGTGAACGTCAAGTTCTGGACGTTCTGCGCGGAGTTGCCGCTGACCTCGGCGCCAGTGTTCCTGTATGCAAGGCCCACCTTGGTCGCGGTGGAATTCTTCAGCGTGTATTCGGCGCTTCCCTTGAAACTGTCCATGCCATGACCGCCGGACATGGTGCTCAGCATGAGCGTGGTGAGCGTGGAGCCGGTGAAGGTTATGCTGCTGGTCTTGCCCGCGGCGAGGCTGAAGCCCGCCCGGCTGGCGCCGGTTACATTGGAGTTCTCGACGAACGTCGTGACCGCCCCCCAGTCGGCGAGACCGGTATATTCTCCTCCGGTGACTCGCACTGCCCCGGAGGATTCCTTCGCCGCATCGATTCCTGCCGAGAACGAGTCGAACGCATCGCTTCCAAGCGTCGCGGTGTACCCGTCGATGACAATGGGCTCGCCGGCGGTGTATCCGGAATTGACATACATGTCCGCGGACACGATGTTCTTCTTCTCCGCATCCGCGGCAGCCTGATAGCTTTCGAACGCATCTTCGCCTATCTTCAACGTCTTTCCGAAGGCCGTGACGGTGGTGCCGTCGGCCAGGTCGGTCCAGAGCTTGCTGAAGTAGACGGTATGATATTGAATCGAAACTACTTGCTTGGTTCCGACTGTAGTCACGGACAGCTCGTAGTCCTCCGAGCCGGCGTTGACCAATTCGTAGGTGGCATCCCAGCTGCTCGCATTGTCGATGGTGATTACATTGAAGGACCTTTCCGAAACTCCCAATGCGAACCCCGAGGCATCGATGGTTATAACGTCCGCCGAGTTAGAATAGACGCC
>JAKSOH010000057.1 GCA_024405675.1 Victivallaceae bacterium
ATAGGTGATATGGGCAAGCATGCGCGCGGCGCCCAGTCCGCGTTCCGGCGGGTCGTCGGGATCGTATTCGCCGTTCTTCCACTTGGCATCGGCCTGGATGGCTTCGCGCGCCACCCAGTCGAACGCGATGTTCTGCGGGGTGAACTGGTAGGTGGTGGCGATGGCCACCACGGATTTCACCGCATCGGGATAATCGACGCACCAAGTAAGCGACTGCATGCCGCCGAGCGAACCGCCGACGACACAAAGCAGCCGAGTGATGCCGAGATGGTCTATGAGACGCTTCTGCGCCCGGACCATGTCGCGGATGGTCACCACGGGGAAGTCGCAGTTGTACGGCTTGCCGGTGGCGGGATTGATGGACCGAGGGCCGGTGGAGCCGGAACAGCCGCCGATGGTGTTGCTGCAGATGACGAAATAGCGGTTGGTGTCGATGTACTTGCCCGGGCCGATCATGGCGTCCCACCATCCGGGCTTGCGGTCCTCCGGCGTGTGGCGTCCGCAGACGTGGGCGTCGCCGGTCAGAGCGTGGTGCACCAGAATGGCATTGGAACGATCGGCGTTGAGCGTGCCGACGGTCTCGTAACGCAGGACGACCTCCTCGAGCACCTTTCCGCAATCGAGCGGAAGCGGCGCATCGAACTTATAGTCCTGCGGTGTAACGATAATTGAATCGGACATACCAACCTCCGGGAACAAATACTTCAAACTTTTATCTCGTTAATATACGCACGCAGGCATATGTTTGCAATTTCATCGGCAAAGCAAAAATGGGGAACGGAGAAAAAGAAACCAAACTTGCGCCAAACTTGCGCCAACAACATTACAAAACGAACCATTTGCAGTTGCTTGTTCCACCATACTTCTGTATTCTTTTCTCTTTGACAAGCTCGTCAATAAGTATTCGAACTTTGGTATTGTGAAAGCATTGAAAGAACTTACAAAACTCGCAATAGTACAAGTCCTTTGTTTTTTCCCTGTGCATGTATTATCGTACACCAAAGGGAAAATGACACGACACTTCTTCGGATGCCGGAATGTTTTCCCTGAAAAACAAACCAAGGTGCCACATGACAATGGACAACATGCCGAATGATTCAACCGCCGGCCGTACGGGGAACGGCCTCGATCGTTTGATTACGGACCGCCCCTCCCTGCCCAGGATCGCGGTGGTGGCAACCGGAGGAACAATCGCCGGATACAGTTCCGATCCCGCCGCCACGGTCGGCTACACGGCCGGTGCGCTGGACGTATCGGAACTGCTCGATTCGATTCCCGAAGCAAGAAAGATGGCGGACATCGTCACGGAGCAGCCGTTCTCCCCGTGTAGCGAGAATCGCACGATGAACGAGCGGTTCGTCCTGGCCAAAACGATACGACGTTTCGCCGCCAATCCGGAAATCGCCGGAATCGTCGTGACGCACGGCACAGACACCATGGAAGAGACCGCGTACTTCCTCAATCTCACGCTCGGCACGGACAAGCCGGTGGTACTGACCGGGGCGATGCGCCCGGCAACGGCGATTGGGGCGGACGGCCCCGCCAATCTGATGAACGCGATTGCAACGGCGATTTCACCGGATGCCGCCGGACGCGGCGTAATGGTGGTGATGAACGACACGATCGTTCCGGCGAGAAGCGTGACGAAAGGCCACACCACGAGGGTGGACGCCTTCCAGGCAATCGGGCAATCGATCGGCGTCCTAGCAAACGGCCGTCCGGAATTCCTGCTTACGCCGACGAAACGCCATACGACAATGAGCGAATTCACCGAACTCGACGAATCCATCGGCATTCCGCAGGTCGACATCGTCAGCTGCTATGCGGAAATGTCCGAAGCGATACTGGAAACGTGCCTGTCCTGTAGCGACGCCGTGGTTCTTTCCGCCGTCGGCGACGGCGCCTTTCCCAGAAAGCTCCATCCATTGGTGCATGCGCTGGCTGGAAAGATGCCCGTCGTACGTTCTACGCGCGTCGCCGACGGACCCGTGGTGCGCAACGGCGAATTGAACGACGACGAATATGGAACGATTGCAGGCAACTCCTTGAATCCCCAGAAGGCGCGGGTGTTGCTGACTCTCTGCCTGATGAAGAAAATGAATACATGCGACATCATCCGCTGCTTCGGCGAATACTGAAGACCGGCGCCTGACGACAACCACGGATATCGAACATGACAGCGAAACGCAAGAAATCTTCCTCCGGACTGTTCAGCGCCATCGCGGACTTTCTGCGCGGCGCCGCCTACGTGAAAAGCGGATGTGCGGAATTCTATGGCGACAAGGGATGCTGGAAATTCGCGATTCTTCCAATGGTAATGGTTCTCGCGGTTTATATCGCGATGTTCCTTCTGCTGCTATACCTGCCCGACCGTATCGCCCCGTCCGTGGACGCATGGATCGCCGAACTGCCGAAATGGCTATCCTGGATCGGAACGCTGTTCAAAGTATTGTGGTATGCCGCGGGAACAGTTGTCTTCGTCATCGTGCTGGGCACTATGACGAGCGCACTCTACGAAACGTTCGGAGGACTTTTCTTCGATCCGATGGTCGAACGCCATGAACGGCGTCTGCTAGGTACGATGCCGAACAATTCGTTTGTCCGGATGACTAAAATATGCCTCGGAAGCATGTTCTTCGCGCTGGGGACGTTATGGTACATGCTGCTGCTCATGCTCCTCTGGCTGTTCCTCCCCGTGGTCGGACAGATCGTACTCGTTGTCTGCCTGGGATACCGAACCGGGATTTCCTACTTGATATCCCCTGCGTCCGTAAGAGGGATTACCGTGGGAAGACTGCGCGAAACGGCCGCGGACAATCGTGCCGCGGTACTTGGATTCGGGGTATGCTCCTACTTGCTTTTCCTGATTCCATTCGCGACACTGATAGTCCTGCCCGGAGTGGTCCTGGGCGGAGCGCAACTTTTCGACAAGGAGTTGGATCGGCAGGATCATTGAACCGGTCGGCCCGTCAGCGTTTCATGTGAAAACTGAAAAACCTGGCGATTTCCGGCTTGGGCATCTTGCCTTCGGCCATTTGGAGCTCCATGGCCGTCGGATCGCCGTCGTCTATCAAGCAATCGAAGCCGTTCAGATCGAGACCCCCCGGCGCCGCCATGGCCCCTACCGCTTGTTGCCAACGACGAACGGATAGTTTTCGCAAAGGTGAAAAAGATATGCGGCGGGCATATGCCAAACGAACAACGGCCCTTCCCCTGACGTCCGGAAAGACGGCTTTGCCCACCATGGCCCGACCGCCGGATTCAAAGGAGAAAGATGCGGCCATTCAATGAAATGGTAGCGAGCCACCCGATACTTCCGCGACTGGCATGTTATGCCTGAACACCGCTTTCAGCTTCGGAAAACACGGCCGGCCGCACCTGGCTCACCGTCTCGGCAAATCGAACACCGATGGCGTGAACGAATTGGGCGGCACATGGTATGTGTTGCCCTTGTTGTCTTCGATTGTTGCACCAAACGTGTCGGAAAACTGAATATTGTACTCTCCGTCGCAACCAACGATTGTGCAGTGATCACAGTAAATCACTCCCGAACCGGAGTCTCCCCAGGTGGTGGTGTAATTGATGCGATCCCCATCTCTGCGCAGCCTTATTTCATCATTGCCGCACTTTATCGTGGTGGTGTCGAAGGATACGTAGTAGTCATAGGTAGTAAAATTCGGACCTTCGATAACACCGAACGCCAGCAATCCGCAGCATGCGACTCCGGAGACGAACACCCCGACCATCTTCATCGTCATAATGGAACCTCCTTAAAATCCATTTTCGCGAATCTTGTCCATCTACGAACAATATACATCTACTTCGATTGCATTCCATAGCGGAGTTCGACAACGAACTCCGATTCCTGGACAATCCCGGAAACGGAACTGCGGCCGTAGCAGCGCTGGGCATCGGATACAAACGCCATCGGCCCTCCGGAAACCGAGACAATTCTCAAGGCAGCGTTACCGCCGCGCACCGCCGTAACGATTTCGTTTTGACCGCGATGACAGGAATATGTCAGCTTCTTTCCCGACACTATGTCATCGAGTACCAGTTCGCCCTCCCCCTGGGAGAACAGTCGCCATGCGGCGAAGCCGTCGGCCGGAACGGCGAAACGTTTTTCAAGCATGGTTCCGGGAACCGCATCGACATCGGTCCAGCCACCGAAGGTAAAGGGGCCGTGGTCGAAACAGCGCATGTGTCCGTCCGTTCCGGGGACAGCGGTTCCATCCGGACGTACAAAGCGCATGATGGCGGGTTCGCAAAGGCGATAGGTGTCGGTGGCGCCGTAGACCATGTGGATTCCCAAGAGCAAGCCCAACACCCGCCGGAGGTCATGAGATTTCCGGTGTTCCCAGACATCCACGACAAATCCTCCGGAAGCCAGGCAGGCAAAGGGAATGATGGGAATGCGGAACCGGGAAAGATTGTAGAACAGCGCCGTTCCCAGCCACAACACGACAAGGAATCCAGCGAGAAGCCATTCTCCGGATTCCCGTCTTTTGCGACAGAAACAAAACATGGCAAGCCACGCAAATGCCAATGACAGCACAACACCGGTACGTCCAAGATAGAGATATTCCAGCATCGGGCAGTTCTTCCCTTCCCCCCACAACGAGACGTTATTCGGCACCTCCCTGTAATCCCAGAAAAACAACGCCTTGCGGAGCTGAAGTTCAAGAAACAACAATGGATGATTGATCAGCCAGTCAAACATCTGATGCGGAACCGAATATCCGGCGGCCGATCGGCGCATCGCCATCTGATAGCTCTCGGGATATTCCATGGGACCGGCCGGAAGTCCCGGCATTCTACCGGAAGCCGGGGCTTCCGGAGTGTTGCCAAGGGCCAGCACGGCATCGCGCGCCGCGCTGGTCAGGATGAACCGATGTCCGGAGAACCAGTTGTATGCGGTGAAAGGCAAAATGGCGACGAAACTCATAGCGACGAACAGCAATGCGCGACATATGCCTTTCCGCCACCCTCCCCCATCGCCTGCGAACACAATCCAGATGGCGCATACGCCGAAGACCAGCCATGCGTTGCCGCGGGTGGCAATGGCCATTCCCGCGACAAGTCCGGCCATGATCAGACCGATTTTGTTTCCAATACAGACCAACAACCAGAACAACAAGGCAAGTTCGAACACATGGAGGGTTTCGTAGAGACAAAACGGAGCATAGAAAATCAGCATCGTCGACAATGCGCACAATGCGGAAGAGACGATTCCAGCCAATTCGCCAAACAACCGACGGGCGGAAAAACCAGTCAAAACACAGCTAAAGGCGCCCAGCACGGCCTGGACGATGGCAATTGAAACGGGGGAGTTCCAGATACTTCTTACAACGGGAAGGAATACAGCATAGTAGAACGGTTGATAATAAAACGGACCGGAGAAACGTCCGGACATTATGTCGGACGACAACGTGAGATAGGTGTACATGTCGGTTGCCGGTGTCGGAGAACACATAGCCCGACATCCAGACAACTGCCAGCAGGCAAACAACCGGAGAACGAGGGCGAACACTCCTATCGTCCAGATTGCCAGAATAAAAAGACGTCCGGACGACTGCTGGTCGCTCCGGACGCCGGTTGATTGCCTTGAAGCCATCGGAACCGTTCTAGACGGTCATCAGTTCCTTTTCCTTGGTGGCAAGGATGGCATCGAAGTTCGCGATGTAGCTATCGGTGAGCTTCTGGATGTCATCCAGCATCTTCTTGAGCTCGTCCTCGGTGAGCTTGCCGTCCTTCTCGGCCTTCTTCGCGGTCTCGTTACCTTCGCGACGGATGTTGCGCAGGGAAACCTTGGCATCCTCGCAGGTGGACTTGGCCTGACGGGCAAGAGTCTGGCGACGCTCCTGGCTCAGCTCGGGGATTGGAAGACGCAACAGCCGGCCATCGGACATAGGGGTGATGCCGAGATCGGAAGTCAGGATCGCCTTCTCGATGGCGGAAACGGCATGGGCGTCCCACGGCTGGATTACGAGCAACCGTGGTTCCGGAGCAGTGATATTGGCGATATCGCGGACACGGGTCTGCGCCCCGTAGTAATCGACCATGACGCCATCCAGCATGGACGGAGAGGCCTTACCTGTACGAATACCAGCGAAAGCATTCTTGAGAGCCGTCTCGGCCTTCTTCATGTAATCATCGATCTCATCGACGAGAAGTTCAACTTCAACATCATACATGGTGTTTTCTCCTTCTTATGGTTCACCTGTCCCTATGTTCACTAACGTAAACCATGGGCGCGAAAAAGTCAAAATCACATGGACTGAAAATTGGTATCCAGCCACTCTGACGAATAGAGTTCGCAGAGTTTCGCCACGGCAAGGAAGTAAAGCTGTCTCGCGAAAACGATGTAAGCTGGTTCTGAGAGCGCTCCGGTTGGCAGGGATCCGCTGCACACGCATGTCCCGCTAACCAACAAGGTGGCAAAATATCTTGCAAGAAATCTCCAGAAACCGAACGGGAGATCTCGATCCCGCTTGGAGAAACTCGTCCAGGCATCCGGAGCGGATGCCTTCAACTCATCGAGCATGGCGAGGTATTCATTCCTGCCGAAGCGATAGAAAGGACTCGCCGGATTGCACACATTGGTCTTCCAAAGTTCGTTAAAGAAGTTGAGCTCGGGATGATAACCTGTCTTCACCACGTAGCTCGATCCGACGCGACCGCAGACAATCGAGTAACGTTCGTATCCAGTGTCATCCCTGGACGGAACCGGAGCCCCGTCCACATCTCCGATGAATATAATGGTCCTGCCGCTCTCCGGAGACATTTTTTTGTAATCTGATGCGGAACACCTATCGACATTCAGCGATACGTAATCGGCGCGCGCCTCGCGCCTCGACTGCTGTTCGCGGTCAATGCGTTCCGCAAGATAGGCGGCAAACTCCTCAAAGCCGTCATTGTAGACGAGCAAAATACCGTTGCCCATAAAAAACACCTGATTCCTGAACAAACATTTTCGTGACAGCATAAAAATACAGCGGCCGACTTCCATATGCAACACCACAGGGGAATATGGTTGGGTGGGTGGAAATATCAACTTCAACATTTCGGTGTAAGACATTCCTTTCCAGGAACAAGTTTTCCACATAGATCAAAATTGCAAACTATGACAATCTATGTTTTGCCTTTGACATTCTGGAAGTGTAAATTGTGATTGCATTGGCATCTGACTAAGGACATTGAAAGAAGTGGAAGAAACTTAATCGGCGGAGATTCCGCTGCGATATTCAGCCCACCCCTGAGACCACAAGGAATCGAGGACTGCATGACAGCAGTTTAGCTTTGTCGGTGAAACATGCAGGAACCATTCCGAATTCTCCAGGCAAAACATCAATTTGACAAGAAGGTCGCGAAAAACATTTTTTCAAATCGGAAGTCATGTGAAAACACTTGGAGAAAATCAAAACAATTCGCGTATGGCAGAAGGTACTTATGTCATCGACGACATGCCCGCATAAAGAAGAAGGAGATTGAAATGAAGAAACTCATCGCGTCGACTGTAGCAACGTTATGCCTTTCCTGTCTCGCCGTGGCCGACAATGTGGAAAACCGATTCCGAATTCCGTCCGGATACCCCGCGCCCAGGCAAGTGCTGCTCGAGCACTTCGAAAAAACACGCCACCAGCTTCCCATAGAAGGCGGATGGGGATATTCTCTTGACGATGCGGTTGTAATCAAAACGGAAGACCCGGATATAAATCCCGGCAAACCGTTTTTTGGAATCGCAGTCGAAAACGTATTCATCCATTACCGCATACGTGAGGAACTTGAATACGCCAGCAAGGAAAAATACCATTGCGTCAATTGGACCAAAACCGGCCAAAGGCTAGTGTTCTCCGATGGACGCCCCTACGACGTGATATCGTATGTAGTCGAAGCGATGCCGCAGGACAAATGGGACGAGCTTTGCAATGATTACGACGCGCACAACGGTTATCGGAACGATCCCGACGGGCTGGCCCGGCTGGACGAGAAACGCAAAGCCCTGACCGAACGCTTCGAGGAAGAAGCCTACATGGATATCTCCACTTGGTTCGGGAGTTACTAGGGCATCGTCCGAAACGACAATCGCGTTTCCTTTTCAACGCAGTTACACGGAAACCAGGACGGATTACAGAAAAGGATTCTACCTGCTTGGTTTCATGCCCAAAAGCCGGAGACAAATGTTGCCAACCCGCGTGTTCGCATGTATCTTATAAGCTATCTAATTGCCACGTAATCAACAACACGGAGCCGGACATGTTCATATTATACCGATACGTCCTGCGCGGCGTGCTGCTGGCCTTCCTGATGGCCATGGGCATATTGCTCTTCGGACTGACCGGGGCGAACCTCGTGAAGGTGCTGGACCTGGTGTCCCAGGGCGTCAGTCTCGTCACCTTCGGAAAGTTCATACTGTATATAATGCCGCCGATGCTGACTTTCGCCATACCATGGGCGATGCTCATCGCGGTGATGCTCGTGTTCGGCCGCATGTCGGCCGACAGCGAGATTACCGCGATGCGTGCCTGCGGAATATCCATCCTCCAGATCATCTCTCCCATCACGTTCATGACGCTGATTCTGACGGCACTCTGCCTATACCTCCAGGTGGAGATCGGACCGCCAATGCTATTCAAATCAAGGGCATTGATGAGCAATGCCATGCTCGACCAGCCGCTGGCAATATTCGAACCGGGGAAACCCATCTTCTGGGGGGAAACTCTAATCTACATCGACGCAAAGGAAGGCGAGAACGGCATACGCGGCGTCCAGCTCTATACGCTTGACAAGAACAAGAAGCAGGAGGACAAGAGCGTATCCGCGGTTAGCGGCGTCGTCACCGCCGACAAGGAGAAGCAGCTCCTCACCATCGAACTGGAGGACTGCATCGTCTCCGATCGCGCGGACAACCGCGACGAAACGGTTGACCGGTTCTTCACCAAGCACATGGAGTTCAGCTTCAATTACGGCCGCCAGGCCAACGCCGAACGCGTCAACCTCAAGGAGAAGTACATGCGGCTCCAGGACCTCATGGGCCGCATACGGATGTGCAAGGGCAAGGGAATGGACACCACCGAACTGGAGGTGGAGCTCAACCAGCGAATAGCCTTCGCCCTCGCCCCGATTGCCTTCATGCTTATCGGCATACCGCTGGCCATCCGTACCAGCCGCAGGGAAACATCGGTCGGGATATTCATCAGCATGCTGTTGGCCGGAGTATACTTCCTGTCCATCATCATGTGCGAATCGCTTGATTCCCACCCCAGCATATA
>JAKSOH010000058.1 GCA_024405675.1 Victivallaceae bacterium
GACTCGCGCGCCAGACCGACGCCTGCGGAAAAGTCCTGGGCGGAGTCGGCGACGCCAAGCGCGGCACGCCGGGATTCGTGGCGCCGGAACTCTATGACAACAGCGGACACCCGGTAACGACAAGCGCCGACATCTATGCGCTGGGCGCGTTGCTCTATTCGCTGTTGACGCTCTCCTCGCCGCTGGCCGGATACGAACTCAACGACATCCTCGCAAAATGCGCCGAGGGCAAGGTGCCGCCGCCGTCTGCGGCGGTGCCGGAATACTGGTCCGTGCCGAGTGCGCTTGAAGCAGTTGCGATGAAGGCCATGGCACCGGACCCCAAGGACCGCTACGCGTCGGTCAACGAACTGAAGAACGAAATCGTGGCGTTCATGAACGGATACGCACCGATGGCCGAACAGGCCAACAGCTTGAAAAAATTCGAGCTCTTCATATTGCGCCATTACGCAAAGATCATCATCGCGATGCTTACGCTGATGGTGATATCCCTCCTTGTCATACTGCGCCAGCTCGTCTAGCGGCCGGCATCGCAGCAAGGGAGACACCGGAAATGTCGTTTCCAGGAACCGCCGAATGGATCGGACTCATCGTCCGGCTGACATTGCTGCTCACCCCGTTCTTCGTGTTCTCGGTGTTCCTGTCGCTGGCCACGGAAGAGCAACTGGACGGCGACGCCCAGAAGAAGCTCGCCCACCGCACGACGGTGGCGGTGATGATCAGCTGCATGGTCATCTACTTCTTCGGCAGGCTGATCTTCCAATATCTAGGCATCTCCATCGACGCGTTCCGCATCGGAGCGGGACTCGTGCTGCTGCTCAACGGCATCGATCTCGTGCGGTCCAAGGGGATTCCAGCCGGACGCAAAGTCCCGGGAACCGGGGATCCTTCGGTGGTTCCCCTCGCCATCCCCTACACCGTGGGACCGGGAACCATCGGAACGCTGATCGTCATGGGCGCCACGGGCCAGGGAGCCGGACAGCGCATCGCGGTCGCCGTGGCAATAGCGTTTGCCTCGCTCTTCCTGGGAATCATACTGCACTTCGCGAACACCATCGAGCGCGTCCTCAAGGAACGCGGCATCGGAATACTCACCAAGCTCACCGGGATGTACATCGTGGCGCTGGCGTCGCAGATCATCTTCACCGGTGTGCGCAACCTGATTGCGATCTAGGAACATGAACAAACTCCATTGTGCAATAGCCTCGGCGGCCCTTGCCGCCATGCCGGCGGTGTCCTTCGACTCGAACGACGTCGCGTTTCTCGAGGAGATGACGCGGGAAATCGTCAAAAAGTCGACCGTGGTTCCCAATGAAAAGGTATCCAACTGGCAGAACCGGCTGGGCATTCCCTTCGTCAAGCCGGGCGCCGACAAATGCTATCCTTCGTTCTGGATACGCGACTACGCGATGTCGCTGGAATGCGGAATCATCCCGAAGGACCATGCGAAACTGGTCTTCCACTGCGTGGCGGACCACCAGGCGCAAAGCGACATCAAGCTGGCATCGGGAGCGGTTGTTCCCGCGGGATCGATACCTGACCACATACGTCCGGATGGAGAACCGATATATTTCCCCGGAACCTACGATCCAGTGAAATCCGGAGGACCGGTCTGGGGATTCCGTCCGGCGCTTGACGACAACTTCTTCTTCATCGAGATTGCCAGCTATGCGGAAATAGACATGAAGCGCCACGGCAAATCCCTGGAAGACGCCTTCGACAGCGTGCATTGCGACGAAAACGGCGTGGTGGAATGCGACGAATCCAACCGCGGGGTATCCTTCGGATTCTCTGATTCGGTCTTCCAGACGGGAAAGCTGCTCTGGGCGACGCTGCTTAAAGCCCATGCCGCGGAACTGCTCTCGGAAATGTTCATGGAATCCGGTGACGCCGGACGCGCCGCCAAGTACAGGACTATTGCCAATACGCTGAAGAGCAGGATTCCCGGGATATTCATGACGGAAGACGGATTGCTCGCCTCCTCCACCGGAACCAGCAACCAGCCGGATGTCTGGGGCAGCGCCTACGCAGTCTACAAGGGACTGGTCGACAAGGAAACGGCGAACAGGATATCGACCGCCCTCGCCCGGCTGTACGCAGACGGCCAGATTTCGTGTCTTGGGCAGATATGCCATGTGCCGCGCAACCGGTTCCATTCGGAGAAATCCTGCTGGGAGAAATCCTGCTGCGGCATACCGGTCAACGTCTACCAGAACGGATCCTACTGGGGAACCCCGACAGGCTGGGTGGCCTATGCGATAGGAGTCACCGACCGCAAGCAAGCGGAAAAGCTGCTCGACGAATACATGGCGCATCTCCGCGACAAGGACTTCCGCAACGCGGACGGCAACGGTGCGCCGTGGGAATGCATCTATCCGGCCAACGGATATTTCCAGAACCCGGCATACCTGACCAGCGTCAGCTGCCCGCTGGCGGCAGCGAAACGCCATCTTGCGGAAACCTCCCGCTGATCCTTCCCAAGGAGACGGACTTCTCCCGAGGTGATGTTAGGAAACGGGGAAGAAGCGAAATCCATACATGGAAATGGCTCCGGCACTTGGATTCGAACCAAGAACCAAGTGGTTAACAGCCACCTACTCTACCATTGAGCTATGCCGGAGCATCAATGTTACTTAATATACTCCTAGCAAGAGTCAAATCAAGCGAAAAACCAGCATATTCGCAAAACTTCCCCGGGAAAATGCCGAAAACACCAATCGATGCATCACGGGACTCATTCGACTTTCACCGAAGCCGTAATCAAGTGCTTAGCGCAAAAATAAACGATTCGGCATAACATGTAACAAAACCCCATGACATATAACCAAAAAATAACAAAATAACCAATTTGTAAGTCAAAAGAAGAAAAAGACGCATTTTTTAATAAAAAATTTGCAAAAAAATGATTTTACAAGCACATTATCAATAAAATCATCTTCAACGACAAAAAAGGATCATGACAATGGAACTGCTCGGATACTGCTTTCTGATTGATTTCTTTTCCTTGAACGTACTTCCGCCACACAAGAAATCGTATCTGCTCGCGCAGAATATGCGAACAAAGGAATTCTCGCCCGATGGCGAACTGGAATTCTTTCCTTCTCAATTTCGTACTGACGGATCATGGCAGTCCCACTTGCTGTTCGCCTTGAAGTACGAGGGAATAGAACTGAATGTTCTGAAGGCGCTGTTTCAAAAGATTTCCAGAGAAGAACTTGTCACCCTGATCCAGGCAAAGAAACTAAGCATCCACAGCAGGCGCATATGGTTTTTCTACGAATTGCTCACTGGGGAGGAACTCCCAATCCCGCCGCTTGCCACGGGCAACTATGATTATGTCCTGCCTCCCGACGAGTATTTTACTTCGACCGATGCATCGGCGGTCCGCAGCAAGCGGCAGCGTCTGATCAACAATCTCCCGGGGAACGCCGATTTCTGTCCCATGGTCAGGATGACTGACAGAATCAAGAAAGGCATCGGGAAAAATTACAGGGAGGAGCTGGATGAAGTCCTTAAGAAATATCCGTCGGTATTGATTTACCGGGCAAGTTCGTACATGTACTTGAAGGAAACAAAATCCTCCTATGCAATAGAACGCCAGACTCCGAACCAGCAACGGACCGCGGCATTCATGGCCATTTTGCAGCAAGCGGGACGTCAGGAAATCACCAAACGCTTCCTGATACAACTGCAGAACGCCATAGTCGACGAACGTTACGCAGAAGACGATTACCGGCAAGACCAGGTCTATGTGGGACAGACATTTACTCCCGGTCTGGAACTGGTTCATTTCATCGGGGTGAAACCGCAAGACGTCGAAACTTTCATGGAAGCCTGGCTGTCTTCCATGAACAGGATGATTTCCGATTATTGCGATCCAATCATAACGACGGCGGTGTTTTCCTTCGCTTTTGTGTTCATCCACCCGTTCGGAGACGGGAATGGCAGAATCCACCGATTCCTGCTCCACCACATTCTCGCCGCGAAAAAGTTCAGTCATGAGAATCTTGTCTTTCCGATATCGGCGGTGCTGTATAAGAATCAGGAACTCTACGATTCCATGCTGGAAAGTTTTTCCAAAAAGATCGTACCGCTGACAAACTACCGGCTTGCCGACGACGGAACCATGACGGTTGTCAATGAGACCGCCGATTTCTACCGATACATCGATTTCACGAGCATCGTCGAAAAGTTCTTCGACGTCGTCGAGGAGACATTGAAGACGGAACTGGTTTCGGAATTGGATTATCTCATCGCGTGGGAACATGCAAGGAAGCGGATGCGGGAAATCGTCGACATGCCGGAACAAAAGGCGATGCTGTTCATAAAATTCACTGAACAGAACCATGGCGTTTTCCCCAAAAAACGCCGTGAACTATTCAAAGAGTTATCCGACAACGAAATTCTGGAATTGACGAACGTTGTCAAAACGGAGATACTTCAACGCGCCACCGGTTGTAAGTAAATTTTCGAAAAAGGCCGCGGGGTTCCGAACGAAACCCAGCGGCCGCGAATCCAGAACAACGCTCTCTACTTGCGGAACCTCGTCTTCGGTTCCTTGCCGATGCCGTAGACGTTGAAACCGATTTCGTACATCTCTTCGGCGTCCAGCAGGTTGCGGCCGTCGAAGATGAACGCAGGCTTCTCCATGAGATCGTAGATGCGCTTGTAATCGAGATCCTTGAAGGAGTTCCAGGCCGTGGCGATGACCAGGGCGTGGACGCCCTTCACCGCCTCGTACGGATCCTCGCAGAAGGTTACGTTCTCGCATCCGGCGAGATCGAGCTTGGCGTTCTCCAATGCCTTGGGATCGTGGACGTACAATCTCGCGTGCTCGTCGAGCAGCTGCCTGCACACCGCGATCGCCGGGGATTCGCGGGTGTCGCCGGTATCGGACTTGAAGGCGAAACCGAGAATGGCGATCTTCTTGTCGGCGACGGTGTTGAACATCGAGCTCAGCATGTTGCCGACGAATCGGGTCGCCTGGTAGTCGTTGATCTTCACGACCGACTCCCAGTAGGCCGCGACTTCGGGCAGACCGTAGTGCTCGCAGAGATACACCAGATTGAGGATGTCCTTCTTGAAGCAGGATCCGCCGAATCCGAGCCCGGCCTTGAGGAATCGCGCGCCGATGCGGCTGTCGCGTCCCGCGACCGAGGCCACCTGGTCGATATCGGCTCCAGTCTTCTCGCAAAGCGCCGAGATCGAGTTGACCGAGGAAACCCGCTGGGCCAGGAGGGCGTTGGAGACCAGCTTGGTAAGCTCGCTCGACCACAGGTTCGTGGTGATGATCCGGTCCTCCGGAACCCAGTGGCGGTAGATGTCGGCGACCTTGTCGACCGCGGCATGCCCTTCCGGGGTGTCCATGCCGCCGATGAGGACGCGGTCCGGATGGTTAAGGTCCTCGATGGCCGTTCCCTCGGCCAGGAACTCAGGGTTGGAGACGATCTGGAACTTGAGACCGCGGGTGTTGGCGTGCAGCACCTGGCTGAGCGCCTGCGCCGTCCTCACCGGCAGCGTGCTCTTCTCGACGACGATCTTGTCGCCCTCGGCGTATTCGACGATGCTGCGCGCAGTTTTCTCCAGGAACTGGAGGTCGGCGGCCTTGCCGGCGCCGCTGCCGAAGGTCTTGGTCGGCGTGTTGACGCTGACGAAGATGATGTCCGCGGCCTTGATGGCGGCCGGAATATCGGTCGAATAGAAGAGATTCTTGCCGCGGTTGCGGAACACGACCTCGTCGAGCCCCGGCTCGTAGACCGGAAGGCTGTCGGAGTTCCAGGCGTCGATACGCTTGGAATTGATATCGACGACGGTGACGCGGCAATCCTTGCACTTGTCGGCGATGACCGCCATGGTGGGACCGCCGACATAGCCGGCGCCGATGCAAACGATATTGGTCATGATGCCCTACTCCGTGAATTCGAACTTGTACTGGGTCATGTTGTATTCCTTCTGCAGCTGCAGCATCATCTTGCGCAGCGGCGCCGGAATCGGAACTCCGTTCTTGGAACGATCGAGGAAGTGCTCGTACTCCTTCTCGCCGGCGGTGTAGATGCGCGGACACCCCGGAGCCTTCTTCGAGTTGCGCAAAGCGCGCAGGATGTCGCCGGTGGTCTTCTTGAAATCCGCGAGCGGGCAGAAGGCCTCGACGTTGATGGCCATGAAGAAGTGACCGAGATGGTACGGCATCTTCTTGCCCTCTGGCGTGAAACCGAGCAACCCCTTGAGGAAGGACCCCTGCTGGAGAGCGGAGCTCAGTATCTCGACGACGGTGGCGTAACCATAGCCCTTGTATCCGCCGTTGGATTCGCCGAGACCGCCGAGCGGAGTGAGCGCGGCCTTGCCGGCCACCAGGTCCTCGAGGATCTGGAGCGTGTCGGTGCGGTCGTTGCCGTTCTCGTCGATGACCCAGCCGTGCGGAATCTCCTTGCCGGCGCGACCGTAGACCTCTATCTTGCCGCGCTGCGTGACGCTGGTCGCGCAGTCAAGGAAGAACGGGAACGGCTCGTCGGTGGGCATGCACCACGTCATGGGATCGGTGCCCAGCATGTTCTCGACTCCGAAGGTCGGGGCGATGGACGGACGAGCGTTGGTACCGGTGAGACCGATCATGCCGGCCTTCTCGGCCATCAGCGCATAGTATCCGGCGATGCCGTAGTGAGTGGAGTTGCGCACGACGGTCATGCCGAGGCCGAACTTCTTCGCGGCGTCGATGGCGTACTGCATGGCCTGCTTGGAGGCGATCATGCCCATGCCGTCATGGCAGTCGATGACGGCCGTGGTCGGGGTCTTGCGAACCCACTCCACGGTAGTAACGGGATTCTGGATTCCGTCGCGGATGCGGTCGATGTAGATCGGCTTGAGCCGTCCGATGCCGTGGGAGTCGATGCCGAGCTTGTCGGCGGTTATGAGAACATCGGCGCAAATGGCCGCGTCCTCGGCCGGAACCCCGGCGCAGATGAGCGCATCGCGCATGAAGCTTTCGAGCGTCTTGAAATCGAGTCTGTACTCCATGTATCCTCCTTACGTTTGCAACATAACAGGCCGCAAGCGGCATTCAATTCAACAAAAACATACTATGTATCGGCGTCACGTTCAACAACCGGACGCGTCCCAGCTAGTACGCGCCGCGTCCGGAGATGACGGCGCCCACGGTGCGCCAGAGTATCCAGATGTCCAACGCGAACGATCGGTGAAGCACGTAGTAACGATCGAGAGCCACCCTCCGATGGTATGTGGTGAGGTTCCGGCCTGAGACCTGCCACAATCCGGTCATGCCGGGCTTGACGGAATGGCAGACATCGCCGTGGACGCCATAGAGCAAATCCTCGGCGTCCACGATCGGCCGCGGACCTACGAGAGCCATGTCGCCCGACATGACGTTCCAAAGCTGGGGGAATTCGTCTATGCTGAAACGACGCAGGAAACGGCCGAACGGCGTGATTCTGAAATCGTTTGGATCCTTGTCATGGACGCGCCACAAATCCGACTGGACATAGGGCGGCTCGACACACTCTCCGTCCATCGTCCGGAACTTCCAGATGGAGAAGTGATTCCTCCCCTGCCCCAACCGGACGCCGCTGTAGAACACCGGTCGTCCGTGCCATATGAGACAGGCAAGAGCAACCAGCGCGAACACCGGCAGGAAAACTACGAACAAAATTAAAGCCAGCACCCGCTGAATATCATAGTTCATGGCAACTAGCATGCTCCCATTCTTATCCAACACGTTATAATTGAGCATGGAAACGACCTTATTTCAATACAAGGAGAGGCGTTGAAAACGGCGCGCGCCCACGTTAGTTTACAAGATGACAAAATGAATGAGGTCGCGCGACGCGGCCGTGAAGCAAAAAGAGAACAAGGACCACATGTACGATTTCCTCAGGAGACAATCCGCGGGCTGCCTGTTCTGGATGTTCACGGCGGCCGCCGTGGCACTGTATCTTCCACTGATACTCTGGAACGCCTGGCCCGAGAACGATGTTGCGGTGCGCTACGCGCCGATGGCCGAGGCCTTCGCCAGAGGAGACTTCATGTACGCGTTCCACCCGAGATGCCAGATGCTGCATTCCATGGTGGCAGGAATCATCGCCTGGGCGTTTGGGACAAACGGGTTCACGGCCTGCAAGCTCTCGGCGCTGTTGTTCTACATCCTGGGGGCGCTGCCGCTCATCGGCATCGCCAGGACCGCCTTCGGTAAAGACCGAATCATCCCGACGCTTGCGCTGTACCTGCTCTGCTACCAGATCGTGTCAGTGCTGGTAGCGGGAGGAGTCAGGGACTCGGCGAAGATGTTCACGCTTCTCGGAGCCGCGTACTACGCCACGCGTATACAAATCGACAGGGACAACATCCTGAACTACCTGCTCTTCGGAGCCTGCTGCGGGCTCGGTGTGTGCGTACGCGGGGAGATGCTTCTCATATCGATCTTCCTGCTGCTTGGAATGCTGGCGCTGGACAGCGCCAGACATTGGATATGCTGGAGATCGGTCGGCGCCGCAACGGCGGCGATGGCGGTGGGATCGGTGGAACTCTGGATCAACTGGAAGATATCCGGATACGCCATCCCCAGCCACCACCTGGGCGGAGTGTTCCTGGAGATGTTCGAACGCATCCCGACGCCGGGAATCGTCTACGGCATATTCTGCCTGCCGGAACTGGCGGCCGTAATACCGATTGGAACATTGCTTCATCTGGCACTGAAGAACGAAAAAACCAGAGGCGTCCTGCCCTGGATATGCATGGCAGCGGGAATCGTGTCATATCTCATGCCGCTGTTCTTCCTGAACGAAGGCATGGGTTGGCGGGACTACGCCGGACGGGTATTCAAGGGGCTATCGCCGGTGTTCTTCGTGACGGCATGCATCGGAATCGCAGTGGAACGGAAATCCGGAACCTGGTCCGGAGCGAAAAGCGTGCTGCTGATGATGTTCGCACTTTGCGAATTCCTGGTGCTGGATCAGATAACGTACTACGACAAACGGCTCTATACCTCGACGAGGTATCTGCTGGCGGCGGTTCCGCTGGTGCTGCCGTGGTCGGCCGCGGGAGTGGAATGGATGTGGAGACTGCTTGAGAAACACTGCCATGTCCTTGCGAAGAGAGGCGTAGTGACGACATCAGTCATATGCGGCGCTTTGCTCTGCCTGTTCGGGGCTTATCGACAGGAGTTCAACAACCGGCTGC
>JAKSOH010000059.1 GCA_024405675.1 Victivallaceae bacterium
TGAGCTTGGCCACGAGATCTCCGACCTTGAGGGAATGGGCCTCACGCATCGCCCTGAGTATAAGCGTTTCCAGGAAAATCTGCTTGTTGAGCGCATTCTTCAGCTGGAACCCGGAACCGGAAATGGTCTCGAGAAGAATCTGCAGTTTGTCCGCATCGGTGACCGACGCGAGTTTCTTGTAGTCGGCGATGCTTTCCGGACCCTCCTTGATGAGTTCCGACGGATCGTCGAGTATCTTGCTGAGATGAACTGCGCGCAG
The DNA here is from genome assembly GCA_024405675.1 of Victivallaceae bacterium. Lineage (GTDB taxonomy): Bacteria > Verrucomicrobiota > Lentisphaeria > Victivallales > Victivallaceae > UBA1784. The sequence goes on from JAKSOH010000059.1 coordinate 260, forward strand.
CATGGCCATCAGGTCGTCGAAGAGGTTCTCGATGTTCCTGCCCTTGGCGCACTGGGCGTTGATCATCGTCACCACGTCCTTCGGACTGTTGGCGATCATGGCGGCGACCAGCGCCACGAGATCGGCGCGGCTGGTAAGTCCGAACAGCGCGCAAACCTGCTCGACGGACACGGTCTCGCCGTTGGTTCCGGAGAAGAAAGCGATGATCTGGTCAAGCAAGCTCTGCGCATCGCGCATTCCGCCTTCGGCCGCCCTGGCCACCGCCTCGATGGCCGCCGGGGCGATCTTGACTTTTTCAGTATCGCAGATGAGCTGCAGGCGTCCGATGATGTCGGATGTTGAAATCGGCTGCAGGTCGAAACGCTGGCATCTCGATAGAATGGTCGGCAGAACCTGATCCACCTCGGTGGTGGCGAAGATGAACTTTACGTGTTCCGGCGGCTCCTCGATGGTCTTCAGCAGGGCGTTCCATGCGGAATTGCTGAGCATGTGGACTTCGTCGATGATGTAGATCTTGTACTTGCCTTCAGCCGGCAACGTTGCGATCTCCTCGACAAGGTCGCGCATCGTAGACACGCTGTTATGGCTGGCCGCGTCGATCTCGACGAGATCCATGCAGCGGTCCTCGGCAATCGCCTTGCAGCTCTTGCATTCGCCGCACGGCTCGCCGTCCTTGGGCGACAGGCACATCAGCGCCCGGGCGAAGATACGGGCGAGAGTGGTCTTGCCGATGCCACGCGGTCCGACCAGGATGTACGCATGGGCGGTGCGTCCGCTGATGACGGCGTTGCGCAGCGTGCGCACGATATGTTGCTGTCCGACCACGTCCGCGAAACGATGCGGACGCCATTTCCTCGCGATTACCTGGTATTCGCTCATATTTCCTCCAGTGCCTTTCGCTGTGCGGCGAAGATGTCGCGCAGTCCTGATTCCGCGAGATCGACGAGTTCGTTCAGCCGCTTGCGGTCGAACGGCGCGCCTTCCGCCGTGCCCTGTATTTCGATTATCTTTCCGGATTCGGTCATGACGACGTTCATGTCGACCTCGGCCCTGGAGTCCTCCTCGTAGCAGAGGTCGAGCATCGTTTCGCCGCCGACGATTCCCACGCTGACCGCGGCTACAAGTTCGCGGAACGGCGTGCCTTCGGCGAATTCCGGCGCCAGTCTGCGATAGCCGCGGCAAATCGCGAGCGCCCCGGCCGTAATCGACGCGCACCTGGTTCCGCCGTCGGCGTCGATCACATCGCAATCGATGTGTACGGTACGCTCTCCCAGCGCCCTCAGGTCGGAACACATGCGCAATGAACGACCGATAAGACGCTGGATTTCGACGGTGCGTCCGCCTTGCTTGCCTTGAGAAGCCTCTCGCTTCATGCGCTCGCCGGTGGACGCCGGCAGCATGCCGTATTCGCAGGTAATCCAGCCACCGGTCTTGTTCTGGGACTTCATCCACGGCGGAACCTTGTTCTCGAAGGTCGCCGCCGCAATTACCTTGGTGTTTCCGCAGCATACGCAGGCGGAACCCGCCGGATGGCGCAGGTAGTCGAGCTTTATGCTGATCGGGCGGAGCTCGTCGTTCGCCCTTCCATCGATTCTTGCCATAGCATCACCTCGCAAATTGCCGTTGTCACAATAGCATGTGGTACTATACATCCCAAGACGTCAAAGTGAAAATGCCAATTCGCATGGCACGCAGTTTTTGAAACGCCATGACGCCCGTGGTATAGTCTTTCCCGTCAGATATTCATGGAGGAAGGGATGATTCGCCTGGACGAAGACATAATGCGCGCCGCAGTCGACCTGAGACACGAGCTGCACCGGCATCCTGAGCTCGCGGGACGGGAAGACCTTACGTGCAAGATTATCCGCGATGCGCTTGATAACCTCGGATTGCTGGTTTTCCCGCCTCGCATCGGAACGGACACGGTCGCCGTCCTGGACACCGGACGGCCAGGTGCGACCACGTTGCTTCGCGCCGACATCGATGGCCTGGCGGTGACGGAAGACAACCGAAGAATCTGTTTCGCATCGGAACATCCGGGCAGGATGCATGCCTGCGGGCACGACGTACATTCCTCCGCGCTTTTCGGCGCCGCCGCCTGGCTGGCGCGAAACAGCGAATCCCTCTCCGGCAGGGTAGTGTTCGTATGGCAGCCTGGCGAGGAGAATCTGCATCTCGGCAAGAACCTGGTCGAGACTGGGTTGCTGGAATACTTCGGCGTGGAACATGTCGCGGCATTCCACTGCCTGCCCGGACTGCCGCTTGGGGCGGTGTACGCCAGAAGCGGAACCCAGATGGCCGGAAGCGCCCATTTCAAAGTCGTCATACACGGCAGGGGCGGTCACGGAAGCCGTCCCGATCTCGCGACAAGCCCCATCGAGGCCGCGGCAGACGCCGTATTGCGCATCGGACGACATCTAAACGATGGAACGACGGTCTGCAGCATCGGACGGCTGGCGTCCGGAGAGATGGACAACGTGATTCCGGACGATGCCGAATTCTCCGGAACGCTCCGCACCTTGGACGCCAAGTCGCATGATCGCGCGCTGGTTTCCCTTGGCAATATGCTGGACGAGGTGGACGCCGTCCGCGGCACAAGTCATGAAATCGTCATCTCCTCGGACTATCCGCCTGCGGTCAACGATCTCGAATGCTTTTCGAGATTGCGTCAGGCGATTCAAGGCGTCGCCGGACTCGAATTCATGGAAATGGATTCCCCGCGTATGACGGCGGAGGACTTCGCGTTCTACTTGGAAAGGCGCAGTGGCGTCATCATGTTCATCGGTTCGGGGGACGGAACTCCGCTGCACAATCCAAAAATGTTCGTTCCGGACGAAGTGGTCGGTTTCGGCGCCAGGTATCTCATCGCGGCCGCATTGGAATTCTGCAGATAAAAAGGCCGCCGGAACAGATTGCCCGCGGCCTGCCGGAAATCGCTTATGGCTGCTTGGTTCCCCACCTGACCAGGTTCACGCACCGACATCACGCAGGGTCCACCCCGGCGGTTCATTTAGAGTATCACTTCTTCTGGAAAATTTCAAGAATGACAGAGAGTTCCTTGCGAAGATTCTTCCGTTCGACGACACGGTCGAGCAATCCCTTTTCCAATAGGAATTCGGCGGTCTGGAATCCTTCCGGAAGCTTCACCTTGGTCGTTTCCTGAATGACCCGCGGTCCGGCGAATCCGATCATCGCCCCGGGTTCGCCGATGATGATGTCGGCAACGGTGGCGAAGCTGGCCGTTACTCCGCCGTAGGTCGGATCGGTCAGAATCGCGATATAAGGCAGCCCGGACTTGATGTGACGGTTGAGCGCACCGCAAGTCTTTGCCATCTGCATGAGGCTGAGAATGCCCTCCTGCATGCGGGCGCCGCCGCTCGCCGTGACGATGACAACGGGGAGGCTGTCCTTGAGTCCGCGTTCGAATAGCCGCGTCACCTTTTCGCCGACGACCGATCCCATCGAGGCGCCCATGAACCTGAAGTCCATGACGCCGAGCAGGAACGGATAGCCGCTAAGGGTGGCCGAGCCGCAGATGATGGCTTCCTCGAGTCCGGTCTTCGCCCTGTTTTCGTTAAGACGGTCCTCGTATTTCTTGGAATCGACGAAATGCAGCACGTCGACCGAACGCAAGTTCGCGTCCATCTCGACAAAGCTCTTTTCGTCGGTCAGCATCGCTATGCGTTCAGGGGCGGTGACCGGCAGGTGGCAGTTGCAGTTCCAGCAAACGTTGAGATTGTCGCGGAGACGATCGCTGTAAAGGGTCTGGCCGCAGTTCTTGCACTTGACCCAGGATCCGTCGGGAATCACCATGTGGCGCGTAGACGCCGCGTTGTTCCCTACGATCTTCTTTTCAGACGAGAAAAAAGCCATGGCCTGTATCTCCAGTGGTTTTGCGATTAGTTAATCTATCATGGCGCGGCGCCGCGTGCAACTTCAGCGCACCAGCTTCGACACCGCCTTGAAGGACGGATGCTCTGACGTACCCATGCAGAGGAATAGTATCGCCTCGCTGCTAAGCACGGTGGCACCGGCCTGACGCAGCATTGCGATAGCCGTTTCCATGTCGGAGGTCTTGCGGCTGGACACCGCGTCCGACGCCACGATGACGTCGATGCCGCGGGCCATCGCATCCATTGCCGTCTGGTAGACGCACACATGGGTCTCGACGCCGCAAATTACCATGGTCTTCGCCGGCTGCTTTCCCAACGACGACAGGAAACCTCCGCAACCGAAAGCGGAGAACGAGCGTTTTTCCACTATTTCCGGATCCGGCTGGAGCAATTCGGTGATGACGTTCATCGTGGAACCGAGCCCCTGCGGATACTGTTCCGTGCAGATGACCGGGACGTTGAGCTCCCGCATCCCCTTGATCAACATCGACGCGCGGTCCATCAGAAGCGGGTTGCAGCAGGCCGCCGGGACCAGCTTGGCCTGGAGGTCTATGACGGTCAGAACGCAAGTCCTAGTTTGTATCTGGTTAGACATTGCCTAGTCTCCTATTGTTTGGCGTTGTGCCTTATCCGATTCAGTATGCCGGTCGTCGACCTTCCGGCCACGAACGGCATGAACTCTATCTTGGCTCCGCATTCCTCCAGCGATTTCCTTTCCGAAGGATCGAGCTTGTCGAGAGTGTAGTCTCCAGCCTTCGCATAGACGTCGGGGGAGAGCAGGGCGAGTTCCCGGTCGCAGCGCGTTCCATCGAACACCACCGCGGCGTCCACTGACCTCAGCGAGGCGATGACGAACGCCCGGTCGGACTCGGGGTTTACCGGACGTTCCGGCCCCTTCAGAGAGCGCACCGAGGCATCGGAGTTGACCAGCACCAGCAACTTGTCGCCGAGCGCCTTCGCCCGATCCAGATAGTCGACGTGGCCGCGATGCAGGATGTCGAAACATCCGTTGGTAACCACCAGCCGGAGTCCGGATTTCCGCAGCCCGTCGCGCCAGGAGACCGCCTCGTCGACGGTCATCACACGATCCTGGATGCTCATTGCTCGTCCAGCGCCCTGAGCTTGACGCCGGCCTCCTGCAGCAACGCCGACGACACGTCGTCTATCGAGTAGTGCTTGTCGAACACCACTTCGACGATGCCGGCGTTTATGATCATCTTTGCGCATTGCAAGCAGGGGCTGAAAGTGGTATAGAGCGTCGAACCCTTGATCGATATGCCGTGGTAGGCCGCCTGCACTATGGCGTTTTCCTCGGCATGACTGCAGAGACACGCCGCAAGATCGTGCCCGCTCGGCACGTCCGAGCTGCAGCGGGGGCATCCGCCCTCGTTGCAGTTGCGCACGCCGCGCGGCGTGCCGTTGTAACCGGTGGAGACGATGCGCTTGTCCTTCACAAGCACGGCCGCGACATGGCGACGCGAGCAGTTGCTGCGGGTGGCGACTTCGCGTGCGATTGCCATGAAATACTGGTCCCAGGTCGGTCTTTCGGTCGGTGAGTTCATCATCTTGCCTCCTGCTTTGGCGTCGACACGACCGCAGGGCGGACGTATACGAGCTTGGTGAGATCTCCGTCGAATGCGGCATATGCCGCGTACGCAAGTCCAGTGGCCGGGACGGCCTCGATCGACTTTATCGCCAGCGACTCAGGGACGATGGCGCGGATGGCGGGGAGTTCGGACGCATGGCAGGCCAGCGTTCCACGGTCCTCGGAAAAGAATGCCTTCGCCTGCTCGGCGTCGAGCACCTTCGTCATGCCGTTCGGAACCGGTTCCCCGTCCTTCCAGTCGAGTCCGAAGTATATCACCTCGTGGTTCCTTCCGTCATATACCATGCCGGACTTTCCCGCGACTCCAGCCGCCCTGGCGAGGGCGACGGCTCCCGGGACGCATCGGCATTTGACGTCCTTTCCAAGGCACCAGCCGGACACCAGCGCCGCGGCGGCGCGCAACGAGGTGAAGCTTCCGGGGCCGGAACCGACGGACCAGAGATTCACGTCTCCAAGGGTCAGGCCGGCATCCTTCAATGCGGAAATCACGTTGCCGGGCAGCGCCGCGGAATCGCGCGGAGCCATCTGCCAGAACAAATCGACCAACGTATTGCCGTCGCGGATGACGGCGAACGAGATGCCGTCCGGCACCGGATCGAGAGCTGCGTGGATCATTTTTGGGCCTCCCAGCTTTCATTGCAGATGATGTCGAGCAATTCGCCACGTTCCAGACGACGTCGTCCGGCGACGGCGTTGCCGTCACGAACCACCACTTCCGGCGGCATTTCGCGCAGATTGTATACGCCGCCCATGCTGTAGCAGTAGGCGCCGGCGTTCCGGATGGCGATGAGATCGCCCTCGCGGATCTCCGGAATCTCGCGTTGTTCCGCGAAGCGGTCGCCGCTTTCGCAGATGTTGCCGCAGACGTCGTAGACGACGGGGCGGCCGTCTGGATTGGATATGTTGTCGATCCGGTGGTAGGCGCCGTAGAGCATCGGGCGGATCAGCTGCGGGAATCCCGAGTTGCATCCGGCGATGAGACGTCCGCGGTTGTCCTTTATCGTGTTGACCTCGGCGACCAGATGGCCGCATTCGGCCGACAGGAACTTGCCCGGCTCGAATAATATCTTGAGCTCCCTGCCGTACGATTTCTCGAAGGCGGTGAAACGCGAGACGATTTCCGAACCAAGCGACACGAGGTCAAGCGCATGGTCATCCGGCTTGTACGGGACCTTGAACCCGCCTCCGAAGTCGAGGAATTCCAGTTCCGGGAAGTTTTCCCGCGTCGCGATGGACATCAGCCGTTCCATGGCGAGATATACAGACCCGGCGTGCTGGATGCCGCTGCCGGTGTGCTCGTGCAGTCCGACGACGTGAAGATGTCCTTTCCTTACAAGTTCCAGCGCCGCCGGAAGATCGCTCATCGGGATGCCGAACTTGGTCAGCGCCCCCGCGGTCATGGTGTGTTCGCTATCGCCGTCGACGACGTCCGGGTTGAATCTCAGGCAGAGACGCATGCCCGGGTGACGTTCGGCCGTCTTGCGCAGACGGGACAGCGATCCGATGTTCATGAGCACGCCGGTCTCGAACACCCGTTCGAACTCCGCGTCGCCCATGTTGTTCGCCGTGTAGACGATGCGGTCGGAGGGGAAGCCGAGACGCAGCGCGAAGTCCACCTCGTTGGGACTCACCGCGTCAATGCCGGAACCGGCGGCGCGAAGAAGCTTGATCAATCCCACGCTGTAGTTGGCTTTCATGGCGTACTGGATGCGCAGTCCGGGATGTCGGATCGCCTCCTTGATCGCATTGTAGCGATCTAGCATGGTGTCTCCGTCGTAGACGAACAACGGAGTGCCGTATTTTCCGGCGAGCGACACGAGCAGTTCGTTGGAAATCATTTCTTCGAATCCGGGTAACGGCAGATGACGGCCAGGACCACCAGATCCCCGTCGCCGATGTTGCGAATCGAATGGCCGGCGCCGTTGCCGGTCAACGTGGTGTCGCCGGGACCGATTTCACAGACGACGCCGTTGTCGTCGAACTCGGCCCGTCCGGATATGATGAAGAACATCTCCTCTTCGCCGTCGTGACGATGGAAGCCTATCGACGCGCCGGGAGGCAGGACCAGACGGCCCATCATCCTGGTGTCGGAACCAAGTTCCGTCGCCGCTTCCCAAAGATGCTCTATCGTGACAGTGCCGTCGCCCGAGCGCATTCGCTCGCGGGTTTCGGTACGAAAACCGCCGTTTTTTCTTATCATTTGCGCGCTCCATATTGGTTTGCAAAATAGATACTTAAATATACAGCTTGGGCCGGGCGAAATCAAAAGTCCTGGCGTCGTTTGAATTGTCGCATGGCGCGTGTCATAGTACTCGTTTGCGTTTGGCGACAACGATATGAAAACAGTTTCGGGGAAGATGTACATGGCGGAAAAACACATGAGTTTCGAGGAACGGATGACGACGCGGTGCGGTGCGGAAGCGCTGGCCGAGGCCAAGCATCTGCTCAAGAAAGGCGCATTGCTCGGCGTCTGGCGCGACTCCAACGGCCGGCTGGCCGGAAGATTCCGCGTCGGAGACGGGATGCTGTCCTGCACCGCCGACACTTCCGGGGACGGATTCTCCGTATGCGACTGCGGTGACGATTCGCATCCGCTTTGCCAGCATGGTGCCGCTCTCATAATGTACCACGGTGCGGTGGCGCAGCGGCGCCGGCTGATGCAGGAGTCGCCTCCGGAATACTACGGCGGATTGCGCAGAGAGGATTTCGCACAGCTGGCGTCGCGTTGCCGCCAGCCGATAGCCTGGTTGGAGATCGAGGCGCCGGGGGCGCTGCCGCACGCACCGACCAAATGGGAGGATTTTTCAATACAGGTGACGATCCACGCCGCCTCCGGCCGCACGTATTCCGGCAATCATTCGAACATGCAGCGTTTGTTCTACGACCACATATTGAACGCGGCGGTCAAGCTGGAGGACCTGTCGCTGCAGGAGCAGCAGATCGTTCGTTTCCTCGCGGTCAATTCCGAGGCGGCCACGTCGCGTCTGGCTATGAATTCTGAGACATTCTCCGAGTTTTTCCACGTGCTGGTGGGATTCCAGCGTTTCTACAGGGGAACCCGCCAGATAATCGTGCGCCGCGAGACGGCCGCACCGGTGATGATACTCAACCGGGGGAAGGTTATGCCCGGCCTGTTGGTAGACGGGGCGGCGTTTCCCGTTTCCCAGGCGACGATAATCGCGGGCAAGGGAGGGTGCTGGATCGGCAA
>JAKSOH010000006.1 GCA_024405675.1 Victivallaceae bacterium
ACCGTACGTTGATGGGCCGGAGGTTCGCGGGCGGGATCTCCTGTTTTTCCGCCGGAGGACATCTGCGCATCTCCTATCTCGGCACCGTCCAGCGCCGCATACTCGACGCCCTGCGCGGTCCCGCCGGCGTCGCCATGTCGGACACCGGAGAATAAAAACGGCCCCGGGGAACCGGGGCCGCTTGAAAAAGTCCGGCGGAACTATTTCGCCAGCTTGAAAATCACGAACTCCTGACAGGAGACGCTCTTGGAAATCTCCAGCTGATCGCCGTTCTGCTTGAAGTCGACCGCTTTCCAGGAGCCGTCGCCCTGCAGCAGCTCGGCCGTCTTCACCTGGAACGACGACGTCAGGCTGATGGTGTCCAGCTTGTCATAGCCTATATTGCAGATGGCACCGAGCACGCCGCCGTCCGGACGGAGTCCGCAGCGGGAGTAGACGTTCTGCAAGGCATTCGAGAAGAGGGGCAGCGATTCGGGATCAAGCTTGCGCAGCAGCGTCACCGCCCACATCTTGCGTGGACGCCCGAAGAAATCGGTCGGAACGCTGTTCACTCCGAGGGCGGTCGTCACGACCTTGCCGCCGAGCTCGTTCTCGAAGTAGACGGCGCCGGGCATGACGTAGTTGAACTCGGCGGCGTAATGATACGGCCAGGCCCTGACTTCGCTGAGAATCTCGGCCTTCGGATCCGGATTCGCCAGGAACGGGCATCCCGTGTTCTGCAGCGGGCACTTGAACTTGCATCCGGCGACCCATTCCCCGGTGGTCTTGAACGACTTGGCCTGCGGCTCGACTCCGAGATATTTCGCGAATCCGCGCTCGGCGAGCTTGAGCGCCGCGGTTCCGTCGACCAGCGCCTTCCCCGACAGGACGGTCCTGATGTCATCGTCGCTCAGCGCGTTGACAACGTCGGCAGTGAGCGTATTGACGGCCGACTTGTCGATTTTGCCGTCGTGCGACGGCAAGCCGAGTGGATCGGGGATGACGGTGTGCCAGTTGGCGTCGAGCAGCGGCTGCAGCGCATGTCCGGGATGGAACTGGAACGCCGGGTCGCGCAACACCCCGTTGGGACCGAACCAGCGGACTTTCCCGACCTCGCCCAGCAGCGTGTCGTAGAAACCGATGTGCTCGCGCAGTATGGCGCGGTGTTTCGCGACATCGTAGTCGCATTTGTTTTTGCGATCGCTGATCCAAAGCTTTCCACCGGAAACGCCGTGCAGGAGTCCGCCGGTGATGTGAGCATGCATGCTGGTCGCCGACTTGCTCCAGAGATTGTGCGGATAGATGTCGCTTTCATCGAGAATCGAATCGAGCGCGCCGGCGGCCGACACCTTGAACGCGGTCTGGTACATGCAGTTGTAGAAGCTGTTGATCGGGCCCCAGGTCTCCATGTAGGCGGCGTTGTTGATGCGCAGGAAGGACTCGCCCTTTCCTGCCAGGGTTCTCGCGATGTCGCCGGCGAGCAAGTACTCCCCGCCGCCGGAGCAATAGCCGCAGCGGATGGACGGATCTACCTCGTCGATCGCGTCGCGGATGAACTTCGCGAATCCCAGCACCGTCTCGCGGCGGAGCTGTTCGAACGCGACGACGTCGGGATCGTTCCACGCCCCGGTCTTTATCTTCTCGATAAGCTGTTCGCGGGTGTAGTTACGTCCGGTGCGACGGTTGAACTCCGCCATGTGCAGGTCGCAGAAACATTCCGGCCCGTTCGAGCTATTGTTGATGGCGCGCAGGTCGTCGTCCACGAGAAAGAACGCCGGCTTCTCCGCGGCGAGCATCTTGACCATGTTGCGGATGTATTCGCGGAAGTTGGGATCGAGCATGCACAACCGGTGCAACGTGATGCCCTTGATGTTGATGATTTCGCTCCAGCCGAGTTCGCAGGTCGCAGCTCCGGCCCAGCCGTGGCCGACCGTGCTCTGGATGAGGATGCCGCACTCGATGTCGTCGTGTTCGAGCCCTTTGCATATTTTGCGGAAGGCCTCGGCGCAGAGTTTCGGCTTGGCGTAGACGTCCGTGCCGTCCGGCTGCAGCGTCATCGAGTAGGCGTTCTTCCTGACGCCGCTTGCCTCGGCCAGACGCCTGGACTCGGCGATGGTGTACTCGATGTCATGTGGAAAGAACGGCGCGATGCTGATAAAATTCATTTTCCCCTGCGCCTGACCGGCCGTCGCGGGCAGCCCCGCGAGAGCGAACGAAACGATCAGCAAGACGCCTACGACTTTTTTAAGCATAATCATGCCTCCTTTTATGTTCTCAGTCTAGAGTTTCAAGGGAAAAGTGGTACGCGGCGTGGGACTTGAACCCACACGCCGTAAGGCGCAGGAACCTAAATCCTGTGCGTCTGCCAATTCCGCCAGCCGCGCAACTTCAAGTTTGTAATATACATGGAAAGCGGGCGACAGGCAATCGCCGCGTCGCATCATCTGATTCTCAAAACCAGCGGGGCGTAGCACTCCAACCGCCTTTCCACGACGATTCCGTCCCCTGTCCTGGTGAAGTTCAGCGGCTTGTAGGAGCCGTCCTCGTCCAGGAACTCCACCGACGACACCTGTCTTGAAGTCCTGAGATCGATTTCCGTCATCGGGTCGAAACACAGGTTGATCATGGCGAGCAGATACCCGCCATCGTCGTGCCGGCCGCAGCGCAGATGCACCGGCTGGTCCTCGCCGATGTAGAACGGCACGAGCTCCGGGTCGAGCAGATTGAAAATCCTCACGTACTCCCGCTTGAGCTCCGGCCATTCGTCGTTCACGCGGGATATCCCGACCGGCATCGCCCTGGTCACCACCGTTCCGCCGCAGGGATTCCGGTAGACGATCATCCCCGGTCCGAGCTTGGCCCCCTTGTTCTCCGCGCCTTCCGCGCAGACGAGGACGCTCCGGATTTCCGCCTCTGGCGAGACCCGGGTCAGGTTCGGAACGGTGCCGTCGGTTTCGAACGGGATGACGTGGCCGGGACCATTGCACATGCGTTCATGCCGCGGATAGAATTCCTCTACCTTCGGCGTGCATCCAATGTAGTCGGCCATGCCGCGGCGGGCGACTTCCAGCGCGGCATAGCCGTCGAGGATCGCCTTGCCTGCCAGCACGCGCTTCAACTCGTCGTCGGTCATCGCCTTCGCCACCTGGCCGTTGATCAGGTAGACGCGGTTCCCGCCGATGAAATCGTATTGCCCGGGTATTCCGTAGCGATTGAGCTGAAGCACCTGCATGTCGAGCAGGAATCCGACGCCGCTAGAGGTATGGGTGGCGTTGAAACGCTCGCGCTCGTCGATGATCGGCGTGGTCGGTCCCATCCAGGAGACATGCTTCATTTCCGCAAGCAACGCGTCGTAGAACGGATGGTTCCTGCGCACGATGTCCTCGTATTCGCGGTTGGATTCCTGCACGTCCTTGTTCATGATGTTGGTGAGCCAGAGCTTGGCGCCGGACATTCCGTAGAGGATGCCGCCGGTGACATGGCTGTGCATGCTGATCGCGCTCTTGCTGAAGCGGTGGCGGTTGAGAGTGTCGGATTCGTCCAGGATATGGTCGATCGCGCCGGCCATCTTGGCCGCGTAAGCACCGCGGTACATGACGATATTGAACTGTTGCGGCTCCAGCTCCTGGAAGTTGGCGTTGTGGATGCGCAGAAACGACTCGTTCCGTCCGGCGAGGACCCGGGCGATGTCGCCGGCCATCATGTTCTCGGCTCCGCCGGAACAGTAGCCGCACGGAATCGATGGATCGACCTCGTCGATGGCGTCGCGGATAAGCTTCGCATGGGCCAGCAGCGTCTCGCGGCGCACCTGTTCGAATATCCTGAGACATGGGTCGTCGGCCGGAGCCTTCTTAAGGTACTCGACCAGTTCGCGGTCGTCGGCGAACTTGCGGGGCATTCTCTCGTTGTAGATTTTCATGTGGGACTTGCAGAAACACTCCGCCCCGTAGGCGCTGTTGTTGACCATGCGGAAATCGTCGTCCATCAGGAAGAAGGACGGGCGCTGTCTGGCAAAGGCCACAATGGCGTCATGGATGTGCTTGCGAAACTTCGGATCGCGCAGACACATGCGGAAATTGGGTTCGCCCTTCTGGTTGACCGCGTATTCCATCGGTTCGTACAGCATCTTGATGCAGGTCTTCCATCCCTGCCCCACGGAAGTCGTTATAAGGACTCCCGGCTTCATGCCGGAGCCCTCGAGTCCCGCCCTCAGCTCGCCGAAGGCCCGTGCCTCGCGCTCGATCGCATCGATGCGCTTGCTCGGGTAGATGGAGAACAAATATGCGTTGCGTTCGACAGACGTCGCCACTCCGGACCGCTTGGCATCCTCGATCATGAAACCGACATCGTCGGGATAGAACCGGATGACGTTGAGAAACAACATCTTCTTGTCGCCCACCGGGCGCGGTGTTCCGGTATTCGCCGCCGTTGCCGGCGTCCCGCAACCGAACACGGCGACAAGCGCGACCGCCGCCAACACGTTTGCAAACACACGCTTCATGACCACAATCCTCCAAATTGCTCCCGGTTTAGTCCGGAGTCGAAACCGATGACATCGACTATCCGTCCTAAAATCTACCCCGGATTTCCGTTCTATGCAAGTTTGCCCGTTGAACGTCGCGCACGCACGAGATATACTATTTTGGAACAAAAACCAATCAACAAACGGGGGGAAACATCATGGTCAAGGTAGCATGCTGCTGGGACGACGCGACAGAAACCGACATCCGGCTGGTAGAGATGCTGCGCAAGCACAACGCGAAGGCGACGTTCAACATCAATCTGGGATTCCATTACCAGAACTTCCGGCGCACGAACACCTGGCAGCCCAAGGGCGGAAGTCCGGCGTTCATCAACCGCTGGCTCTCGATCGCCGACCTGAAACCACTGTACGAGGGCTTCGCCATCGCGTCGCACGGACTCTTCCACATGAACTTCGACCCGTCCAAGGTCGACGAGTTCGTCATCGACCAGACGGAGGACCGCAAGCGACTCGAGGACATGTTCCAGAGGAAGATCCGCGGCATGGCCTACCCGTGCGGCGTATGCGACGAGCTCGCAGCGTCGCGCCTCGCGGAAGCGGGATTCGAATACGGAAGGTCCACGCTGTACGTCGACGACTTCACAAAGAACGATAATCCGCTCATCCTGAAGAGCCAGTGCCACTTCCTCGATCCGCAGTTCAAGGAGAAGTTCGCGTACGCCAAGGAACACGGCGGCAAATTCTACTTCTGGGGACACAGTTGCGAGATGCTCGACGTCAAGGAAAAATGGCAACTCTTCGACAGCTATCTCGACTTCATATCCGCCGATTCCGATGCCACCTGGGTAGATGTCATCGACCTCGTGACCGAACGATGAAACGCCTCGCCGCCACGCTGGTTCCGTCGCTTATTCCCGTCCTGCTGGCGGGCGCCCTGCACGTGCCGTGCGATGGAACGAGAACGACGGCATCCGGATTCCACCACGATGGAGCCTTGGCCCCATTCCATGCGTCCATGTCCGTATCCTGCAAGGACGACATGTTGCACGTGACGGTATCGAGAGATTTGGATACCGGAGAGCAACCGGAATCCGCCGGTGGAAACGACAATCCGGCGATGTTCGCCAAGGACGTTGTAGAAATCACGCTCTCGCCCCGGCCGAAAAGCGGCATCTACTATCACATCGGCATCAATCCCGAAGGCAAAGCCTATTCAGCGAGATGCAGAGACATTTCCTGGAATCCAGACCTCTCCGTAACGAGCAATATAACGGGAGTCCGTTGGACGGTGGACGTCGACATTCCGTATGCCGACCTAGGGGTTGAGAAGCCAAGGAAAGGCGACGTCTGGCGATTCAACGCCGGAATCGCGCGAACCTCGGGCCGAGCCGCGGCGGTCAGCTGGTCAGGGGCGGTAAACTACCATGCCATTGCGCAAATGGGGGAACTGGCGTTTGGAGAAACAGAACGCGGACCGCATGTGGAAAGAATGTACGTCGAACGGAACCGCACGCTGGTTGTCGAGGTAAACGGCGACGGCGGGCACGACCAGATCATGCTCAGGCACGCCGGCGAGATATACACTTCCATCGGCGGACTGAACAGCCGGATTTCCCTAGATGACAAATACCAGCCGGTCAAGCGCAGATTCGAACCGGTGGAGATCATCCTGCCCGGGCAACCGGAAATCAAGCGTTGCGCGACGATATATCCGGACTTCAAGCTCGAGCTCGGTCTCATTTACGCAACGCAACTGGACAAGGACATCGACGTGAAACACGATTTCCCCTCCCCTGCGAAATTCACGTTGTTCAGCGGCGATGAAGCCATCATGCACATGGATGACTTCCCCCGCGAGGGAAAGCTAGGCATATCATCGCTGCCGGTCGGAGACTACCGAGTGGAAATATCTTCGGGGAACCATCGTGCCGACCGGTTCTTCCGCAAGCTGCCGAAACTCGTCCAGCCACCGACGATAGCAAAGGAATCCAAACTGAAGCCGTCGGGAGACCGTCTGCAGCTGGACGGACATCCTGTATTCCTGCTTGGTGCATCGCAGGCCCCGAAGACCCACACACGGTTCTTCTGCGCTTTCAACCTCGGGTGCGGAAATTGCGGAACCATTGCCGGAGCGCCGGGAATCGCGGGATCGCGAGGAAAGAAGTTCACCAGAAACGGCCACGAATTCCCGGCCGGATTCGAAAAGGAATTCGAAAAACAGATGTCCGAGCAGCGCGGACACGACATCGTGCGACTGGCCTACGAGGCCCAGATGCCAATTCTCGGAGAAGACGGAAAGCCGAACGGAACAGACAAGGGTGAGTTCTATGGAAAGCTGTACGCCACAGCCAAGCGGATATCTCCGGAAACGACGATTTCCATTCACACGGACACGACAGGACTTCTTGACAGCTTTTCGAAATGTTCGGACGTCATTGAGTATGCGGCGTGGACATCCAGCTATTCGCCCGACATGATGCAGGAAATCGACCGCGATCTCGCCGAACTCAAGGTCAATTTGAAGGGAAAGCCGGCGATATTCTGGATCGGCGGATCGGTGCCGGACTGCAGGATCCGGACGGCGGAGGAACTGCGCGCGGCGACATTCCTGGCGGCCATGCATGGAATGTCCGGGGTCGTGGTGCACATGGGACATGGCGGGATACCGGAACACATGACGCGGTTGTGGTCACTGCTCTCGGGAATCAGCTACGATGTGCAGCCGTTCTTCGAAAAATTCGCCACCGGGGAAAAGCTGGACGGATTCGTGGAGTCGGCGTCGAGACAATGCCGCGTCATGGCGACGAAAAACGGAGACAAGGTGATTCTGGCGGCAGTCGATCTCTCGGGAACCGGCAGGATAGTGGAAATACACACCGCCTATGGTGACATCAGGGAATACTTCACGCCATACGAACCGAAGGTGTTCGAGCTGACGGCACCTACTGATTGAATTCCTGAGCCTTGAGCACCGCGACGAAAGCCTCCTGCGGGATGTTGACCTGACCGATCAGTTTCATCCGCTTCTTGCCTTCCTTTTGCTTCTCGAGCAACTTGCGCTTACGGGTGATGTCACCACCGTAGCACTTGGCGAGTACGTTCTTGCGCAGTTGCCTTATCGTCTCGCGGGCGATTACCTTGCCGCCGATGGCGGCCTGGATGGCGATCTGGAACATCTGCTGCGGAATGGCCGTCTTCAACCGTTCTGCAATCTGGCGCCCGCGTTCGTAGGCCATGTCGGCATGCACGATCGAGCTGAACGCGTCAACCGGCTCGCCGTTGACCAGGATGTCCAGTTTGACGAGCTTGCCGGCGCGGTAGCAGTCCGGCTCGTAGTCGAAGCTACCATAGCCGCGGGTCATGGACTTGAGCTTGTCGTGGAAATCGATCAGTATCTCGTGCATCGGCATGCTGGCCACTATGATGACGTGTCCGGCGTCGACGCTGATTGTGTCGGTGCATTCCCCGCGCTTGGACATCACCAGGTTCATCACATCGCCGATGCATCCGGACGGAATCATGATCCGGCACCGGATGAACGGCTCCTCGATGTGGTCGATCTCGCTGGGATCCGGCAGGTGTACAGGGTTGTCGATCTCCTTCATTTCACCGGAACTCAGGTAGACGTGATAGATGACGGAGGGATACGTGGCGATGATGTCCATGTTGTATTCCCTGCGCAGACGTTCCTGGATGATTTCCATGTGCAGCAATCCGAGGAATCCGCAGCGGAATCCGAATCCAAGAGCGGCCGAACTCTCCGCCTGATACAAGAAGGCGGCGTCATTGAGCTGGAGTTTGGCCATGCTCGACCTGAGCTGGTCATACTCATCGGTGTCGATCGGATAAATACCGCTGAACACCGTCGGACGGACCTCGCGAAAACCTGGAAGCGGTTCTTTCGCCGGATTGAGGGTATCGGTAATGGTGTCGCCTATTCGCGTGTCTGCCGGATTCTTCAGATTAGGGATGAAATATCCGACGCTGCCGGCGGAAAGTTCGTCATCCGCCTGCATGCCGGGATGGAAGAATCCAACCTCCTTGAGTTCGCTGGTGATGCCGTTGCTAAAAAGCTCGATGCGCATGCCGCGACGGAAACTGCCCCGGACCACGCGCACGAAATTAACCACGCCACGGAAGATGTCGTACTGTGAATCGAAAATCAATGCGGCCGGCCCCGGCTCGTCCGTTGTCTTCGGCGCCGGAATCTTGGCGATTATCCGCGCCAAAAGCTCCGGAACGCCCTCGCCCGTCTTGCCGCTTACGAGAAGCGCCTCTTCGCGAGGAATGGCGAGTATCTCCTCCATCTGCTCATAGCAAAGCGGCAGATTGGCCGCCGGAAGGTCGATCTTGTTGATGACCGGAATCACGACCAGATTCTGGCGGAACGCCATGTCGACGTTTGCAACGGTCTGGGCCTGCACGCCCTGGGTGGCGTCTATGAGCAACACCGCGCCCTCGCAAGCGCTGAGACTGCGGCTGACCTCATAGGAGAAGTCAACGTGTCCTGGGGTGTCGATGAGATTCAGTTCATAGGTCACCCCGTCGCCCGGATCGTAGTGCATGCGCACCGGATGGGACTTGATGGTTATGCCCCGCTCGCGCTCAAGCTCCATGCCGTCAAGCGTCTGCTCCTGCAGGTCGCGGATTGCGACCGTGCCGGTGATTTCCAACAGGCGGTCGGAAAGCGTCGTCTTCCCATGGTCAATATGGGCAATGATGCAAAAATTGCGTATGCGGGACAAGTCCGACATCGTCTCAAGTTCCTTTTCAAGTCCAGTGGATGGCCGTGCGATAAAATAGCTTGAACACGGGCTTTTTACAAAGTGCAACCATATTGCGGCCGGTCGCCGTCACGTGTATATTCTACAAAAGACGTCAAGGAACAGAACAGTCATGGAGGACGACATGATAGACGATGTGATCGCAAAGGCGGGAGTGCTGGTGGAGGCGCTACCCTATATCCAAAAGTTCCGCAACTCGATAATGCTAGTGAAATTCGGCGGCAGCGCAATGGAGGATCCGGAACTGGTCCGGAGCGCGATGTGCGATGTAGTAATGCTCGAGGCCATCGGCGTCAAGCCGGTGATCGTTCACGGCGGCGGCAAGGCGATATCGGCCGAACTCAAGAAGCTGGGCATCCCGGTGAAATTCGTATTCGGGCTCAGGTACACCTGCGACCAGACCATAAAGGTGGTGGACGACGTGCTGCACAACGTAGTCAACAAGAACCTCGTCGAGCTTGGAGAAATCTGCGGCGGACGGCTCGTCGGCATCTCCGGCAAACAGGTGCTCCGGGCGAAACGGACCATGGCGAAGGATCCGACCACCGGCGAGCTCCAGGACATTGGTTTCGTCGGTGAAGTCGAGGGCGTCAACGCGGCGCCGATCATGAACTCAATAGAAAGGGGAATGATTCCGGTGGTAACGCCGCTCGGCATCGGAAAGGACGGCACCATCTACAACATCAACGCCGACGTGGCCGCCAGCAAGATCGCCCAGGGGTTGCACGCGAGAAAACTGGTGTTCATGAGCGATGTGCCGGGAATCCTGGCCGACAAGGACGATCCGAAATCGGTAATTCCGACCATTGTCACGTCCGACATTCAGAAGCTGATAGCGGACGGGGTGCTTTCTGGCGGAATGCTCCCGAAGATCGCGAGCTGCGTCGAGGCGCTGGAGAGCGGAATCAACAAGGTGCACATGATTGACGGGCGCGTGTTGCATTCGCTGCTTTTGGAGATATTCACCGACACCGGAATCGGCACTCAGATAGTGTCGCCGGCGTCAGCGATGTAATTTTCTCGTTTTTTACGAAAATACCGCTTTTTCGTCTTTGAAAATGCGTGACATCCGCAATACGTTAGTTATACGGATAAAAAAACAGTTTCGGCTTCTACATATTTATGCATGGAGGTAAGACGGACATGAAATACGGTTTGACTTTCGCTGCAATCGCCGTGGTGGTCCTCGCGGGATGCCAGTCCGAGGTTTTGGACTCCCGCAAATTCGCTCCGGTAGATGAGAACACCTACGCGGCTCCGGCGGCATCCGACAACGGACAACAAGCGGCAGAGCAGCAGACCGACCAGCAGGTTCAGGAAGTTGCCCCGGCGCAGGACAATGTGACAAACCAAAGCGCGCAGAAGCAGCCAGAAACAACCAACTATGCGCCGATGACCGGAGTCAAGTCCTCGGGCGGAGTCTCCGGCAAGGTGGGGGCGGCCGCGGCCGGGACCTACGTGGTTTGCGCCGGAGACACGCTTGGGAAGATCGCGCACAAGCAGGGCGTCAAGCTCAAGGCGCTGATGGATGCCAATGGTCTTGATGAACGTTCGGCGAGGAAGATCAGGGTCGGACAAAAGCTTATCATTCCGAACGGCAAAACGGCCGCCAAGGCCAAGCCGGCGGCGAAGTCCGCTCCAGCGTCCAAAGAACCGGCGACGCCGCCAGCGCTCGAAGCCGACGGACGCTACAAAGTCAAGCGCGGAGACAGCCCGGCCAAGATTGCAAAGCGTTTCAAAGTCAAGGTCGACGATCTCATGGCGGCCAACGGGCTCAATGCCTCGGATGCGTCGAGAATGCAGATTGGCGATCTCCTGATAATCCCGGGAATCACGAAGGGGGTTAGCGCAGCGAACGCCTCGACCAAGTCGACCGAAACCACCGAACAGCTGAAGGAGCAGGTGGTCGAGCTTCCGAACGAGCAGCCGCAGCAGCAACAGGCAGCAGCACCGGAGAATACCGACACCGTAGTGGTCGAGGAAGTCTCGGTAACCTCGACCGCCCCCAAGGACAACGAGGATCTCATGGCCGACACGCTGATGTATGAAGTCCAGGAGGAATCAATTTCCTTCGCCGATCTCGCGATTAAGCTCAACGTGTCCGTTGAGAATCTCCGCAAGAACAATCCCGAGGCGACGGACCCTGTCAAGCGCGGATTCTCCGTGTTCTACAGTCAGGAAAAGTAATCAAAGTTTTGAACTAACGTTCTCATAGCTCAGTTGGATAGAGCGGCTCCCTCCTAAGGAGCAGGTCGTGCGTTCGAATCGCACTGAGAACGCCATCTTTTTCAAGCCCCCTTCCCCGATGGCGGAAGGGGGTTTCTTTCTTAAATTCCTTAAAAGGTCATCGTCCGGCATGTCAAAACGTGCCTTGTGAAGATTTGGCTCCTTTGCCGACATAATGCCATGATTTCCGACTGTTTTATTGCCTTGCTATCGTACCATCGTCTTGACAAAAAACACATGGCGATTTGTTATGTCATGGAAGTCGTAGCCTGTCCGGTCTACATTAGTTGACGTACACACATTTGAAAGATTTAGTCCAACGAAGGAGAAAAGCATGTCAAACACCTGCAGTCAATGCGCCGACGCCGGACGCATATTCGAACACGTCCGAACCTTCACCGAGGACATCGGAGTGCGGCTAGCCGGTTCGGCAGCAGAACATCGCGCGGCGGAATATGCCAAGACGCTTTGCGAATCGTTTGGCGCCAAATGCTCGATTGAAGAATATCCAGTAAACTCACAATGCGCTGAAAACATCCGTCTGGAAATTCTAATGGACGGCGAATGGAAACAATATCCAACCACTCTCTTCGGATCGGCGCCGACCACCGGCGGCAAAACGCTGGAGGCCGATCTCGTCCTCTTCGACTCGGCCACTGGATACCAAGCGGACGACATCTCGTTTCTCCACGACAAGGCGGTCATCCACCTTGGATGTCATCTCAAGAACTCAGATTGCTACAGGAGACTGATGGAAGCCGATCCAAAGTTCATGCTCTTCGTCGACATCAGATACCCAGGCATTCTGCCCCTGGCGGACGGGCTGTTCCCCGCGCAGGTGGCGCGGTACGGGGCACGCCCGACCATGAACGTAGCCTACATGGACGCGCTTTCCTGGATTTCCAACCACGCCACGAAAGCGCGGCTTTGCGTCGGCGGATGCATCAGGAAGTCGACCACTCCAGTGGTAATAGCGGAATTTCCCGGCGACGCCGGTGATGACAGGGTGATATACGCCGGTTGCCATCTGGATACCCAGGCGGCAACCGTGGGAGCGACCGACAACGCGGCCGGATGCGCCGTCGTGCTGGAACTCGCCCGACTGCTTTCGCAGACATCCCACAAGGCGACGTACAAGTTGTGCTTCTTCGGAGCCGAAGAACAGTTGTCCCTTGGCTCGTCGTCCTATGTCAGAACCCATCGCGAGGAGATATCAAAACGCGGTGTATTCATGCTGAACTTCGACTCCTGCGGTTCATCTATCGGCTGGAATACGATATCGACGGTGGCGTCATTTGAACGCGTCGAGCAGATAAGGCTCGCATACAAGGCGCGCAAGATGGGCCTGGCGATCGAACACGCAGCCGAAGCCTTCCTGGATTCATTCCCGTTCGCAGCCGCCGGGGTTCCGGCGGCGACCCTGGGGCGCGACGATTGCACAGCCGGCCAATTCAACCACCATCGCGCGGACGATGTAATTGAATACATCGACCCGACAGTCATGGCCAAGATCGTCGACATCGCAGTGGAAACGCTGTCGCAGATATCGGAATCCGAAAACGAGGAATCCATTTCGGAAATGTTCCACGGCGACGTCGAGAAACTGTGGGATGAAATATTCGGTGGCTGGAAATGAGTGCGCGCGCAAAGTCGAGGGTATCAGTTGCGATTGCCATGGCACTGACCTTTGGCGCCGCGGCCGAATCGAGATATGGCGACATCGTCAACGAACACTTCGTGCGGATTGCCAGAGAAAATGCGAACCGCAGAAATGCAGTCCTCGACGATGTGAACGGGGAGAGGTCCGCAAAAAACTATCGCGACTCCGTGCAGAGGAAACTCGATGGCCTATTCAGATTCCCGGAACGTACGTCACTCGATGCGAGGACGACGTTCAAGCGTGACTACGGGAAATTTTCTGTTGAAGGCATCGTATTCTTCAGCCGCCCCGGATACCCGGTGACGGCGAACCTATACCTTCCGGCAGGCAAGCGGGACGGACTTCCGGCGGTGCTATTCCTTTGCGGGCACGCAGCGGAAGGCAAGGCCTGCGACACTTACAGGACGGCCTGCATAGCGCTCGCGATGAAAGGATTCGCCGTGTTGATCGTCGATCCCGTAGAACAGGGAGAACGCCGTCAGATGATTGTTGACGGAAACTCCGTCGGCACCTGCACGAGGAACCACAATTCGCTTGGAAAGCAGCTATGTATTGTCGGCGAATGGCTGGGGGCATGGCGCACCTGGGACGCGGTGCGGGCACTAGACTACCTGGAAACCAGACCGGAAATAGATTCGCTGCGCATCGGTGTCACCGGCTGCTCGGGTGGCGGAACGCTGACTGCGTTCCTGGCGGCGGCCGACAATCGGCCGGCGGCGGTGGCTCCATGCTGCTACATCACGTCTTGGAGGCGGAACATAGCTAACGAACTCCCTGTCGACATGGAGCAGGTGGTCCCCGGTGCGTTGGAAGCGGGACTTGAGATCCCGGACCTGCTCATTGCTAAAGCTCCGCGCAAGACGCTGATCATAGGACAGAGAAACGATTTCTTCGATGCGCGTGGCGCCACGGAGGCGTTCTCCGATGTGGCGGCAGTAAACGACCGGCTTGGCGGAGAGACCGAACTCTTCATCGGCCCGGATGCACATGGATATTCCCCTGCTGCCAGAAAGGCCATGTATTCATTCATGACTAGGATGCTGAATGGAAGAGAGGATGCATCGGAACCAGAAATCGCCCTGCCCCCGAAGCAGGACACCTATGCCGCAAAAGGGAACGTATCATCGATTGCCGGTCAGAAGTTCCTTTGGCAAATATCCGGCGAAATGGCCGCGAAACTGGCAGGAGGACGAAAATCCGAAGATCCGGTCGCCGCATTGCGCAAGATTCTTGGGTTTGTGGATCCAGGTGTTCCGGAATACCGGAACGTCCCACACTCGATGGTCTCCGGTAAGATTATCTCGCGCTACGCACTGGAATCCCCTGACGGGGAAATAGAATGCGTTCTCAAGCGGGTGGACCAAGGGGGATTCTTCCATTTCACCGCGGAACCGGCGATTCTGTATGTTGGAGACGACACCGGAAACGAAGAGAAGATTGCAAACCTCCAGGTTGCAAATGGCACGACGACGTTTGTCCTCGATTTATGGGGAACTGGGGAGCTGACACCAAACGGTTCCTCTCCGCTTCAGGGACGGAACTTAGAAGACCAATACGGATTCGACTATCACTATGCCTCGCTGGGACTGATGTCGGGTGATCTTATCGTCGCAAAACGCGTACGCGGCATCGTGGCCGCGGTTAACCTGCTCGCAGCAAACGGCGCAAGAAAAATCAAAGTCGTGGCCTCCGGACGCGCCAGGATTCCGGCGATTATGGCTGCAGCGCTTTCCGACAGGATCGATTCGATCGAGATACAAGGGAGCGTACCGTCGTTCGCCGCCGAGGCGTCAGAGATGACCACGGAATTTCCTCTTTCGTGCATTGTTCCGAGCATAGTCGGAACCGTCGAAATCGACGACCTGATGCGCGCCATGGGCAAGAAGGCGCTGGTTTCGCCGCAGGAGTAGGAACGTCTATCAGTTCCGGTACCACGAATCCTGGGTGGTCCGCCGGAATTTGCGTCCGGCGACGAGCGTTTTCCCGGCTAGACATCTGGCGAACTGGAAGCAGAGCAACTCGACGAACCTGAAGGAAACCATCGCCTTGCTGTCACTGGACAGGGCGGCCAGGCGGAACAACTTCATGAACCATCCGCTGCGATAGCCCCTGCCTTCGTTCGCAATAACGCTTGACGAGTGTATCCTCCAGCCGGTCAACTTCCTGGGAACATACGCGAATTGCGCCATGCGGCAAATCTGCATCCATACGGAACGATCCAGCCACGGCTGGTATGGATAGTCGAAACGGCATTTTTGCAAAAGGCTTCGTCTCGCGACCGCGCAGGAAAACGTCGGCACGAAATTCTCGAAAAGCAATGTTTTGAAAATATCCGCCGGAAACTTCAGATTGGAGAACTTCCGATTCCTGAGTTCGAAATAGACATCGTAAACTCCGAAGCGCGATTTGTCGCCGACGAGACTGACATCGCAGGCGGCCATGCCGGCGCCGTCGACTCCGACAGCGGCAATCATCTCCTCGAGAAAGTCCGGCTCCCAGAAGTCGTCCGATTCAAGAAACGCCACGTAATCGGCTCCACACGCGCCGATGCCAAGGACCAGCGACGCGGCGATTCCCCGATTTGACGAGTTTTCATGCTCGAGCATCCTGATCCTGGGATCAAAAGACGCATAGCGTTCGACGATTTCCCTGGACCCGTCCGCGGAACCATCCTCTACCACGACGAGCTCCCAGTCGCGCATGGTCTGCGCCAGAACGGAATCGATTGCAACCGCTATGTATTGCGCATGGTTGTAGCTCGTCATCACAACGGAGACAAGCGGACGGCGACTACCAATCATTTTTGAGACCAGCTTCCAACGGACCGGCCGTCACGACCATCAATTGTCGGCAACATCGCTTTCCCTGCGCAATATCTTCCAAATGACGAACGCACATATCACACACGCAATGCAATAGGCGGTACCGGCCACTGGACGCCCGTAAATGAACATTCCAACGCCGAATATGGCGAATGCGATCATAAAACAGGCGACCAGCGACGCCAGCAGCTGCGCCGTCAGATTCCCGCGCGTGGCGGCGCCCTCCTTGAATTCTCCCATCGCACGGTAGACCGGACCCCAGAATCCGCCCGGATTGATCTTCCGGACGAATTTCACCAGAACTGCCATGTCTGTCTTGGGGCCGAGCCAGGCGAACGGCAGCCAGGTTGCCGTGGTAAGGGCGACCTGAACCGCCATCTGCTGCCAGTTGTTGAGCGGGCAATTCTTCCAGAGCGCGAAGACCGCGGCCCAGGCGAAGCTGCCGATCATCGCTGCCAGCTCGCAGGAGGCGTTGATCCTCCACCAGAACCAGCGTATCAGGAACAAAAGCCCGGTTCCAGCGCCAATGCTGAGCAGCAGCTTGAACACGCTGAGCGCGTCGCTCAATTGGAACGACACCAGTGCGCCGAACACCATGAGCAGGACGGTCGCGGCACGTCCGGCCCAGACCAATTCCTTCGGCGTAGCGTCCTTCCTTGCGAATCTCTGGTAGCAGTCGTTGACAAGACAGCTGGCGCCCCAGTTGAGCAGCGTGGACAAGGTCGACATGTACGCGGCCAGCAATCCGGCCACGACCAGCCCGGTGATGCCGGCTGGAAGCCTGGTCATCATGAGCGAATACGCCAGGTCGTTGCCGATCTGATGGCCGGGAATCGCCGGGCCGACGGCGGCGCGCAGCGAATCCAGGTTGGGATAGATCACCAATGACGCCAGGGCCACGATTATCCATGGCCACGGCCTGACGGCATAGTGCATCACATTGAAGAACAATGTCGCCCACATCGCATGGCGTTCGTCCTTGGCGGCGAACATGCGTTGTGCGATGTAGCCGCCGCCGCCAGGCTCGGATCCCGAATACCAGACGCTCCACCAGGTGATGGCGAATGGCACGATGAAAAAGCATATCAGGTCGTCGGAACTGCCGAGCGGCATCACCGCCACCTTGCCCGCGGTAGCCGGAGACGAGGCTAGCTTGGTGAACAACGCGGGCAAACTGCCGATCTCCGGGGAACGCACGGCGCAGACGGCAGCCGCTATGGATCCGGCCATGGCGACGAAGAACAGGAAGAAGTCGGTATACAGGACGCCCTTGAATCCGCCCATTGCCGAAAAGACCATGGTGGCGAGCATGGCCCAGAAGACACTCTGCATCGGTGTCAGGTTGAGCATGGCGCCGCCAATCTTGATCGCGGCGAGGGTGACGCTGGCGATGATCATCACGTTGAGAAATCCGCCGAGATATATGGCGCGGAAACCGCGCAGGAACATCGCGGTCCGTCCGCTGTAGCGAATCTCGTAGAACTCGATGTCGGTCACCACACCGAGCCGCCGCCAGAGCTTGGCGTAGACGAAGACGGTCAGCATGCCGGTCGGAATGAAGCACCACCATGACCAGTTGGCGTACACGCCGTGGGTCCGCACGAAGTCGGTCACGAGGTTGGGCGTGTCAGACGAGAAGGTGGTCGCCACCATCGACATCCCGAGCAGCCACCACGGCATCCCCCTGCCACCGAGGAAAAAGGAATCGCTGCTTTTTCCAGACGACCTGGACACGACAAGTCCAAGCAGCATGGTGAAGGAAAACACAATGGCGATGATAGTGTAGTCGATGGGAAACAAAGTTACGTTCATTTGACAGGTCTCCTCCTTGAAAAAGTATTCCACATACCTACTTTACATCGTCACCGGTTTTCATCCAAACGGAACACCGCCTTCGGCGGACAATCGCCGGAACGGCGACATTTCCTCCGCCCGGACACCCAGTGTGGAATTCATGCAGGGGGAAAGCCTGCGCTATTTGAGTTCAACCGTCTTTTCCCGCGTCGCGCCCGATGCGTCCTTCCACGTCAAACGGTAGGTGCCGCGGAATCCGCGGAAGGAAATCCTACCGTCCTTGTCGGCCTTGACGGTCAAGTTCGTCTTCCACTGTCGGTTGACGAGGTCGTCGAGCGCATAATAGACCGGTTTTTTGCTCATATCGGGACGCAGGATGCCGGAGGGGAAACACTCGGCGTGGCTGCGGAAATCGACGGTGTTCCACCAGGTGATGCCGGTCATCGCCGGCAAGCTGAACCACAGCCGGTACAGATTGTAGGCGATCACCGCCTGGATCGCCTCGCCGCGCGCATCGTTGCCCGGCGCCATGATGGTGATTTCGCTCAAATGCATCGGCTTGCCGAGCGCCATCAAGGGCTCCATCGCCGCGCGCACCATCGTCGGACTCTGGTCGCCCGCCTCGCCTTTCAATTCGCCTTCGCCCCTGGCAATCGCCTCGGTGTCCGACGCGCGGAAGATATGCATCTGGCAGCCGATCACGTCGATTTTCGCCCCGCGGTCCAGGAGTTCCCCGATCTGCCTGACGTAAAGGGCGTTCTTGTACTGGTACGGCACGTCGTTGATGTTCAGCCACGCCCTGTCCGGCAGGTTTTCCGCCGCGGCCTTGAAACTCCGGAACACATAGTCGCCAGGCATCGCGCCGTAGATGCTCTTGGTGATTTCGCCGCCAGGCACCATGCGCGGGGCCTTCCCGAGATACTCGCGCGGCATCGTGTCAACGACGCTCTCGTTGACGACGTCCCAGGAATCGAAGCGGTCGCCGTACTTCCTGCAGATGTTCACGACCCGGTTCATGAACGAATCGTTGACGAACTTGCAGTAGTCCGGATACTTTTTCGCGAACTGTTCCTCGGTCAGGTCGCCCATGACGCACCAGTAGTTGGTCCATCCGAGCGTCCTGGTCGCGGGATCGTTGTACTGGAAGTTCTTCCTGAAGAATTCCGACTCCAGTATCTCCCTGGGAAGCTTTTCCAAATACCATTTCGGCAGCATTTTGTTGCATCCCCACACCAAGGGATGTCCGTGCTTGCGCACATGATTCGCATCGCAGAAGTCGAGCAGGACCTTGATCGGCGGCTTGCGGTAGAAACGCTCCTTCCACGGCTCCTTGCGGCTCTGCCAGAATTCCGGTGTGTTGTCCGGCGTCACGTCGTCGCGGTAGAAACCGGGTTCCGGCTCGTAGTCCTTCCAGTAGAATGGTATCGTCGCCGAGTTGAAGAGCTCCTTCCACATGGCCTTGTATTTGGCATTCGCCTCATCGCTCGGCAACTGGTCGAAGTCGAAGATATGCGCGCCGAAGAAAAAGGCGTGCCGCGTCTGCTCGACCTTGACCTTGGTCCCGGCTGGAAGACTGAGCTCGAACACTCCGTCCGCCTTGCGGTATTTCTCGATATCGCGGTCGATACGCGCATTTTCCCCGGCATTCCACTGCGCGAGGTATTTCTCGCCCATGGCGTATTCGTAATTTCCAATGTCGAACTTTTCCGTCCGGCCGTGGCAACACCACGCGGACAGAACAGCAACCGCCGAAAGCAACAACCTTTGTCTCATCTTTGCACTCCACTGATATTCAACGAAACCAACGTCCGATTATCGAAACCATGTAACCATCTGATTGCCAACTGGATCATGCGCGCCGACGATTCGTCCGCCGAATTTGGTAGATGCCGTAACTGCACGAATCGAGCGTGAATGTACCGTCGGGCGCCATCCGTACCGATTGTGAGAGAAGCTCTTCCGCGTCTTTGTATTTCGGCATCCGGACCGACACGACGTTCCGGCTGGAATTGAGGATGACGAGCAGTTCCTCGTTGCCCTTGGCGCGGACATAGGCAATCGGCATCCTACGGTGCCTGAGGTAAACGAGTTCCGCATCGGCGTCGTTGTCGAGTGCGACATGCTGTTTCCGCAGGGCCAGAAGCCGCGTCACGGCATCATATGTCGCGTTGTTGCCCTTGATCGCCTCCGCCACGCATGGTGCGTCGGGGGAATCGTCGACGGGGAGATAGAGCTTTTCCTTCGCCGCCGTCGAAAACCCGGCGTTGACGAACGCAGTGTCCCATTGCATCGGGGTGCGGCTGCCAGTGCGGCGTTCGCCACCCTCTTTTGGCGTCAGGTTTTCGACATAGCGCATGCCTATCTCGTCACCGTAATACAGAAACGGCGTTCCTGGCAGCGTGAAAAGCATCGCCAGCTTGACGATCGTGTTGGCTTCGCTGCCGTAGTAGCGCAGGCGCGCGCTGTCGTGATTGCCCGAGTAAAAGCCGATGTAGCCCTTTTTCCGCGTCTTTTGGATCAATTCGAACGTCGGTCCGATGGCAGGAACGGGGTCGGTGAAATGTGTTTCCGCCATCGCCATCTGCGGCCAGTTCGGATCCGGTTTCTCCGGCCGGTATCCGGCCCGCCAGAACGAGTTGTAGCAGAAGTCGATGTGAAACCCCGCCTTCAGAGCCGTAGCAGGATCGAACCACTCGGAAATCAGGACGTTTTCCGGGTAGTCGCGGTCGAACATCCTCCTAATCTCCCTCCAGAAGGCGATCGTCTTTTTCTTGCCATCGTCGCGTTTGATCACGCTGCTGGCCATGTCGACCCGGAATCCGTCGGCTCCCATGTCCATCCAGAAGCGCATAATCCGTATTATCTCGTCCTTGGTGGCGCGGCACCGCGGATCGTCATAGCGGAGCTCCCACGGATGCTCGGTCCTGGCATATCCGAAATTCAGCGCCGGCTGGACCGCGTAGTAGTTGGCGAGGAACGCGCCGCGCGGTCCCCAGCCGGAGATGAAGTAGTCGTCTCCCTTGCCGGAGCCGCGATAGTAGGCGATCGGAGACCAGACGTAGTAGTCGCTGTAGGCGTTGCGCTCTGGTTTCTCCGACTCCTTGAACCACTTGCAGTCGAGCGAAGTGTGGCCGACGACCAGGTCGAGGATGATTTTCAGACCGCGTTTATGTGCCTCGGCGAAAAGCCTTTTTGCATCGGCGTTGCTTCCGTAGCGCTTCGCCACCTTGTAGAAGTCGGTGATGTCGTAGCCGGCGTCGCGGAACGGCGATTCGTACCACGGATTGAACCAGATGGCGTCAACGCCGAGATTCCTGATGTAATCCAGTTTCGCTATGACACCGGGGATGTCGCCGATGCCGTCGCCGTTGGAGTCGTGGAAACTCTGGGGATAAACCTGATAGAACGATGCTTTTCTCAGCCAGCCGGGAGCCATTGCAAACCTCTCTTTTTATATGTCACAACACCGCGTTGCTTCTTATGCACTCGGAATAATATCTCGCGCTCCACTTCGGGATGCGTTTCCGTGTCGCGTAATCGGTATAGACGATGCCGAATCGCGGCGCGAACCCCTGCGCCCACTCGAAATTGTCAAGCAGGCTCCACACGAAATATCCCTTGACGGGGATGTTCTCCGCCGTCGCGCGCTGCAAGTTGCGCAGGTAGTTGCGCAGATACTCGATGCGTCCGGAATCGTAGATTTCCCCGCCATCGCCCAACGTGTCGGCGGAGGAACAGCCGTTTTCGGTCACGTAGGTCGTCTTGCCCCACAGTTCGTGAATGAATTTCGCGCCGTAGTAGATGGACGTCGGCACGACCCGCAGCCATGACAAATCCATATACGGATGGTCCGCGGCTCCGGGAAACAACTTGAATCCCTGCGGCGATTCGGAATCGGCGGTGCAGTAGTTCCCCGTGTAGACGTTGAAACCGGTGAAGTCGGTCGGCGTCGAAATGACCTTCATCTCCTCATCGGTGAAACGCGGTGCGTCGGATCCGGCTTTTTCCAGGAATTCATCCGGATAGCTCCCCTCCTCGATCGCAGTATGCCTCCAGGCGTTGGCAAAGCGCGCCGCCCTGCGCGCGGCGTCAATGTTTTCCGCGGTTTCGAAGAGCGGCACGACGATCCCAGGATTGTTGGCGATGCCGATCTCGGCGTGCGGCGCGGCGGCGTGGAGCGCCTGCGCGACGTAGCCGTGGGCGAGGTTTCCGTGATGGATAGTCTGGTAGATGTCCTGGCGCGGAAGCTTCAATCCCGGCGCCATCCCGCTCCCGTTATGCCCGGCGGCGGTGAACATCGTAATCTCGTTGACGGTGAAGTAATGCCTCACCTTGCCGCCGAAGGATTTCGCCATGAAGGAAGCGAAATCGCCGAGTTTGCGGCTCGTATCCTTCGTCCGCCAGCCGCCTTGGTCCTCGATATACTGAGGAAGGTCCCAGTGGAAGATAGTCACGTAGGGTTCGATGCCAGCCTCCAGCAAGGCGTCGACAAGCGACTGGTAGTAGGCGAGTCCCTTTTCATTGAGTACGTTTTCGCGCGGGAATACCCTCGCCCAGCTGAGCGAAAAACGATACGCACCGATGCCGAGCCGCTTCATCAGCGCGACATCCTCGCGAAAAAGGTGGTATTGGTCGCATCCCGTTGTCGGAATGTCGCCGTTCTTTATCCTCCCCGGCTGCCGGCAGAAGCGGAGCCAGTTGGATTCGCCGGCTCCGTCGCAATCCAGGCCTCCCTCGGCCTGAAACGCCGCCGTCGCCGCACCCCACACGAAATTTTCCGGCATCACATACATCGATTTTCCATCCTCATGCTAGGCCGACCCAACAGACACCGCCGACGCGCCGCCCGCCCTATCTCGCCGGTTTCGCGCGATCAAGCACCAGTCTGGCGTGCGCGGCGTAGGCACGACGCGGATCGTTGGCGTAGGCCTCAAGTGTTTTCCGGGCGACGCCGTCGGCATCGCCGAGATTGTATAGCGCGCGGGCGATCGTCAATTCCTTGAGACAACGCATGCGCTCGAAATCGCTCTCGCTGGCGGCGCCCTGGTAGGTTGCAGCATTGGGTGATCTGTACCTGTAGACGTCATATTCCCGAATGAGAGGAATGCCGTTCGATTCCAGGCTGAAAGCATGGCCACCCACGCCGGGGAGCGCCAGCAGAGCGGCGAGTATCGGCACCGCCCGCCTGTCCTCGACAGCCTCGAAATACATCGCGACTGCCCGGTAGTGCGAGTATTCGCTTTCACCGCGGAGCTCCTTCGCCAAACGGCTGACCGCGTCGAACCCTGCATGCGATTTCGACTTAGCCAGCGCGATGACATAGCTGTCGATCTGGCTCACGGGACGGCCGAATTGATCCATTCCTCGATACTGCCACCCCTTGTCCCACGTCGCGCCGGCCAATGCGGAAACAAGCGTCGACTCCCCGACATTGGAGCCGAGCATTCCAAGGACATGCGCGCGAGCGATTTTTTCCGCCCCCTCGGCGGAAGACCGATAGGCTTTTTCAACGAGCGGCAGGGAGCGCGCCGGATCTGAAAAGACCTCCGCCAGTCCCTGGTATCCATGGCCGAGCGATGCGACGGCCTCCGCCATCTTTTCATCCGGGACAGGCAACGTGTCCCTTGCCGTCAGGACCCATTCGGGAACGATGCCCTTGCGGACGAGATCGCGCTGCAGGCATTTGATGTCGATGTCCTTGAGCGGTTTGTTTTCGTTGAGGGCGTGTTCGCACGCCTTGCCGGCGACGAAGCCCTGGTTCTGCACGTCGCCGATCATGCGCAGAATCGGCATCGCGTCGCGGCTCGCCGAAAGCCCAAGCCCGATGACAATCAGATTGTCGGTTTTCCTAGGAAGCAGCGCCCGATATGGAAGATTCACGGTTAGCGGGCGGCTGCCCGTCGTCTGGATGAAAAGTTGCGGATCTACGGTCTGTCCGTGCGTGTCGAAATTCGACCTCGTGATGCAGACGATGTCGGGATAGGAGCGTTCGAGCAGCACGTCCTGCGGAGTGACGCGGAAAAGCCCGAACAGGCGGCGGCGTTCGCGCGTATCGATCATCTGCGACTGGTCCCAGAATCCTGCGTTCTCCTGGTAGGAGAGCCGGCCGCGCAGCGAAAGATACCAGAGATCCTCCGCGTCGCAGTCATTGACGAAGGTCCAGTCCAAGTTCAGATAACTAAAACCAAGTTTCTTGCGCATGAATCCAGCGCCCTGCAACGAAAGCTCGTCCGCGGTGATGAACTCTGTCTCCTCGCCCGCCGCAGCGGCGATGTCACAATTGCCGGTCGCGTCAATCACCATCCTGACGGGGACGCGGACTGGATAGCCCTCCGCCAGCATCACCTTGAGCGCGACAATGCGGCCGTTTTCCTTTTCAACGCCGTAGACGAATGAACCGAGCATAATCGTCGCCCCCTGGCGGTGGCAAGTCGAGCGGAGAAAATTCTCCTTGGACTGGGTGTGGACGAGACCGTTCGATTCGGCGAGCGCTCTGTCCAGTTCCGCAGTGAAACCGACGAGATTGCCGAAACAGTACTTGCCGATCTGCCCTTCCGTCGACACACCTCCAAGACGATAGCTATACTCGAAGCCGATCGACTTCATACTGCTGCGCGAGGCGGCGACCAAAGCGGGAGCGCCGCCGGTGCCAAGTCCGACTACTGCGCAATCGAATCCTTCCGACAACGGCGCCTCTGGCGACGGCACCGGTTCGCCGCCCGTGGCGGCCCTTGCGTAATCGGCCGCTTCGCGCCCGGCGAGATAGGGATGGAGCTTGCCAAGGGGCCCCGCAGTGAAAACGCCAGGGGCGTCCTTCTCCAGTTTGTCCGGTGCATCCAGGGAACAGCTCTCCGCACTTTCCATCTGGGATTTAGTCCAGGTTTTCTCCCTAGCGATCTGCTCCATTTCGGCGAAACTCCATGGCGAACCGTCCTTCATCGGGACGGAGAACGTGCATTTCCACAGGAATGCCTCCCTTGAACGGGGGCTACTATGATGGTAGCCGTCGTTGATCTCGTGAACGCCAGTCGAAGCGATTTTTTCCGCGACCAGGCCGTCCGCTTTCGGTTTCTCGCAGGAAACCACATAACGCGTCGCCTCGTATTTCCTGGCGGGAAAGGGCTTGAACACGCTCCCTGCCGCCTTGGCGGCGTAGGCGCGCTCCGTCGCATCGACGACCGCCTTGGCTGGAATGAATCTTTCACCGGAACGGCTGACGGTCGTCACGCCAGCGACGGCGCCGTCCGCCGTCCTGACGATATCCTTCACGTAAGTCCAGGTACGGAAATCGATTTTTTCATCCAGCAACCGGCGATCGGCCGCCTTGCGGACGGCGAGCGGTTCGACAAGCTTGCCGTCCCTGGCCGGAAGAATCAACTTGCCGGCGGTGTCGCACATCAAGGCGTGACGCGCCTCGAAGAGGACGACGCGCGCCCCCTTGGATTTCGCTCCGACCGCCGCTTCGATTCCGGCCTGCGTGCCGCCGATGACGACGACATCCACATTCTCGAAAGCGCGACATGCGCAACAAATGGCGAACAATCCGAACAGAACGATTTTACGCATTGCAAAAATTTCCTTTCCTTGTCCTTGCCGAACGGTACAAGCATTCCCGATTGTGACATCGGCAAATCGAGTAAAGAATCAATTTTCACCACTAATGTATATTTGGAAGTAGAAAAGTAAAGCGTACCATATATTGCGTTTCGTGATATTAACTCTCGCTTTGTGACATGAAAGAAAACGATTGCCAATTCGAGATGGTCCGCATCCGGCGGATCCAGAACATTCTCGCCGACGAATATCGGCAACCATTGAACATCCGGGCGCTGGCGCAGCGGCTGAACGTTTCGCGTGAACACCTTTACCGTACTTTCCGCAGGAAATCATTCCGGCGGCTCTGTTTTTATCCGGTTGCCGGCGACATCCATCCAATGGAAATGTCTTTCGAAAAAATGTTGTAAAAATGTTTCAAATTTTTTCCAAAAACGGCATAAAAGGACATTATGGGCGCTCTGTCGCGAGCGGATTGATTTGAGAAGGAATTGAGCATAAAAAAAAAAAAAAATGGTACACCCGGCGCGATTCGAACGCGCGGCCTTCTACTCCGGAGGCAGACGCTCTATCCAACTGAGCTACGGGTGCACACTGCAACTAACGATAATGTACCCATCGACCCGATGATTTTCAACTTGTAGGAGGAGATTTCAAGTTGAAGTGTCATTTCAAAACGGTTTCCACAACGGCATGGAACTCTTGCCGGACAACCAAAACATGCTATAGTATCGTAAAACAATGGTTCGAGAAAGTTTTTACCAACACACAAAAGAGGAGTTCCTAGATGTTCAAGAAATTCATATTGCTTTTGTTCATGCTTTCATGCCTAGTCGCGCTATCCGAAGTCATAGTGGTGAAACCAGACGCATACAAAAACCTGAATGGATGGGAAGTCCAGCAGACGGTGCTGCTGAGCACAGGGAAAGGCAACAAGGCATCGACGACCATCAACGCGGCCGAATCCGGCAAGTACTACATGTACGTCAGCAGCATCAATCACGAACAGGATCCCGCTAGAGCCTGGCGGCAGACACACATCATCATCAACGGCACCGATCTCGGCAGATTCTGCGACGCCTTTGGAAGGGGGCAGAAAAAGCCGGGGCTCGGCTGGACCACAGGAAGGAAGGTTACGCTCAAAAAAGGCGCCAATGAATTGAGTCTGTCATCGCACGCCGGCAATTGCCGGCTTGGTGACATTATCTTCTCCACGGAAAAGATCGATCCAGTCGCACAAGCCCAGAAAGCGGAAAACGCTCCGGTCGACTATTCCAAACTGACCGGCGATTTGCCAAACATTCCTAAGCTTGACGGGATTTTCGGCCGTCCGAAGGGCAATCCGAACGGGCCGAAGTTGCTTGTTCTCTCCGGAAGCCGTCCGTGGATAGGCAATGGCCTTGGCTCCGCCTTCGGCAGGGCCGGAGCTTCCGTGAGCCTCCTGAACAGCGTCTATCTCGGCGGACTCGGCGGGGCCAGCATCAAGATCACGCCGACCGACCCCGTGGAGCCCAAACCCGTCGACTACGTGACACCGGAGTTCAAGCAGCTGTCCCGCTACAAGGCGGTGATCATAAACGACATCAACGCCTCGAACCAGGATAAGCTTTTCACCGAGGATCGAGTGGAAGCGATGAAGCAGTATGTTGCGAATGGCGGGGTGCTCGTGCTCACCATCAATGCGCCGGAATCACTCGGTGACCTGCTCCCAGTCGAACTGGGCGACATGGTCGATCTTGACAATGACGATCCGGTCTATGCAGTGCGCCCGGTCTCGGCCAAGTTCTCGCGGTTGCCGGAACGCTGGCAAATCGTCGACCCCTACAAGGAGGCGACGCTGACCAAAGATGCGAAGACCGTATCAGCCATCGTAGACGAAAAGGGCAAAGAAAACGGAATATACATTGCATGCAAGAAATATGGAAAAGGCAGCGTCTGGTTCATGAATACGCAGCGGACCCGTCGCCAGACTGCGGTTCAGATGTTCAACTGGTGCTACTGCGGTGTTCTCTTCGTGTCGACCGTCAACGAAGCGGCAGGACTCAATCTCGATGTTGAGAAATCCCTGACCACCAAGGCGGAGCCGCTGAAGCCCAAGACCATTGCATCGGCAGAGGCCGAGATAAGGGTGCCGAAACTGGATCTCTCGAAGGACGATGCCAAGGTCGAGGTGAACGGAAACGAGGCCAGATTCTCCAGCGGATACAGGTTCGTCAGCAACGGCAAGTCGCTGGACATCACCTATCCCGACGGCAACACCTACGTCAGGAACCTGAGGCCCGTGTTCAAGCTCCCCAAGGGCGCGGCCGCGGTCGACGACGCGTCGACCGCCGAGGCCACGAACGCCAAGGACAACACGATATTGTCCAAGGAGCAGTTCGCCATCAAGAGCATGAAGGGCGGGAGCAATCTCACCATCGAGCTCGTCGGAGACAAGGGGTCCGCGATCGAGTGGCAGTTCGTAACCGGCAAGGCGGATGTCGACGGCAGGCAATTCGCAGGAATCGGCGAGAAGTTCTCCATCAGGAAACTTGGGGATTACGCGAAGCTGCTCTACTCGGTGGGACCGAGGTACGAGATAGACGCCGACAACGTCAACATCAGGCGCTTTGCCTGCTACCAGCCGCCGCGCGGATACAACGACTACGATGCGACTGGAAAGGCCGACGTGGACACCCGTCCCTGGGGATTCTTCTCGGACGGACAGCCGTTCACCTGGGTCGAGGGCAAGAAGGCGGTGTTCAGCGAATTCATCGACGACCTGTTCCCGATCAAGGTCCAGATGCGGATGAAGAAGGGACAGAAGACCGTCAGTTCCTTGATCGACCTGACTTTCGGCCGGGTCAAGGCTCCGCAGGAGACCGCAATCATCTGGCACATGGCCGGTCCTGCAAGCGCGAACACCACAAACGACTGGATGGCGATGTACCAGTTCCAGCGCCACAATCTGAGGAAGAAGTTCGGAGTTCCGGAAAAGTGCCCGCAGACCTACGCGGCCTTTTCCGATACGTGCAATGCGAACGAGAGACTCGCGGCGATCGAGGATGCCGCAGAATTTGGATTCAGGATCATGCACGTTCCGATGTGCCCTTCCCCCATGCATGCGTTCGGGCACATGAAGATAGCTGAAACGATAAGGGAGAACGGCATGGGCGCCTATCCGTGGATGCCCTGCGCCCACGATCCCGACAAGACCCCGACGGTCAAGGCGCATCCGGACTGGTTCCTGAAGGACGAGAAGGGCAACTTGACGCAGTTCTTCAACCACTTCTACGTCGCCGACATGTACAATCCGGATTTCCGCAAATGGTTCATGGGAAAGGTCGACGAGATGATCGACTCCGGTGTCGTCACCTGCTGGTATGACATGGGCGGAGCCGCCAGCGGCATGATGGACTTCAAGAAGGAGGAGTCGAAGGTCGGCCTCTGGGCGCAGATGGAGATATTCCGGCACTGGTACGAGCGCGGCGGATGGGCGACCACCGAGGGCATGAACCCGATCGTCAACGACGGCTATCTCTTCTTCGCCGACCGGTACAAGGGACCGTTCATAGGACGGGAATTCCAGCTGTTCGGCGTCCAGTGCCAGACCAGCGTCAAGGACCACCTCTACTTCGATTACTTCCGCACCAGCATGTACTGCACGTTCTTCCCGATCGTCATGAACAACTGGCGCCAGAAGTTCGAGAGCATTGAGGGCGAAAACCGAATGGTTGCAAGAATCAAGCACTATCTGCCAGCCATCAACGCCGCCTTGGACAACGGCATGCCGTTCATACGGGAAACGCCGTTCGGCACCACATGGAGCAGCGACAAAGGCGGTGCCATATTCTGTTTCGACGGAGTCAATGACATCGACATAAAGATTCCGGATGGCTATTACGCGGAGTCCATGACCACAGCGAAGGACAATCTGAAAAAACTGAACGGAGTGCTGCCTAAGAAGGTGGATCCGGAGACGATTATCATCATCCGCAAAAAGTAACTTATCGCAATGAAACTGCCGCGGCGGAACAAAATCCGCCGCGGCTTTTTATTTTAGATTCGCCGGCGCGACCTTCTGTCACTAAGATAGATATTCCGCTATCCAGCCGAGTTGCGAACATGCGCTCCAATTACCGATGCTCGGCGGCCATCTGCATGGCGCCAACGGTGAAGTATCTCGGTCATCCTGCGAAATTCGGCAGGAACGCACCGATACCACGGAGCTTTTCCTGCAATGTCCTGACGTTGAGTCCATGGACGTCAGCGCCCTGCCCGATTGCCAGGGACGCCGCCATACCGGCCGCCTGACCGGTGAGATAGCAGCCCGGCATCACCCGCAACGACGCCTGCATCTTGCGGTCCGTGCTCACGCAACGACCTGCCACCAACAAGTTCTTGCACCCGATCGGGGTCAGGCAGCGATAGGGTATTCCGTAGCTTTCACCTGGCTTGTAGCGGTACTTCTCCCGGAAATCCTTTTCGAATGCGGCATAGGCCTCCGGATTGGTGGAGGCAGGATGACAATCTATCTGATAGCAGTAGCGACCGATTTCGTCTTCGAATACCGCCCTGGCCAAAAAGTCATCCGCGGTAAGGACGTAGTCGCCGATGATCCGGCGGCTTTCCCGCACGCCCATGACGTTCGCCGTGCCGCTGAGTTCGACGTTCTCGTATCCAGGTATGTATTTGCGGTAGAATTTCTCGAACTCCGGCATTCTGCTGCGTTCCTGCACCAGATGATGCGTCAGCGAACGCTCGTCTGTGGAATCCAGTCCGAATGCATGCCCCATGTTGCCACCGGAGACATGCAGTCCCACCCGCCACATGCCGGGATGATGCGGATCCTTGATCGTGAAGATGTCTTCTTTCTCGAAACACTTGTAAAGCAGTTCCCTCACCGGCTTTCCGGTCAGTCCTGGCTTTCCTCCTGGATTGAACTCGACATTGCCCCACAGACTGCATAGCGTTCCCGGCATTGGACCGCCGGTCTCGTCGCCCATTTCCCACTTGGCGCCGGCCATCACCGAAAGATCGCCGTCTCCGGTGGCGTCGATGTAGATCTTGGCGCGTACAGCGAACAATCCCTTCTTTGCGCTACAGACGACATAGTCTATGACTCCGTCATGGCATACGGCGTCGACCGCGGTAGTATGGAAAGTGAAATCCACGCCGGCTTCAGAAACCATGCGGTCATAGACGCGCTTGAGCATCTCGGCCGGAATGCAGACCTCTGGAACCGGATAGTCGATTCCCTTTTCTGCATTTAGCGACTCCAGAACCTCGCGTCCGATGCCATCGGCGAGAAAATCGACACCATTGCCGAACGTGCAGAATGCCGGAACCAGGCCGGCCGTTCCCATGCCCCCCAGGCAGCCGTTCGTTTCAGCCAGAGACACCCGCCTGCCCTGCCGCGCCGCAACCACGGCCGCAGCTATTCCCGCCGGACCGCCGCCGGCGACGAACACGTCGACGTCGTATCTGACATCCAGCGTCTTTCCGTATTCGACCTTCGTTGCCATGAGATGATTTCAATCGCTTTTGCTATTTTATCGATAAAGTGACAACGACCGGATAGTGGTCGGATGCGTATTTGCCTTTGACGAGAGAGTCATCGGTACGATGCGACAGCACCGAGAAATCCTTCGACACGAAGATGAAGTCAATTGGACGATCGGTCCTGCTCCGACCCCAACCCTGATAGGTCATCTTCGATCCCTCGTGGGGCGTTGTTGAAACGGCGGCGCTATCGTCCAGCATGGACAGCACTGTCCGGTAGGTCTCCGAGCCGGGATGTGAATTGAAGTCCCCTGAAAGTATCATGGGCTTGCCTGCGGCGTTTTTCTTCGCATGCGCAATCAGAAGCTTGATTCCCTCGCATCTTGCCCGCTCGCTGACGTGATCCAGGTGGGTGTTGTAGTAGATGAACTCCTTTTTGCTTTGCTTGTCGCGAAAAATTCCCCATGTTGCGATTCGCGGACAGGCGCTGCCCCACGAACGGACACCGGGGACGTCAGGCCGCTCGGAAAGTCCGAACGTACCGCTCGCCAGACATTCGAAACGCGACCTGCGGTAGAGAATGCAGCTGAATTCGCCCTTGCGTTTGAAATCCTCCCGTCCTCCGCCGATGCAGTCGTATTCGGAGTTATCGACCAAGCCATCCAGCTGCTCTGCGACAGGCTCCTGCAGACCGAGTATGTCGATTTTGTTCTTTTCGATGATTTCGCGGCATCTAGGCAACCGCTCCGCCCAGGAGTTGGGAGACCGGTCCACTGGAACTCGAACATTGAACGTGGCCGCGACAAACGTCTCTCTATTGTCCAGAGCGGCGGTGGCGAAACACATGGCCGCGCACGTCAACGCGAAACCAATCTTCAGAACATTCATTTCACCACCCCGGTATATTGTGACTTGTTTGCGCATACGTCCCCCATCTCCTATCTGCCGCCGTATCTTTCAAGTATTCCGGAAAACACATCCTTGAGATCTTCGAAGCGCATCGCCGCCTGGTCATCCAGACAAGTCGGCGTGGCATTGACGATGACGAGAGCGGCACCGGATCGAGCGGAAATCATCGGCAGCTGCGCCGCCGGATGGACTGTCAGACTACTTCCGAGCACCAGCACCACGCTGGCATCGCCGAAATCCTCGATCCCCCGTTCGAACGCACCTTCCGGCAGGTTTTCGCCATAGAAGGTTATCTCGGGTTTCAACACTCCGCCGCACTTGCAGCGCGGCACCTTGCCTTCGAGAACCGTTTTGGCCACT
Source organism: Victivallaceae bacterium (assembly GCA_024405675.1). Classification (GTDB taxonomy): domain Bacteria; phylum Verrucomicrobiota; class Lentisphaeria; order Victivallales; family Victivallaceae; genus UBA1784. Next base: position 32,053 of record JAKSOH010000006.1, read on the forward strand.
TCGTCGTATCCGCAGGTCGCCCCGCAGTTCCGACAACTATGCCGCGCCGGACTTCCGTGCAGTTCCACGATGCTCCTGCTGCCCGCCTTGGTGTGCAACAAATCAATGTTCTGGGTGTACACCCTGTCCAGCAGTCCGCGCCGCTCCAACGCCGCCAGTCCGGTGTGCACGTCGGATGGATCGAACTCGTTGCATCGGTACACGAAGTTGCGCGCCCATTCATAGAATGGTTCTGGATCGCGGTCGAAAAGGTCTATCGAGAGTATTTCCTCGACCGGCAGTCCCTTCCACGGCTTGGAGTAGAATCCGTTCTTTCCGCGGAAATCAGGAATGCCGGAGAGTGTAGATATCCCCGCCCCTGTGAACGCGATTGTCTTGTCGGAATGCTCCAGAAGTTCGTACAAATTGTCGAGCGTGCTCTTCACCTCGCGCCATCCTTTTTCTTTACCGAGAATCCGAATCCGCCGATAAAATCTCCGATTCCATAGTATCCGCCGTGGGCGTAGGCGATTGGATCCGCCTGACGCACGTCAAGCGCCCCCTTGTTGGAGATAAGCGATTCGTCCACCTGGACGGCGAGGATGTCGGCGACGAACATCACGTGCGATCCGAGTTCCAGCGTCTTGGACACCCGGCATTCCAGCGAAACCGGGCATTCCGCCACAATCGGCGCCTGAACTGTCTCTCCCGGCCGAGCCGTGAGCGAGCATTCATTGAACTTGTCATGGTCGCGCCCCGACACCACACCGCAGTAATCAAGCGCCGACGCGATCTTGCGCGAAGGCATGTTGACGGTGAATTCCCCGCTGCGCTTGATCAGCGCGTAGCTGAACCGCTCCGGGCGAATCGACACGGACAACATCGCCGGATCGCTGCACACGATTCCGGTCCACGCCACCGTCAGCAAATTGTACTTCATCTCGCGGCCGTTGCCGCATCCGACCAGTACCGCCGGAATCGGCAGCAGCTGCGTCGATCCAGGCCAGACCTTCTTGTTGCTCATAGCGCTATCCCCTTAAGTTTCTGGTATATCGAAACTGCGTATCCGTCGGTCATGCCGGCGATGTAGTCCAGAACGCACATCAGCCGTTCATACGGACTCGAAAGCCAAAGCTCGTCTTTCGTGCGCCGGCTGCGCGGCGGCAGGATGTTGATGATGCGATGCGTGCGGAAGGACGCCTTTCCCGTGCCAAGCGTCTCGTCCGCCAGCTCCTCGACACTCGGCATGAAAACGTCGAGCATTCCCGCCCCCATTTCGAATCCAGCAATCACCACCTCGGCGACCTTATCGTTGTTGTAGATAGACTCCACGCTGCGCTTGCGCAACCTGTCCAATATGTCTTTACAGTCCAAACACTCTATGAGCGGCTCATCCAGGGTTCCTGTCATGAGTTCGTCGATATGATTTTCAAAGCATTCGGCCACCTTTATCACCAGATGGCCGATGGCCTGGGCCCGCAGGTATTCGACGCGGGCGACAGGAGATCCAAGGTTTTCCATGTACTTTATCGCCTTTTCGGAATCGATGAGCGGGATAAAGAAATTTTCCAGCTCTTCGTAATCGATGAGGCCGAGGCGGTATCCGTCCTCGAAGTCGACGATGAGATAGGCGATGTCGTCCGCCGCCTCCACCAGATAGGCCAGCGGGTGGCGCGACCATGACTTCGGTCCCGTCTGGATGAGTCCGCATTGACTGGCCATCTCGGCGAACATATCGCTTTCGCTGCAGAAGAAATTGAACTTCTTTCCGGCCACTCCATGGGACTTTCCGCCGTCAGATGACGAGCAGGGATACTTTGAAAACGCCCCCAAAGTCGCACAGGTCAGACGCATACCTCCGCGTTGCTCGGGCATCTCTATTCTGGTCAGCGTCCGGAACCCCTGCGCATTGCCCTCGTATCTGGAGATGTCGGCGCATTGTTCGGCAGTGAGCCTGGAGGCTATATCCCGTCCGGCGACCGAATCGGTGAACCAGTACCTGATGGCCTCCTCGCCGGCATGACCGAGCGGAGGATTGCCGATGTCGTGGGCCAGCGCCGCCGCCGCAACGATGGCGCCTATGTCGTCGTTGGAACAACCGCCGGTGTCGAACTCGCCACAGACGAACCTGCCGGCCGCAGTGCCGAGCGAGCGCGCTATCGAACTGGTCTCGAGACTGTGGGTGAGACGTGTCCTGACGTAGTCCGCGCGATGCAGCGGGAACACCTGGGTCTTGTCCTGCAATCTCCTGAAGCTTCCAGAAAACACTATCCGGTCAAAATCACGCTGGAAGTTCGACCGTTCCACCGCCGTTCTCCCCGGACCGGATATACCGATTCTGTAGGTGGACAGCAGCTTTCTCCAATCCATCATCTTGATTTACCTCCGTCCCTAGCGGACATGACGTCCTGTACCAATTTCGCGGCGTGCTTGAGCGCCGCCTCTCCACCTCCGAGCATGCGTCCGATCTCCGGGACCGTGTCGGACAAGCGACAGGCCCGCGACACGGTACGTCCGGATTCGGCATGTTTCTCAACCAGGAAGTGCGCGTCTCCGCGCGCCGCCACCTGGGCGAGATGGGATATGCATATGATCTGGCGGCTGCGTCCGAGCGAGGAGAGTTTCTCCCCTACCCTGTTCGCCGTTTCGCCGCCGATATTCATGTCGATTTCATCAAAGACCACGCAAGGTATGTCGTCCGCCCCCGAAACCGTCGTCTTCATACCGAGCATAAGCCGCGAAAGCTCACCGCTGCTGGCGATTCGGTGCAGCGGACGGGCCGGCTCGCCGGGATTGGCGCTGAACATGAACTCCACGCGGTCGCATCCAGACGGGCCGTCGGCCACCTGCTCAAAAGCCGCATCCAGCCGGCAATCGGGAAATCCGATGTCCGCCAGGTTTCCGCGGACGTTCGCCAGGAACTCCAACGCGAACTTGCGGCGCATTCCGGAAAGCGTTTCAGCCGTTTTTCTAAGCTCCCCCGATATCCGGCGCTCCTCCTTGTCGAAGTCTGCCAGCTTCGCTCCGGCCTCAGCCTGCATGCGCAAGGTCTCGCGGGCCTTGTCGGCGCGCTCCGCCAGCTCCGCCTCGTCGGCTGAATACCGGCGTTTCAATGTCCTTATCTGCGACAGTCTGGCCTCGGTGGCCGCCAGCGCCTCCCCGTCGACGTCGATTCCGGAGGCGGTGGATTCGATGTTCCTTGCGAATTCCGACGCCGCCTCCTGCAACGCGTCGCACTCCTCGAGCAACTTGCCGCAGACGGCGCCGCCATCCAAGCGGCAGAGTTCGGAAAGCATGCGATGTATCTCGCCAAGTCGGTCGACAACGGAACCATCCGAGGAATCGACGATTGACTGCATGCCGGAGAACTGTTCGAGAGTATCGTGAGCTCCGGCCAGCAACCGGTGCCGTCCCTCCAGCGACTCCTCCTCGCCCGGATCAGGTGCGACGCGATCGAAGTCGGCGACCAGCTGGCGCAAATATTCCTGCTGCTCCTCTGGTACCAACGTAGACCGATACTTCTCTCGCGCAACGCGGATTCGCGTCAGTTCGGCGCAAAGCTCGGAACAACGTTTCCTGACGTCCAGAAGGTTCCCGCAATGATCAATCATATCCAGCTGGCGCTCCGGCATCGTCAGGGCCAGCTGGTCGTTGACCTTGTGGAAGTCTACGAGAAGATTGCGCAAATCAGCGAGCAGCCGGGTGCCGCAGGCGATGTCGTTGACAAAATTCCTCGTTCCGGAATGCGATATGCGCCTCCTGATTCCGAGCGTTCCGTCCTCCCTGCGATCGACGCCGGCGGAATCCAGCAGCGAATCCACGGCCCGACGCAAGCGCTCCGGCACAACGAACTCCCCGGATATCACCGCGGCATCCGATCCCGAACGTATGGAATCGCGGTCGCAGCGTCCGCCGAAAAGGACGTCCACCGCTGACATCATGATCGACTTTCCGGCCCCTGATTCTCCGGTTATGACGTTGAATCCTGGCGCGAACTCCACCGACGACGACTCGATAAGCGCATAGTCGGATATGTCAATGGATCTGAGCATTACTTGTTCCTGAGCAAATGCAACAACATGAGGAACGCCCTGGCCATGGTGCGGCGCCGCACGGTGTCCCGGCCACCGCGGAAATTGTATTTTTCGACCATGACCTTGCGGCGAACCTTGGCCGCGATATACACCAATCCAACCGGCTTTTCATCGGTTCCGCCATCGGGACCGGCGATTCCGGTAACGGCGATGCCGCAGTCGCTGCCAAGGACCCTGCAGACTCCGGAGACCATTTCCATGGCCGTCTCCTCGCTGACCGCGCCGTGTTGCGACAGCGTATCCGGAGAGACGCCGAGCAGCTTCATCTTGACGTCGTTGGAATACGAAACCACCGCTCCGGGAAACACGGCAGATACGCCGGGCCTGTCGGTAAGCGACGAGGAAATCATCCCGCCGGTGCAGGATTCAGCGAACCCCACGGTGAGTTTCTTCTTAAGCAGCAGCTTTACGACATAATCCACAAGATCGGTCTCGCCCGGAGGAAGCGCCGAGTCGCCGATAGCGGTTGCGGCGAGCTTCAACCCCCTGGCTACCGCCGTCTTTTTGCCGGAAAGATAGAGTCGGGTGCCATCGAATCCCGCGGTATAGGCAATTTCGACCGGCACCTTGGAGAGAACCGGCTCCACCAAGGCGCTGATCGTCGACTCTCCGGTGCCGGCGCAAAGGAATCCCCCCGTGGTGACACGCCACTTCTCGCCGTCGGCCAGCATGCCTGCAACATGGTCGTTGACCATTGGAACGAACTCGCTTGGAGGTCCTGGCAGCAGATACACGCGGCGCCTACGCCCCGCGTAGTCCGCCTCGAAGAACATCCCGGAAGCCGATCCCGCCGGATTGGGGATATAGCGCCCGCCGACCGGAACCATGGCCTGGCGATATTGCTTACGAGGGCAGTGACCGGTGTGTATCCTGGCCCAGAATGCCTTCACCTTCTCGTGGAGAACTGGATCCTCTTCGAGCTCCATGCCGAAGAACCGGCAGGTGCACGGCAGAGAAATATCGTCATCGGTCGGCCCGAGTCCGCCGCAGATCACGATCTGGTCGGCGACGCGCACCGACGCGGACAGAGCCATGTAGAGATCTTCCTCGCGATCGCCGACCACGGTCTCGAAATTTATCGTCATTCCCATCGAGACCAGCTTGCGTCCGAGCATCGCCCCGTTGGTGTTGACGGTGGACCCCTTCAACAGTTCGGTTCCTGTACAGATAAGAGCAATGGACATCTACGAATCCTCCTAAAAACTAGAACAAATCCGGCTGGACGTCATCGTCCTGTCGCGGGTTTTTAGATCCTTTCGAAGCGAACGGCTGGCGCCGTTCTCCAGATTCCAGCGTCTCGAGCACCTCTTTCGCGCGGTCCAGCACAGGCTTTGGAACGCCGGCGAGTCTGGCGACGTGTATGCCGTAGCTACGGTCGCAGGCCCCTAGAACGATGCGGCGCAGGAATATGATGTCGTCTCCGTACTCCCGCACCTCGATGTTGAAGTTCCCGATACCGCGCTTGCGTTTCGGAAGTGCGGTAAGCTCGTGGTAGTGGGTGGCGAAAAGCGAGCGGCATTTCGACACGTCGTGCAGGTATTCGGCTACGCTCCAGGCTATGGAGAGTCCGTCGAATGTACTGGTGCCACGTCCGATTTCATCGAGAACCACGAGGCTGCGAGCGGTTGCATTGACCAAAATGCCGGCGGTCTCAATCATCTCGACCATGAAAGTGCTCTGGCTTCTGGAGAGGTCGTCGGCGGCGCCGATTCTCGTGTATATGCGGTCGACCAATCCGATCTCCGCAGAATCTGCCGGAACGAACGAGCCGATCTGGGCCATGATGACGAGTAGCGCCACCTGACGGATATAAGTCGATTTACCGGCCATGTTCGGTCCGGTGATGAGCATCATCCGCTTGTCGCGGCAGTCCATGTCGCAGTCGTTGGGAACGAATGTCCCCGGAGGAAGCAGCTGTTCCAGCACGGGATGCCGGCCGCCTGATATGACGAGACGATCGTCATCGAAGATTCCGGGACGGACGTAGTTGCCTAGGCGGGCGCATTCGGCCAATGACGCCAGCGCGTCGATGGAAGCCAGGCTGTCAGCCGCATCCAGGAGCCGCGGGACGAATGTCTTCGCATAGTCGCGCAACTCGGAGAATATGGCGAGTTCAGTCGATCTCGCCTTCTCATCCGCTCCGAGGATGCGTCCTTCCAGGTCCTTCAGCTCGGAGGTAATGAAACGCTCGGCGTTCACCAAGGTCTGCTTGCGCACGTAGTCCTGTGGAACCATTGAAAGATTGGCCTTGCTGACCTCGATGTAGTAACCGAATACCGTGTTGTACTTCACCTTCAGACTCTTGATGCCGGTGCGTTCGATTTCGCGTTTCTGGATTTCCGCTAGCCAGTTCCGGCCGTTGGAAGCAGCCGAACGCAGGTTGTCCAGCTCCTCGGAAACGCCCTGCCGCACGACTCCTCCCTCGGAGGGTGAAAGCGGCGGTTCATCCACAATGGTGGCGGATATGCGACTTGACATTTCGGAGAAATCACCGACCGATTCAAGCAGTTTTTCCATCAGCGGAACGTTCATCTCCGAAAGCATGGCGCGTATACCCGGGAACATGTCGAGCGAACTCGCCATGGCCACGAGATCGCGCGGGCTCGCCCCGCCCATGGCGAGGCGTCCAGCGATGCGTTCGACGTCACGCACCACGCTCAGCGTCTCTCGCAGTTCGGCCAGCGTCAGCCGGTCATACAGCAGAGCGTCCACGACGTCCAGCCTGGCCACAATGGCGGCGTGGTCCAGTAGCGGACGCTGTACCCAGGTCCGAAGCCGTCGCGTTCCCATCGATGTCGAGCATTTGTTGAGAACGCCGAACAACGTGGCGTCCTTCGATGTCTCTTGACTGCGGGGAATGATCTCGAGATTGCGCAACGACGTGCGATCCAGCTCCAAATAGCGGTCCAACGAGCGGCGCTCGAGACGCCTGACATGACCGGCATCATGGCGAAGGTTGTCGATTGCGTAACGCAGCACCGCGCCGGCAGCGGAAACAGCCTCCTCGCGGCTACGACATCCAAACACGTCGAGCGATGCGATGCCGAAGTGATTTAAAAGAAACGATTCGCAGGAGTGAAAATCAAAATCATAGTCGTCGGTCTCCGTCCAGACCAGCTGATGCCCTGGGTCGGGAAGGCCGCCGGATTCGCGGTAGCGCTTGGCCAAGGTCCCGGGGATCAGCGCCTCGCGCACGCCGAGACGAGAAAGTTCGGCGCAGAGCTGGTCGGCGGTCGCCAGTTCGATGAAGAAGAATTCTCCGGTGCTCACCTCGAGCGCCGACAAGACGCTTCCGCCACCGCGAACAGCGCAGACGGCGGCGAGATAGTTATTGCGGTCGCCGGCCAGCAACTGGTCGTCCACCATCGTTCCCGGAGTGATGATGCGGGTGATTTCGCGTTTGACGACCTTGCCCTCGGCCAGCTTGGGATCCTCCATCTGGTCGGCAATCGCCACCTTGTACCCGGCGGCGAGAAGCTTCGGCAACTGAACCGACAGGGCCTTGTAGGGAAATCCGCACATAGGCAGTCCCTGGCGCTTTGTCATGACGATGTCGAGCGCGGCGCTCACCTTGGTGGCGTCCTCGAAGAACTCCTCGTAGAAATCGCCGAGACGGAACAACAGAACCGCGTCCGCCGGTATCCTGGACTTGGCGTCCAGATACTGCTGCATCATCGGCGTCATCTTCTCAGGCATGACATCAGCTCCTTGGGAAACGCAAGGTCACGGCGACACCCTCGCCATGGGCGGAAGCTCCGGGCTTGAATACTGTCACCTCGCACATTGACACGCGCTCGTCGCGCATGATGGCTCCGCCGATGGCCCCGGCGAGCGCCTCGACCAAACGAAAACTGCTGCGCCCGGCGACATCCACGACCAGCGCCTCGATTTGCGAATAGTCTACGGCGTCGGACAATTCATCGCTAGCGGCCGCGGCCGAAAGGTCGACGCCAAGTTCGACGTCTATCTTCAGGGATTGCGGCGCCAGACGCTCGTCCGGATAAGTTCCGATGAGCGCCATGACGGAAATCCCCTTGATGAAAATCGTGTCCATAATATCCACTCACCTGCAAGAAATTTTCAGCGCAGCAATCGACGCAACGCCATGTCAATAGGTGTCATTTAAGATACGCATTGTGGCGATGCGTTGCAAGCACGCGAGACAGCCGGACACATGGGGACGCGGCGAAACAACGGACAACATTCCGGCAAGACTGTTTCGCAGTCACCGTCAATGCAAGCCATTGACAATCAAACGATTACACGACAACCATCTGCGATGCCGACAAAAAGCACATGCAGACTGTCAAAGTTTGTAAGTCCTTGAATATTAACATCGTTGTTTTCTTGATAAAACAACTGGTAGATTACAA
>JAKSOH010000060.1 GCA_024405675.1 Victivallaceae bacterium
GCTGTGGTTGTTCTCTACGGAGACATCGGCCTTGCTGGAGTCCAGTGCCTTCTCAAGCGACTGGGTCAGCACGACACGGGTCTTGTAGGAAACGGAACGTCCGGCGGAACCTTCATCCGCCTTTATCTTGCCTTCGACGGCATAGACGTTGTCGCTATCATGGGAGAGAACCACAGTGGCGACGTCGCCGGTACGCAGGCGCTGTTCGAAGGCGCTCTGGGCAAGTTCGATCGTCTCCGAAGAATCGCCGCCCTTAAAAATCAACAGGGCTCCGATCACGGCCAGCACCCCCAGCCAAACGAAAGCCGAACGGGTACCCGACGGACGGGACTTCGGCTCCTGCGGCTGGATGTTCTTCCTGTCCTTGCTATCTTTCATCTAGCGACTAGCCGTTGAAGGTGACGATGAGCGCATAGACTGCGAGGACGATGCAGATGACACCGAGCACGATGCTGGCGATGATGACGCCCTTGCGAATCATGGAGTTGCGTCTGGCCTCGCTTTCGGCGAAGGGGTTCTGTTTCTGGACGCGGGAAGTCGGCGGGGTGGCGTTGCCCAGCTGGGAGATGTCAATGGTATGGGTCATGCTGGAGCGGACGCCGGTACCGGTGCCGGAACTGAACATAACCTCGACGGAACCGAAGCGCACGACATCGGAATCGGCGAGCTCGCGCTCAGAAATGGTCTCGCCGTTGACGCAAGTTCCGTTGGTGCTTTCGTTGTCGCGCAGGACGTAGACGGGGTTGCCGTCGCGCTCGGCGCGTATGATGTCGGCAGGGTGTCCGCTCAGGCTCGGATCAGGGATATGGATATCCATCTCCTCGCGACGGCCAATAGAAGTCGTCTCCCTGGTAATCTCAAATGACTTTCCCCTCATTGCCTCCGAGAGAACGGTAATCTTAGCATTCTGTGCCATGGCTAATCCTCCGGTTTTCATGCCCGACACGCGGGCGTGTTTCCTAACATAGTAAACGACTTTATCCTTGAATGTAGCACGCGCGACGGGCGTTTTCAATTTTTGGCCGCCGTTCAACGGCCGGACGACGATGTCGAAAAACGACATTTCAACATAAAACGGACAAGTGTGGTGGCGATTCGCGAAACACGAAGATGAGGCGGATTGGTAGCATTGCACCAGTGCCCAGGCATGATTGCAAAACGGACGGAAGTGACAGCGAACAAGCCATGGCAGCGATTCCGTTTGACACATCGGGGAAGCAAGTGTCTATTTACCTTAGAAAGCGCAGGAAAGACAGAGGAGCGAATACGACAATGCTATCGAAGCTGGCTAGACTCGTGGCAATCGTCTGCGCCGCCGCAGCGGTTTCGAGCGCCTACGGTTACATGGGGACTTCACACACCGATTCCTTCGGGAACACGACGTTTGTAGGATCCGACGGAACCATTGTGACATCGCACACCGACTCCTTCGGGAACACCACCTACTCCGGTCCCAACGGCTACATCGGGACATCGCATACGGATTCCTTCGGGAACACCACCTACTCCGGTCCCAACGGCTACATCGGAACATCGCATACGGATTCCTTCGGAAACACCACCTACTCCGGCCCCAACGGCTACATCGGGACATCGCATACGGATTCCTTTGGAAACACCACATTCTCTGGATTCACGAACAACTGGCAATAGGATGAACACCAAGACGACAGCACTTTTCATGGCGACGGCCATCGCCGCCGTACAATGCCTGGGAGCGACATCGCGCGACGCGGCGGCGCTTCAGCGGGAACTCGAGGAACTTCGCAAGCAATACGAAACGGAACATCTGCAACTCGAGGCCTACCGGCTGGCATTCGGCAACATGCAGCAGGGCGTGGGGTCGCTGGACGCGGCGGCCAGGGAGAAATATCTCCTCGGCACGATTGCGTCGACCGACCGCGCCGCGGCTGAACTCGCCATCGCCTCGTCGAACTTCATCGACCAGGTGCGCGAGGCGATGAAGCTCAACCCCCTGCCCCCGGCGCGTGCCGCGCAAATGTCGCTGCGGATCGAGGACCTCGAGAAAGTCATCCTCAGGACGACGGCAATGCCGTAGACGCTTACGAACCGCGACATAGATTCATGCCGCGTGCTGACAGTCGACCGCAAGGCGGGAGTTGCCGTGGTAACTGTGGGCCGGGCCGGAGGCGCCTTCCCCGGAATCACATACATGTCCGGCGATTTGAAGCTGCGGCTGGTCGCCACGGCAGATCTGGTGTCGGCGGCGGAAGTAATATCGGGGACCATCGACGATGTCACGCCGGGGATGGAGCTCTCGATCGAGGAAAAACGCAGCAACAAATTCATAATTCCCCGCTGACGTCGCGGATTCCCGAACCACTTCGGCTTGAAAACACAAGTCGGGCGATGTATATTTTCTAAACGTTGGCGGGTTAGCTCAGCTGGTTAGAGCGTCGGAATCATAATCCGCAGGTCCCCAGTTCGAATCTGGGACCCGCTACCAACGAAACAACGGGGCGTTCCAAGAACGGAACGCCCTTTACTTTTATCCATCGCCGGCGGAATTTGAATAATTTGGGGCATTTTACTTGAATGATTTGCGGTGCCTGGCAAATAAAGTGAAGTTGCCATGGCGAACACCGCAATGGATTCGCGAACCTGCAGGACGAAACTCTTCATGTCGGAAAGAATGACGCTGAACCTGGGAAGGAATACACCGGCATTTCCACTCCAAGATTGCCATGCCCATCGGGTTACAACGATTTTATCCCGGAAACGTTCTTGAATGTCTTTAGAAAAGTTTTCAGCACCGCCGACGAATTGCCGGTTTTCCAGATGATTGATTCCGGAAGCGTCACGTCGCAATCCTCCAGTGGCAGGAACACGAGTTCGGGAAATCGTTTCTGAAACGCGGCGGGGACGATCGAGACGGCGTTGAGGTCGTCGAGCAAATGCAGGACCGTCATCAGGCTCGTCAGCTCCGCCCTGATTTTCGCGATGAATCCGGCTTTTTCGCATGCCGCGTCGATGGCATCGCGCAAGGCATGGGATTTCCTGCGTTCGACGAGCAGGAAAAAATCGTTTTTCAACTCCGCAAGCCGGATCGAACGGCGGTTGTGCAACGGATGGTTCGGCGGCAGGACGGCGGCGATGGGTTCCGCCGCGATCTGGTGGCAGGCGAGTTCCTCGTCCCGTCCTGGATAAATGCGCAGGAATCCGACGTCGAGCTGGTCGTTTCCCACGAGTTCGTAAATCGTTTCGCTCGGCAGTTCATCCAGCCGGAGCTGAATGGCCGGATAGCGGCAGCTGATCTCGTGGAAGGTATGCAGCAATTGCACGAGGTTCAACGCCGACGGATTGAAACCGACGTTCAGGATGCCGGTTTCGCCACGGGAAGCGGCTTTGACTTTTTCCAGCGCGCCCTGCTCGGCGCGAAGCAAGTTCTTCGTCTGCTCGGCCAGTTCCCTGCCCGCCGGAGTCAGGGAGACTTTCCACCGGTTGGAGCGGTCGAAGAGTTTGCAGTCGAACTCGCGTTCCAGAATCTTGATGTGATTGCTCAAGACCGACTGGGCCATGCCGAATTCCGCCGCCGTCTGCGAGAAATGGAGCGTTTCGCTCAAGCGCAGGAAATATTTCAGACGCTGGATTTCCATATGCCGATTCAATCTGTTTAACTGTTTGATTTTGCGAGTAAGATATATTGTATCTATCAAATCGTCAAGTATGTTAGTGTCGTCTTCATCGATGGGCAACACCGGGAAACGCCGGTTCCTGAATCGATGCATCGACAATAGAGGAAAACATTCAATACGAGGCATGGAACAATGAAAGAAGTCAGACGTTATTTGATGATCGGGGCGCATCCCGACGATGCCGACATCCGTTTCGGCGGCACGGCGATCAAGTTGGCCAAGGCCGGGCATGTCGTGAAATTCGTATCGTTCTGTAACGGGGATTGCGGGCATTTCTCAATGGAAAAGAATATGCTTGCGGCGCGTCGCAGACTGGAATCGGAGGCGGCGAAGGAAGTTTTCGGCATCAGCGCATACGAGGTGCTGGATCACCATGACTGCGAAGCGGTGCCGTCGCTGGAAAACCGCCGCGAAATCATCCGCGTCATCCGCGAATTCCAGCCGGATGTCGTTCTGACGCACCGGTTGTGCGACTATCACGCCGACCACCGGGCGGTGTCGCAGCTGGTGCTTGATGCCTCGTACATGGTACAGGTGCCGATGTTCTGCCCGGAATATCCGATTCTTCCGCAGGCCCCGGTTTTCGCCTACGTCTACGACGATTTCTCCGATCCCCGCATGATCCGCAAGGACGCCGTGGTGCCAATCGACGACGTGATGGAGCAGAAGTGCCGGGCGCTCGATTGCCAGAAATCGCAGTTCTACGAATGGCTCGCCTTCGAACTGGGCTACTGGGGCAAAGTCGATTTCAACGCGATGCCATGGGAGGAACGTTACGCGTATCTCCTGAAGCACTGGGGCAGCCGCTACAGCAAGGCCGCGGACTACGCGCGCACGGAACTTTGCGCCAGGCTCGGGGCAAAGGCCGGCAACGCCGTGCAATATGCGGAAATCTTCGAACACTGCCCCTACGGCGGCAGAAAAATGCCGTCCCATGAGGAATTCGCCATGCTGTTTGAAGTTTGAAGGAATTACCGCAATGAAATCGTTTCGACTCAATTTGATCCCCGGCGACGGAATCGGAGTGGATGTCATCCGTGAAGGATGCCGCGTGCTGAAATCCCTGGAAGCCAGAAACGGCGGCATACGCTTCGATTTCAATGAACTCGACTGGAGCTGCCGCTATTATCTGCAGCATCGGCGCATGATGCCGGAGGACGGAATGCAAATCCTCGCGGATTGCGATGCAATTCTGCTCGGCGCCGTCGGTTTCCCTGGGGTTCCCGACCACATTTCGCTACGGGAACTTCTCCTTCCGATCCGCGTCGGTTTCGACCAATACGTCAACTTGCGTCCGGTACGGTTGCTTCCCGGGCTTGTTTCCCCAATCAAAAACGAGAAGATCGACTTCACCGTCATCCGGGAAAACTCCGAAGGGGAATACTGCGGGAAAGGCGAGATTTTCAACGAAGGCGGCGCGGAGGAAACGGTCGTCCAGAATTCCGTGTTCACCCGCAAGGGGACGGAGCGCATCATCCGCTATGCGTTCGAATATGCACAAAGGCATGGACAAAACAAGGTGATGAGCGCGACGAAATCCAACGCCTTGAATTATTCCATGGTATTCTGGGACAAGGTCTTCCATCGGGTCGCCGCCGACTATCCGGATTTCGAGGCGCGCCAGATGCATATCGACGCACTCGCCGGATTCCTCATCATGCACCCGGACCGCCTGCAGGTGGTAGTCGCGAGCAATCTCTTCGGCGACATCCTGACCGATCTCGGTTCGGCGATGCTGGGTTCCATCGGCATCTCGCCTTCCGCCAACATCAATCCGGAAAGGAAATACCCGAGCATGTTCGAGCCGATCCACGGTTCCGCGCCCGACATCGCCGGAAAGGGAATCGCGGATCCCGTCGGCACGCTCTGGGCGATTGCGATGATGCTCGACCACCTCGGACTGAAGCCGGAAGCCGATCTCCTGATGTCCGCGATCGAGTCCGTTCTCTCCGAGGGGAGCATTCGCACGCCCGACATCGGAGGCGATTCGACGACGACCGAAATGACCGACGCCGTCATCCGGAGCATCATGGAAAGATGATCATTCCGAACGAGTGCGCGGTGAAGCCGTTCCGCATCTACGGCAATTGCTATTTCGTCGGAACGATTCCGGCATCCAGCCATTTGATCGACACGGGAGATGGATTGATCCTAATCGACCCGGGGTTCCCGCAGTTGCTCCATCTTGTATTGGAGTCCATCGGGGAACTGGGTTTCGATCCGCACGACATCCGCCATATCATCAACACCCACGGCCACTACGACCATCTCGGCGCGACCCGCCGCCTGGCGGAAATGACCGGGGCGAAGACGTTTCTCGGGAGGGAAGACGCCGATTACGCCAACGGGAAAGTCGATCTCAGCTGGGCAAAAGAGCTGGGGTACCGCTACGAAGAACACGAATTTTTCCAACCCGACGTCCTGCTCGACGATGGTTCCACCATCGAACTGGGCGATACAAAGATCCGCTGCCGTCACACTCCGGGGCACACACCGGGGACGACGTCGTTCTTTTTGACGCTCCATGGAGACCGGGGGGACAAGGCCGCGGGAATGTTCGGCGGAAACGGCGTCAACACGTTGCGCAGGGATTTCCTCCTGGCGCATCCCGAACTGGCGACAATGCGCCGCGCATATCGCGAATCCATCGCGAAACTGATGACGGAATCCGTCGACATCCACCTCGGCAATCATGTCAACAACAACGACACCCTCCGTCGCGGCGGGGAAGTGCTTGCCGGCAATCCGGACGCCTTCGTCGATCCCGACGACTGGAGACGTTTCCTGCGGTACAGGGCGCGGCAACTGGATGAAATTGAGGAAAACGAACCGATTGGGGAATGAAGGAGTTTCCCAATCGTTGGCAGCGGGGTGCTACTCCAGCGGTTCCGCCTCCCACTTGCACAGCTGTCCGGACTCGCTGGAGAAGTTCGCGCCAATCAGGATGATGCGCTTGCCGTTGCACAGGTATTTCTCGTAGTATTTCTTCTCGTGGATCTGCTTGAGCGCGTTGTCGTCGTCGTTCAGTTTGAACTCGATGATGTAGATGTACTGCTCCGTTTCAATCACGATGTCAGCCCGACCGGAATTGGTGTAGTCTTCAGCAAGAATGCGGAAACCGAGAAACCGGAAGATGCCGTAGAAGATGCTCTGGTACACGCATTCGTGTTTCCTGGCGATGTTGTATGGGATTCCCGCGAAGAACGTCCGCAACACGGAATACATTTCTTCGGTATCGCCGGCTTCGGCCGCGGCTGTCAGTCGTTTCGATATCAAGATTGTATTTTTATCGCTTGCCGCGGCATAGCACTCCAATATGCACTCGGAAAAACTGGTGCGCACCTCGCGGTTGGGGAAATCAAGATAATAGGCGATGTCGCCATTGATGACTTCAGCGTGGCTGATTGTCAGATAGCCGGTCTGCAACATCAGCGGAGCTATCTTTATGTTGTCAATCGTGGACACGGAGAGAGCTGTGTCGCGCACCGGCGTGGTCGGCAATTCCGCAAAATTGTATTGTTGGTTCTTCGCCAAGTCCATCAGAAAGCCGGAGAGCCCCGTCTTGATCCAGAAGTTGAGAAATTTACCATGCTTAAAAAAGCTGGTCGCCGATACCGGATTGTAGACGGTTGGCGCGTTTTCTTCAAAACGGTATCCGTTGTACCAGTGCCGTATTTTTGCGACCATCTCGTCCCTGGTCATACCTTGTTCCTTGGCGTATTTTTCAATCAACTCCCCAAAGTTCTCCTCCAGCTCTTCCTGCGTGAACCCCAGCATGGTGGCGTAATCCGAATCCATGCTGATGTCTTCGAGGTTGTTCAAGTCGGAGAAAATCGACACATGCGAAAACTTACTCACACCGGTGATGAAGGTGAAGCGGATTTTGCTAGCGCACGTCTTGATGGTTGAATAAAACCCCTGAAGAACATCCAATATTTCCCGCCTCGCAGGATTGGTGATGTTTTTGAGAATGGGTTTGTCATATTCGTCCACCAGAACCACCACGGGGACCTTCCTGCTCATGTCTTCGATCAGGAATTGAAAATCAGTGGAAAGTGTTTTACCTCGCAATTCAAGGCCGTTAGCAATGGCAATGTTTCCAATCAATGCGTGCAAGTAGTCATACAATTCCTCGGCCGACTTGACCTTGCTGTTGCCATTGTCGATATGTATGATTGGATACTCTTTCCAATCGTAGGGTTTGTCGTAGATTGCCAGGCCTTTGAAGAGTTCCTTCTTCCCTTGGAAAATCGTCTTGAGAGTGGAGACGGTGAGCGACTTCCCGAAACGCCGGGGACGAGAGAGAAAATATGTCCCGCCATCCAAGCGAATCAACTTCCACAAGTATTCTGTCTTGTCAATATACAAATACCCTGCGGACCGAAGCATTTCGAATGCGTAGACGCTGGAAGTCAGTTCAAGTTCTGCCATGTGTGTGTCCTAGTTGTTCGTTGTACTCTTTGGATAGTATACGCTAGGAATGCCGTCATGTCCAATTGATTTGGAAGGTGAACGCCCTGAAATGTCGAAAGGCGGAGTCCGATCGACTGCGCTGGCCCTTCCCCGCAGGAATATGAGCAACTGGAATTCTATTCCTGCCGCGTGAACTCGGTGTCGACAAGACGCGATGAACTTATTTGCAAAAACAGTAAAAAGCCGTCATTCCAGGAAATTGCCGGCGTCGCGACGGACCACCGACCGTTGGAATCGCAGACCTGCGGGCTTTTCGCAATTGCGAAATCCCTCCCCTGAAGTTTGCCAAAACCGCGCAGCCGGTGTATATTCTCCATTGTTTTTCAAATGCGGCAACGTCCGGGTTTGAGTGGGCTTCGCTTTCGCCCGCTTTTTTTGTGCTGCCGGGGGCGAACGCATGGTTTTGAACATACAATCAACAGAAAGGGCTAGAACATGTTGAATGAAATTGATGTACGGCTCGCGCATGTGTGCAAGGAAGCTGGAATCGACAAGGACCGCGGGATCGAAATACTCAAGGCGTCGCTGTATGCCGCGTATCGCAAGGACGTTCCGGACGCCGCCACCGACTTCTGCATGACCATCGACTCGAAGTCCGGAC
>JAKSOH010000061.1 GCA_024405675.1 Victivallaceae bacterium
CACACCATTGAGCAGGACCTTGCCACCGGAAAAACTTATCTTGGAGTCATTGAGCAATTCCGGAGTTACCTGCTCCACGTCGATTCCGACACGCTTGGCATGAAGCGCAAGTGCGCGATAGAGACTTCCGGTGTTTACGTTTGTAATTCCAAGACGCTCCGCCACCAGTCTCGCAACTGTTGACTTCCCTGCCCCAGCCGGGCCGTCAAGCGCTATGACGGTCGCCATATGTCAGCGACCGGAACGATCCCTGAGCCTGCCGCTCCGAAGGAATCCGTCGTAGTTGCGCATCGTCAGAAGCGACTCAAGCTGGGTCATCGTATCCAGCGTCACGCCGACCATGATGAGAAGGCTGGTGCCGCCGAAGAATTGCGCCACCATGAACGGAATGTGGAAATTGCTATACAGGAACATTGGGAAGATGGCCAGCACAAGCAGGAATACGGCACCGCCTGCGGTAACCCTGGTCATCGCCGTATCCAGGAAATCGGCCGTCGGTTGTCCGGGACGCACACCTGGAACATATCCGCCTTCTTTCTTGAGATTGTCAGCTATCTGGATTGGATTGAACTGGTTCGCCACCCAGAAAAAACTGAATGCGAGTATCAAAATTGAATACGTGACCAAATATCCGGGACCATCTTGACGGAAGAATGTCGTCAACGACAGCCAGACGCCACCGCTTCTCGCCGCCATGGTCTGGAAAAGATATCCGGGTATCATCATAATGGCTCCGGCGAAGATGATCGGCATAACGTTTGCGAAGTTGACCTTGAGCGGAAGGTGACTGAGACCTCCGCTGAGTTGCTTGCCAACGCTCTTGCGTATCATCTGTATCGGGACGCGACGATAACCCTGCGATAACAAAATCGTCGCCGCCGTGACTACGCAGAAAATCACCAGAAGCAGAAGCAACTGGATGGACCGGAAAGTAGTTCCGTCCGGAGTCTGGCCGCGGCGCGCCATGTCAATCAGCTCGATAATCGCATGCGGCATACGCGACACGATTCCAATCGTGATGATCAACGACACGCCGTTGCCGATGCCACGCTCGGTGACCTGTTCGCCAAGCCACGTGAATATCATCGTCGTGCAGGTAATCACAAGCACCGTCATGACAATGAACAACGACGTGGAGCCGACGAAAAGCTTCTCCTGCGGAACAGGAAGACCAATCTTGCTCGGATTGACCATTGCCGCCGCCACCATCGCACCCTGAATCACGCACACGACAATTGTAAGATATCTGGTGTACTGCGTAATCTTCTGCCGGCCGGACTCCCCGTCCCGCTGCATTCGTTCTAGAGCGGGGAATACAGGAACCAAGAGCTGCATTATGATGGAGGCCGTGATGTACGGCATGATACCGAGAGCGCCCAGCGCGAAATGGGCGAGGGCGCCTCCGGAAAAGAGATCGATAAGAGCCATGAAACCGCCCTTATCAGAGTTGGCGGAAATCTCCCCGATGAACCGTTCCAACGCTGCCGGATTCACTCCGGGGCATGGTATGTTGCTGGCAAAACGCACCAGCACGATTATCAAGGCGGTGAAGAGGAGCCGCTTGCGCAACTCCTCCACCTTGAGGATATTGAGGAAAGCCCGCCACATCTCGGACTAGCCTTCGACTACTTCAACGGTTCCACCGAGTTCGCGAATCTTCGCGGCGGCGGTTTCCGAAAACTTCTCCGCGCGGACGGTCAACTTCTTTGTGAGCTGTCCGTTTGCGAGGATCTTGATGTCATCGGCATTCTTGCTGAGCAAGTTCTTGGCCCTGAGGCTCTCGGCGTCTACGACGTCCCCGTCGTTGAAGTTGGCCTCGAGAACGCTGAAGTTGACCAGCGTGTAGATGATGCGGTCGGCGTTCTTGAATCCGCGCTTCGGGAGACGACGGAACAACGGAATCTGTCCGCCCTCGAAGAAAGGACGAATCCTTGAACCGGTACGGGACTTCTGTCCCTTCTCTCCGCGACCGGCGGTCTTGCCCCAGCCGGAACTGTCGCCACGTCCAACGCGACGTCTTTCCTTCTTCGACCCTGGAGTGGGTCCGATATCGTGAAGCTTCATTTTAAGAACTCCTGCTCTGCGTTAGTTGGCCTCGGCCTGATCGGCCTCCGGCTTTTCCACCTTTATACCGCGACGGCTCAAGGCCTGCTCGCGTGTCATCAGACTTGCAATCGCCTTGAACGTGGCCTTGGCGACGTTCGGAGCATTGGAAGCGCCGAGCGACTTGGCCAGGACATCGCGAACTCCGGCGAGTTCGAGAACGTCACGGACTGCGCCGCCGGCGATAAGTCCAGTACCGGCGCTGGCCGGACGGAGAAGCACCTTGGCTCCACCGAACTTGACCTCGATCTCATGCGGAATCGTCTGTCCGTGCATCGGAACGTCGATCAGACTGCGATGCGCCGATTCGCTACCTTTGCGGATTGCCTCGCTGACCTCGTTGGCCTTTCCGTATCCGAAGCCTACGCTTCCCTTGCGGTTGCCGACGACGACGAAGGCACCGAAACTCATGTTCTTGCCGCCCTTAACCACCTTGGTGTGGCGGAGGACCGCAACGGTCTTCTCCTCGAACTCGCTGACCGGTTCCGCGGCATTTTCACGTCTTGCCATGTGGGTCTCTCCTTAGAATTTAAGTCCTGCCTCACGAGCGGCGTCGGCTATCGCCTTAACGCGCCCGTGGAACCTGTATCCGGAACGATCGAACACCACCGTGGTGACGTTTGCGGCGAGAGCCGCCTCCGCCGCCATCTTGCCAAGGAGCGCGGCGCCAGCCATGTTCGGCTGCGCTTTCTGATCCTTGAACGCCTTGGACAGACTGGACGTGGACGCAAGAGTACGTCCGTTCACATCGTCAATAAACTGGCAGTAGATGTTGTTGGTGGTAATGCTTACGCAAAAACGCGGACGCTCGGCAGTGCCGGATATCTTGTTGCGAATCCGGGCATGGCGGCGACAGCGCTTCGCCTTCTTATCCAAAGTAGACATTATGCTATTCTCCCGTGATTATCCAACGGACTTGCCTTCCTTGAGGACGATGCGCTCGTCCACATACCTGATTCCCTTGCCCTTGTAGGGTTCGGGCGGACGAAAACCGCGGATTTCCGCAGCCACCTCACCGACAAGACGCTTGTCGCATCCCTCGATGATGATGTGGCCGTCCTGCGTGACCGTCGCCTTGATTCCCTCCGGCAGCTGATAGTCGATGCCGTGCGAGAAACCGAGGGAAAGCTGGAGCTTCGTGCCGGACAAAGACGCCTTGTAACCGACGCCGATGATGGCAAGTTCCTTCTTGAACCCAGTGGTGACTCCGATCACCATGTTGTTGATGAGACTGCGAGCCAGGCCCTGCATCGCACTGGCCTCGCGAGCGTCGTCGGCCTCGGAGACGAAGACCTTGCCGTCCTTGATCTCCACCGCGACATGCGGGGGAATGTCAATGGCGAGCTTTGCCTTGCCTTCGACCTTGATCTGCTTGCCGTCGTTCTCGACCTTGACTCCGGCCGGGATTTCAACGGGCTTGTTGCCTATACGAGACATATTGCGTTTCCTTATGCTTTACCAGATGTAGCAGAGCACTTCGCCGCCGATGTTCTCCTTCGCGGCCTTGCGACCGCTCATGACACCGCGGTGGGTGGTCAGGATAACCGTTCCGAGGCCGTTGCGGACCTTCGGCACGTCGTTGCCGGTGCAGTAAACACGGCAGGACGGCTTGCTGACCCGGCGAAGGCCGACGATGACAGGTTTCCCGTCAATGTATTTCAGCGAAAGGGACAACGTGCGAACGGCGCCCTCGCCGACGATGGAGTAATCGGCGATGTAGCCTTCCTCCTTGAGCACTCCGGCTATTGCCTCCTTCATCTTGGACAGCGGGATATCCACCGTCTCGAGACCGGCGGCGCCGGCGTTGCGGACTCTCGTGAGCATGTCCGCGATAGGATCTTGCATACTCATGTCGTTTGTCTCCTCGATTACCAGCTGGCCTTGGTCACACCCGGAATCTGGCCCTTGGAAGCCAGCTCGCGGAAGCAAATACGGCAAAGTTGGAATTTCCCGATGTACGCGCGGGGACGTCCGCAGGCCTTGCACCGGGTGTATTCCCTGACCCCGAACTTGTTGGGGCGGGAGGCCTTTACAATCAAACTGCGTTTAGCCATGTTCTCACCTCTACTCTGCGAACGGGAACTCGAGCATCGAAAGCAACTCGAAGGCCGCCTTGTCGTCCTCCGCCGTCGTCACGACGGTGATGTTCAAACCAAGCGGATACTTCAGTTTCTCGCGGTCGATTTCCGGGAAGTACGAAATATCGGTCATGCCGATGTTGTAGTTTCCAACTCCGTCGAATCCCTTGCGCGGAATTCCGCGGAAGTCGCGGACACGCGGCAATGTGTTGTGGACGAAACGATCCAGAAACTCGAACATGCGATTTCCGCGGAGCGTCACCATGACGCCGACCGGCATTCCGACACGCAACTTGAAGTTAGCGACGTTCTTGCGGGCCTTGGTGATGACTGGCGCCTGGCCGGCCATTGCGGCAATCTGCTTCTTCGCCTCGGTAATCGCGTCGCGGTCCGCGCTCGTGGAGATTCCGGTCGAAATAACGATCTTCGACAACTTCGGAATCTGCATGTCGTTCTTGATACCGAGCTTGGCCTTCAACGCCGCGCGAACCTCGTCGGTATATTTCTTCTTCATGTCTGGCATTTACTTATCTCCGTTTGTCTTGGCGACGCGGGCCGCCTTGGCTTCCGCCTTGGCCTTCTTGGCGGCCTCGGTCAGAGCGACGTTGGAAACATGCACGGAAACGGAACGCTCGACGAGACCGCCGTTCGGATTGGCCTTGGTCTTCTTGAGCGTGCGCTTTCCGAGACGGGAGGAGACATCCTCGCCGGAAATCTCCAGAACCACGCGATCCTTGGCCGGAAGGACAGCTTTTATGACCGCTTCGGAACCCTTGAAGTTTCCTGTGATCACCTTGACGCTGTCGCCCTTGGCAACATGATATTTTTTCATTTAAAGCACCTCCGGAGCAAGCGAGACAATCTTGACGAACCCTTTGTCGCGAAGTTCCCTGGCGACGGGTCCGAAGACACGGGTACCGACCGGATTCTTCTCCTTATCGATGAGAACGGCCGCGTTCTCGTCGAAACCAAGATAGGAACCATCGGGACGACGAATCTTCTGCTTGGTGCGAACGATGACCGCCTTGACTCTGGCACCGCGTTTAACGTTGCCATCGGGGAGCGCTTCCTCGACTGCGCAGCTGACGATGTCGCCAATGCCGGCCGCCTTGCGGGCCTGTCCAAGCACGGTGATGACCAGGAGTTGCTTGGCGCCGGAATTGTCGGCGACCTCGAGAAGGGTTTGCATCTGTATCATGGTTCTCCCTCCCTAGTCCTGGACGGCGCGGCTGATGATCTCCAGCAGGCGCCAGTTCTTATTTTTGCTGAGGGGGCGGGTCTCGACGATGCGCACGGTGTCGCCGACCTTGGCCTCGTTCTTCTCGTCATGGGCAGCGAAATTCTTGCTGACCTTGACGACCTTGCGATAAAGCGGATGGCTTGTACGACGCTCGACACGAACCACGATGGTCTTGTCCTGGACGTCGCTCACCACCACGCCGACGCGTTCCTTGCGGTTGCCGCGATCTTCACTCATTTGGTCACCTCGGTTTTGGCGGCCCGGGCCGCGGACTCGGTAAGGCAGCGGGCGATGTCGCGACGGACCTCGCGAACGCTGGCTGTCTTCGTCAGCTGTCCGGAACGGGACTGTATCTTCAGATTCAGCTTCTCGCGACGCAATGCGGAAATCTTCTCCGCGAGCTCCGCGTCGGAAAGCTCCCTGATGCTATTGTTCTTATTCATGTCTACGGTTCCTTATTCTTCGCGTGACAGGAACTTGCAACGGATGCAAAGCTTGTTCGCCGCGCGACTCATGGCTTCCTTGGCGACGGCCTCGCTGCATCCGGAGACCTCGAACAGGACGCGGCCCGGCAGAACCGGTGCGACCCATCCCTCGACGGCACCCTTTCCCTTGCCCATACGGACTTCAAGCGGCTTCTTCGTGAAGCTGCGGAACGGGAAAAGACGAATCCAAACCTTGCCACGACGCTTCAGGTGGCGGTTGATGGCGACACGAGCCGCCTCGATCTGGTTGTTGGTCACGTACCCGCGGGTAAGCGCCTGAAGAGCGAATTCTCCAAAGTCCAACTTGTTGTTGGAGGTGGAGAGTCCGCCGTTATTTCCGCGCTGTACCTTTCTGTACTTTACTCTTTTTGGCATTAACGGCATGTTCTTCTTCCTCCGCGTTGTCCTTATGGCATACCCAAACCTTGACGCCAATCTTTCCTGCGGTCGTATTCGCCTCGGCGAAACCGTAGTCGATATTGGCGTTCAGCGTGTGCAGCGGCACACGTCCTTCCTTATACTGCTCTTCACGGGCGATCTCAGCTCCGCCGATACGTCCGGCGCAATTGACCTTGATACCATCCACCCCGCCTTCCATGGCCAGCTGTATGGCCTGCTTCATGGCGCGGCGACAGGTAATGCGGCGCTCAAGTCTCATCGCCACTCCCTCGGCCACGAGCTGGGCGTTGGTATCGGCGTTGCGAACCTCGATGACCTCGACTTCGACAATCTCGTCTGGAACCAGCTTCTTGATTTCTCCAGCGAGTTCATCGGTGGTGCCGCGACGGGATCCCAGAATCACTCCAGGACGGGCCGCGTGAATCTTGACACGGACCTTGTTGAGGGAACGCTCGATCTCGACACGCGCAATCGCCGCAGTGAGATGCTTGTCCCTGCCGCCGGCGGATTTCGCCGCGGATTTCTTGGCGTCCTTCGCGTCGTCCTTTGCCTTGTCGTCGGCTTTACGCGCGACGGCCTTGGTGTGCTTTTCCTGGTCGTACTTGTCCTTGACGAACTTGCGTATCGCCAAGTCCTCGTGCAGCCACTTGCCGAAAAGCTGTCCGCGGTTCTCCTTCGGATCGGCGAACCAGCGGGACTCCCAGTTGCGCGTTAGCGCCGTTCTGAGTCCGATTGGATTTACTTTCTGTCCCACAATCGTTTTCCTTGTTAGCGTTAATTATCAGCAAGAATAACTTCGATATGACTCATCCGCTTGCGGATGCGCCCGGCCGAACCGCGCGCCTTCGGGCGGAACCTCTTGATGATCGGACCGGGGCTCACGAGCGCAGCCTTCACAACCAGGACCTTGCGGTCGACATCGTTGTTGTTCTCCGCATTCGCGACGGCCGAACGCAGCGTCTTGCCGATGAGAGCAGCGGCCTTTCTGGGGCTCAGCTCGACGATCGCAAGCGCCTCGACCGCGCTCTTTCCCTGTATCAGGCGGGAAACCTGTCTCGCCTTCTCCGGGGAAATGCGCACATTTTTTGTCAATGCTCTTACTTCCATAATCGCTTTCCTCATTTTGACATACAACCGCTTCGAACATTTTCCGCCGACTTCCCCGTCGGGTCGCCCGTTTTCCAAAAGGTTTCGCACGCCATTCGGACGGCCGGCCCGGCATCGGCGGTCATGAGCGACCGCAGTATTCATGCCCTTTAACGGTTTCGTTTCCATGCGCTTCCGGCATCTGCATCATGACACCAAACACGATGGAAACAATACCCACCACACAACAGATTTAAATAAAATAATGTGCCGAACCGCATTAATCAAGCGAATTCGACACAAAAAATCGGCTTTTTATTTCAAAAACCGCATTTAACGGAAGAAAAACGCTAAAAAACCGAGGTTTCTACGGCTTTTTCAAACGTTAAACGGCATTTAACGGCTAAACGGAGAACCTCACGTGAATCACATCGCCGTCCTGTACCACATAGTCCTTTCCTTCTATGCGCAGTTTTCCAGCGGTCTGCGCCGCGTTCCACCCTCCGCATGAAACCATGTCATCATATGACACCGTTTCCATTCGAATGAACCCGCGGCACATGTCGGTGTGGATTTTCCCGGCAGCCGTCGGAGCGGTGGAGCCGTTGACCACGGTCCAGGCCCTGGACTCCATGGGGCCGGCGGTGAAGAACGTTATGTAGTCCAGCAGCCGATACCCGGTCTTGACCACGCGGTCCAGACCCGATGCGGACATTCCCATGTCGGACATGAACATGCGCGCGTCCTCGGCATCCAGCTTGCCAAGTTCGTCCTCGAGCTTCGCACAAACCGGAATCACCTCGAAACCGCGTTCCGCAGCAAAATCCAGAAGACGCTTTTCGTCGGGCAATGTCCCGAAATCCGCCATGCGGTCGTCACTGACATTGGCACAGACAAACGCCGGCTTCACGGTCAAGAGCCCCATCCCCGAGATCACCGAACGCGTATGTTCGTCTTCCTTGTCGTACACGGGAACCTTGCCTTCCGCCAGTTGCGAAGCGATGTCTTTCACCAGCTCGTATTCGAACTTCGCATCCGGATCGTTGGAACGCGCGAGCTTGTGCGCGTGATCGCGCCTTTTTTCCATTATGTCAAGATCCGCCAGCAGGAGTTCGGTAAAGATTACCTCCAGGTCGGCTACCGGATCCACCTTGCCGTCGACATGGACCACGTCTCCG
>JAKSOH010000062.1 GCA_024405675.1 Victivallaceae bacterium
ATCTCTATTCGCTGCAAATCACCGGTGGCGCGGTGGTGTTCATGATCGGCTGGACCGCCGTTCGCGAGGGGATTTTCTCCGTCGGCGGATCGAATGTCCGCCAGACCCTCTTCGATGTCTCCATCGTTCCGCTGGCGACCCCGCTGATCGCCGGCCCCGGCATGCTCGCCGCCACGATAACGATGAGCGCAGAGACCGGACTGCCGGTGATGCTCGCGGCGCTTGCCTCGGCGATTGCCATCAACTTCGTTCTCATGGTGTTCTCCTGGCGGATAAACCGGCTGCTGAAGAAACTGCACATGACGGGACCGCTGATCCGGTTCGCCGGATTGATCACGGCGGCCATCGCCGTCCAGATGATGATTTCGGGATTCAAGGCGGCTTTTCCCTGATCGGCCGTTTCATGGAGGATTCCGACCGAGGCGCTTGCCTTGGATATGGTTCGATATGGCGGGGCGTCCCCGCTTTTCCCATCTACCGCAAGACGAGGCGCTTTGAAACGGACCATAGAAAATGATATCTTAAAGAATGCTTTTATCATAACGTGGTGAATTTGTACAACATGGAGAATGTCAAGATGGGCGAGGAAGAGACAAGAACCCCGGCGGCCGGCGTTGACGACATCGTCGAGCAGCGCAAGGCCAAGGTGGCGGAACTCCAGGCCGCGGGCATCAAGCCGTATGGAGCCGGATTCCCCGATGTTTCGATGATCG
Organism: Victivallaceae bacterium; assembly: GCA_024405675.1. Classification (GTDB taxonomy): domain Bacteria; phylum Verrucomicrobiota; class Lentisphaeria; order Victivallales; family Victivallaceae; genus UBA1784. The sequence goes on from JAKSOH010000062.1 coordinate 714, forward strand.
AAGAGGTGAGGAAGCTCGAACTTCCCAAGGAGGAGGGCCAGGCCGGCCCGCAGGTCCGCGTGGCCGGACGTCTCGTCGCCAAGCGCGGCATGGGCAAGTCGATTTTCGCCGATCTGCGCGACAGCTCCGGACGGATCCAGCTCTTCGCGGGAAAGTCCGATCTCGGCGACGCCGAGTTCGACTTCTTCAAGAAGATCGACATCGGCGACATCCTCGGCATAGACGGAACGCTCTTCGTCACCAGGATGGGCGAACTCACCATCCGCATCGCGAAGTGCACCTTGCTTTCCAAGGCGCTCCGTCCGCTTCCAGAGAAGTTCCACGGGCTGGTCGACGTCGAACAACGCTACCGCCAGAGGTATCTCGACCTCATCTCCACTCCGGATGTAATGAAGGTATTCAAGCAGCGCATCGCCATCATCCGCGAAGTCCGTCGCTTCCTCGAGGAACGCGGATTCCTCGAGGTCGAGACGCCGATGCTGCAGAACATCCCGGGCGGCGCCAGCGCGACTCCGTTCAGGACCCACTTCGAGGCGCTCGACGTCGACATGTTCATGCGCATCGCCCCGGAGCTATATCTGAAGCGGCTCCTCGTCGGTGGATTCGAGCGCGTCTTCGAGCTCAACCGCAGTTTCCGCAACGAAGGCATGGACCGTCGGCACAACCCCGAATTCACCATGCTCGAGATCTACCAGGCCTACGGCGACTGCAACGCCATGATGGAACTGGTGGAGACCATGATCACAACCGTCGCCATGAAGGTCGTCGGAACCTTGAAGATCGACCACGGCAACGGCAAGATCATTGACCTCACGCCTCCGTTCCGCCGCGCGACTTACCACGACCTCGTCTGCGAGAAGGGCGGAGCCGACTGGTTCGACATCACCCCGGCCCAGCGCGTCGAGCGCGGACGGGCGATGGGGCTGGACATCCCGGACGGCATGAGCGATCTCGATGTCACCAACGAACTATACGAGAAGATGGTCGAGCCCAACAACATCCAGCCGACCTTCGTCACGCGGCTTCCTGCGGAATTGCTGCCGCTGGCCAATCCCTGCGACGACGATCCGAATCTGGTGGATGTATTCGAGCTCGGCATCAACGGCGTCGAGGTGGCTCCGGCGTATAGCGAACTTAACAATCCGATCATCCAGCGCAAGCGTTTTATGGAGCAGTTCGAGCGTACCCGCGCCGAGGGCGACCTGGTTTCCGACAAGGTCGACGAGGACTTTCTCGTGGCACTGGAACACGGCATGCCTCCGGCCGGTGGAATGGGAGTCGGCATCGACCGTCTGGTGATGATTCTCACCGGCGCGGAATCCATCCGCGACGTCGTGTTGTTCCCGCAGATGAGACCGCAGAAGTCGGCCGAATAGGCGGTTCTTCCAAGAATACGGGGCGTCGGTTTCCGGAGCGTTCCGGGCCGGCGCCTTTCGCTTATTCCTCGAAGTCGAATCCGAGCCGGGATTCCACGAAGGGGCGGACCCGGCTTTCTGCAACGGCGACGTGCAGCGGATTCTTCCGGTAGGCGGCGGCCGCCGCGGCGGCGGTGAATACGGTTTCCAGCATCGCGTCCGCGCTGGAATTGTTGACGCCCGGGAAGTGGACCTTGATGGAGACGAGCCCCGGAATGCGTCCGGAGAGCGACTCCAGTCCTTCGCGTATTCCCGCGAGTATCGCCGGCTTTTCTCCCGGTGCGATTGAACTCTTGAGTTTCCACATTACGACGTGTCTTGTCATGGCGCGCTCCCTTGATTGCCGGACTTGTTCAATATAACTTATACCGGAAGAATATACCGCGGGCGACGGCTTTTGGAAAGTCCCCGCGCATAGGAGAGGACGGCGAATGACAAATCGACACGGCAGTTTCAGTGCATTGTACACGACGAATTTCCGGGGCGTGATGAACGACAACTTCCTCAAGACGCTCGCCATGTTCGCCGTCACCGGATGGATATCCGACCCGAAGACGGTGTCAGTCTGGCTCGGTGTCACCGCCGGCATGCTGGTGCTTCCATACGTGTTCTTCTCTCCGCTCGCGGGAAGGATGACCGGATGGTTCAGCAAGGTGTCGATTGTCCTCGCGGCCAAATACGCCGAGATACCCATCATGGCGGTCGCTGTGGCCGGATTCGCGTTCCGTTCGGTCCCGTTGCTGGTTTTCTCCGTCTTTCTGATGGGGCTGCAGAGCGCGCTTTTCTCGCCGGCCAAGTACGCGCTGATCCGCGATATCGGCGGCGTCGAACGTCTTCCTACCGGGCTCGGCGGAATGGAGGGAGTGTCGTTCGCGGCTATGCTCGCCGGTACCGTTCTCGCATCGGTGATCGTGGACAGGACCCAGCCGCCGGCGCACTACGTCTGTCTGTTCGCCCTGGCGGTGTCTGGCGTGGCCGCCGGCCATTTCATCCGGGCCGGGGAAACCCGGCTCGTCGACGACATCACGATCAATCCCGTCCGGTTCCTTTTCGACATGCACCGCGAGGTTTCGAAAACCAGGGGACTCGATGTCATGATCGTCTACGCCGGAATCTTCTGGTGGGCGGCGGCGACCATGCAGATGGGACTGCTGCAGTACGGCAAGGGGGTGCTGGGACTCTCGTCGTTCCATACCGGCGTCATGCTGGCCGTGGCCGCCATCGGCATCACGCTCGGCAACGTGATCGCTGGAATCGTGGCGAGAAAGCGCAATCTGCTGGTGCTGATTCCGTTCATCGGCGGATTCTGCGCCATCATGCTCTTTCTGATGGGTTCGGGAACGCTCGGCGCCGTCCCGTTCACGGCGGCGCTCACCTTGCTGGCGTTTTCCCTCGGGTTTTTCAAGCTGCCGTTCAATATCGAGATCCAGCGCATGGTCAGGGGACCGCGGCTCAATATCGTGCTCTCGTATCTCAACCAGACGAGCTTCCTCTTCATACTGCTGGCCTCGGCCACCTTCATGCTCTGCGGCGTGCTCTTCGGCGTATCGGCCTTCATGACGGTCGCCGGCGCAGTCCTGCTGGTGTCGTCGCTGCTCTTCGTCTTCCTGCACCGCGGTTGTCTTTGCCGGATGGGGCGCCTGGCGCTTGCCGTCCGCTACGACATCGAGACCACCGGACTCGAATTGCTCGAGGAGGGCAACGGCCGGCTGGTCATGCCGAACCACGTGGCCCTGGTCGATCCGCTCATACTCCATGCGGAATTCTGGCGGACCCGCGTACGGCCGCTGGTGGGTGGGGATTTCTTCCATATCAACCGTTTTTTCACGCACGTGCTCGGCTTGCTCGGCGCCATCGGGGTTCCGGACCTTTCCATCCACCGCGACCGGTCGAGCGTCGAAGTCGCGCGCGGACTCGCGGGAAAGGTGACCGAGGCGCTGGGGCGGGGCGATTGCGTTCTCTTCTATCCCTCGGGGCATATCACGACCGACGGAACCGAATCCATCGGCAACCGGAGCCTTGGATACGACGTGTGTTCGGCCTTGCCGAAGGGAACCAGGGTACTCATGGTGCGTACCTCTGGACTCTGGGGAAGCATGTGGAGCAGGTTCGGCCGCCGGTCGTCGCCGCCGTTCGCCGCGACGCTGCTCAAGGCCCTGGGAATCTGGGGGCTGCTTCTTCTGGTTCCGCACCGGCGCAGAAAGGTGCGCATCGAAATCGCCGACATGACCGAAAGCATCGCCGAATGGAGCGGCCTGCCGCGCCGCGAGTTCAACGCGAAACTCGAGGACTGGTACAACGGATCCAATTGCAACCAACGTCCTCTCGAGAAGTAGATTTTCCAAAAGTGGCGGCCGCCGACTGCCAGTTTTGACAAATGGCGGTTCCGATGCCAGGTTGGTTGCAAGATGGAGGCAAGTCATGCAAAGGCAACTTTTGGAAAATACGCTCAGGGAGCTTTACGGGGACTTCTACGACAACGACCTTCCCGGAATGACGAGGCGCCGCCAGGTCATTCCGGAACTGCCGCGTTGTGCGACCGTGGTGCTGGGCATGCGGCGGACGGGAAAGACGTTCCTGCTGTTCCAGCGCATGCTCGATCTGATGGGGGCCGGGGGTCCGAGGGATCGGATGCTCTATTTGAATTTCGAGGACGCCCGGCTTACCGGGATGACTCCCCCGGACCTCAGATATGTCGCCGACGTCTATTACCAGATGTTTCCAGCCAACCGGAAGCGAACCTGTTACTTTTTCTTCGACGAAATACAGAACGTGCCCGGCTGGGAGTCGTTCGCCAGGAGAATGACGGACACGCCGAACGTCCAGGTCTACATGTCCGGCTCTTCGGCCAGGTTGCTGTCGAAGGAGGTCGCCACGGCCATGCGCGGCCGCTCGGTGGAAGTCGAAGTCCTGCCGCTTTCCTTCGGCGAGTTCCTGATCCATTACGGTTATTTCAAGACCCTTCCGGTCGGATTCGGCGGTTCGTCGAAGGCGAAACTCAGGAACGGTCTGGAGAAATATTTCCAGATCGGCGGCATGCCGGCCGGCACGGGAATCGTCCCGGCGTGGAAATTCCTTTTGGAAGGGAGCCCGGGGGAAGATTTCGGAGACCGGCTGGAAAGGTAATGCAGGGATTCGAATTATCTCGAAACCGTCGACAGACTCCTGGCGTACCGCCGAATGAATCCGCTTGCCGTGGGATACGCGATGGCAGGTACGATAAATCCAAAGGAGTCTTCCTGCGACGCCGGCGGCAAATGGCGATTGCTCCGGCGCGCTGGATTCCAATGTTTTGAAAAAAACTCCACCATAAATACTTTAAACTTTTTCCGAAACCGGAAAAAATTTTTAATATCGCCTTCTTGGCATTTGAAAAATCACGCCATAACCGCATCGTTGGCGGCCTTCCGCTTCCCGTCATGCGTTTCCACGGAAACTTCAATCAGGGGGGGGATCGTCGTACATCCCATGGCATTGTCCTTTCCGGCAGGTGACGGCCGATGCCGGCAATGGATGTTTTATGCAAAACACAAACCTTACTTGCAAAAATGCATAAAATAAGTCATCTTATCATCGCGAAATAGGAGAATTGAAAATGATTGCAAGAAAAATCCAAACTGAATTGTCCCTGTTGGCAAGGGAATACAAGATCGTCACCATCACCGGTCCAAGGCAGTCGGGGAAGACCACGTTGGCGAAGATGCAGTTTCCAGATTACCACTACGTCAATCTGGAGGATCCCGTGGTCAGGAGATTGGCGGAACGCGACCCACGTGATTTCATGAAACGCAACTCGGCCCCCTTGATAGTAGACGAAATACAACGCTTCCCCGAATTGCTCAGCACCATTCAGGTTCTCGCCGATGGCAATGACAACAAAGGGCAATACATATTGACCGGAAGCCATCAACCAGCCCTGAAGTCATGCATCTGCCAGTCGCTGGCAGGAAGAACGGCGATCCTCGAATTGTTGCCGCTTTCCATCGAGGAACTTGCTGGAGCCGGATTCGCCACAGACCGCGACGATCTTCTTTTCAAGGGATTCATGCCGCAACTTTACAGCGAAAAGATGGACCCGACCCGTTTCTACAGAAACTACTACATGACATATGTAGAACGGGATGCCAGGCAACTTGCCAACATCCGCAACCTCGACTCCTTTGAACTCTTCATCAAACTGCTGGCCGGACGCATAGGACAATTGCTGAATTTCAGCAGCCTTTCCAACGAAATCGGAATCTCCACCGGCACATTGGAAGGGTGGCTGTCAATCCTGGAGGCGAGCTACATCGTGTTTCGTCTACAACCGTATTACGAGAATTTCGGGAAACGTCTGACGAAAAGTCCCAAGATATACTTCCATGACGTCGGACTCGCCGCGTATTTGCTGGGCATAGAGACGCCGGAGATGGCGGCGAGGGATCCGCTGATGGGAAACCTTTTCGAAAACATGGTGGTGGCGGAAGCCATCAAGGCGAGGTTCAATGCCGGCAAGCAGTCGAATCTCTATTTCTTCCGCGATTCCAACGGGACGGAAATCGACCTTTTGCTCGCCTCGGGACAAAAACTGCATCCGATGGAGATCAAGTCGTCCAGAACATGGCATCCGGACTTTGACAAGCACATCCGCAAGTTCCGGAAATGGACCGACAGATCCGGCAAAGGCGCCGTTATCTATGCAGGCGAGGAGGAACAGTCCGTCGACGGAATCTCGATAGTCAATTTCCGCAGAACATCGTCGATGATGTGATCCGCGTACATTGGCCGCTGGCGCGGCAGAAGGCCGGTTTCCCCATGGCGAAAGCGTGGCTGCGTTCAATCGCGAAATCGAAACAGGAAAGGACGGACGTCCATTGGAAGCGGGAAGACTGGCGGAGAGAGAGGGATTCGAACCCTCGATACACATACGTGTATAACGATTTTCGAGACCGCCGCCTTCGACCACTCAGCCATCTCTCCGCTACGTTTTGCTAATATAGTGTCGGTTCGCGGTTAAATCAACCGCACGACGGCACCGCGGCTTCTTTTGAAATACCCGTCATAATCGTATAGATTATATTCATAATATGGGAAAGGCGGCGCTTCGCCGCATCGGATTCGGTTTCACTTTTGGAGACGGCATCATGGAGCATAAACTCAGTTTCTTCAACACCATGGAACGGCGCGTGATGCCGTTCGAGCCCAGGACCCCCGGCAAGGTCGGGATGTACACCTGCGGCCCCACGGTCTACAACTTCGCCCACATCGGCAATTTCCGCGCCTACGTATTCGAGGACATCCTGCGCCGCACGCTCGAGTTCTTCGGATATGACGTCCGGCACGTGATGAACCTGACCGACGTCGACGACAAGACCATCCGCGATTCCCGCGCCGCCGGCCTCGCGCTGCGCGACTTCACCCGCCGCTACAAGGACGCCTTCTTCGAGGACATCAAGACGCTCAACATCGAGCCGGCGACCGTCTACCCGGCGGCCACCGATCACATCGCCGACATGATCTCCCTCATCCAGCGTCTCATGGACCGCGGCTACGCCTACCATGCCGACGACGGCTGCGTCTACTTCTCGATCGCCAAGTTCCCGGACTACGGCAAGCTGGCCCGGATCGACCGCGACAACCAGCGCGCCGGCGTTCGCATCTCCACAGACGAATACGCCAAGGATTCCGTCGCCGACTTCGCGCTGTGGAAGGCCTGGGACGAGAAGGACGGCGACGTGGCCTGGGACAGCCCGTGGGGGAAGGGGCGTCCGGGATGGCACATCGAGTGCAGCGCCATGTCGAGCCGCTATCTCGGCACCGCCTTTGACATCCACACCGGCGGCATTGACAACATGTTCCCGCACCATGAGGACGAGATCGCCCAGAGCGAGGCCGCGTTCGGCGGACACTGGGTCAACTACTGGCTGCATTGCGAGCACCTGATGGTCAACGGCGAGAAGATGTCCAAGAGCCTCGGCAACTTCTTCACGCTGCGCGACCTGCTGGACAAGGGCTGGCAGGGCCGCGAGATCCGCATGGTCCTCCTCGGCATCCACTACCGCCGCAAGCTCAACTTCACTTTCGACGCGCTCGCCCAGGCGAGGGAGTCGCTCGCGAAATACGGCGAGCTCTTCGACCGCATGCGCTCCGTAACCGCCGCAGGCGACGGCTCCGAAATCTCCGCCGACGCCGAGAAGTGCCTCGACGCGTTTTCCGCGGCGCTGGCCGACGATCTCAACACCGCCGCGGCGATGGCCGCGCTCTACGACCTCATGCACGCCGCCAACCGCGCCGCCGATTCCGGCGTCCTCAGCGCCGAAGGCGCGAAACGCGTGCTCGACGTCTTCCGCCGGGCCGACCGGATCGTCGGCGCCCTGGACGTGGACGCCGTCCGCGACACGCCGGAG
>JAKSOH010000063.1 GCA_024405675.1 Victivallaceae bacterium
TGCCGATCAGGCGGGTTGATGCCACCGATCGGCGGATCCGCATGCTGCAAGGCCGCCACCGGCCTGGCGATCTGCGGCGGCCCGCCGCAGGGGTGAGGCGTCTCGGCGAGGTCGGGATACCGGATCCAGAGAGGAGAATGAAGGCGTTTCCACATGAACTTTCCGGCGGGATGCAGCAACGCGCCATGATTGCCATGGCACTGGCCGGATGCCCGCAGCTCCTGATCGCGGACGAACCAACTACGGCGCTGGACGTGACCATCCAGGCGCAAATACTGGAACTGCTCTCCTATCTCCGGAGTCGCAGCGGAATGTCGGTACTCATCGTAACGCACAACCTGAGCGTGGTCTCCCGTATCGCGGACCGGGTGGCGGTGATGTACGCGGGGGACATCGTGGAATGCGGTCCGACCCGCCATGTCATAGATTCCCCGATTCATCCCTACACCAGGGCGCTGGTAGCTGCGGTGCCGCGGCTGGGAGCCAAGGTCGACCGGCTTACGTCGATTCCCGGAATGGTTCCTTCTGCAGACAAGTTCGGACGCGGATGCCGGTTTTTCGATCGTTGCGCTATGGTGGCCGAACTGGATGAAGAGAGAAGGGCGAGATGCCGTGACGTTGTTCCCGATGAGAAGCATGGAGACTGCATCAGTTGCCGTTGCCATCTCGTAGAGGTGGAGGAGGACCGCTAGTTATGGGCGTAATCAGGGTGATGCCGCCGGAACTCAGCAACCGGATCGCCGCAGGGGAAGTGGTGGAACGTCCGTCGTCCGTTGTCAAGGAACTGGTCGAGAACTCGATCGACGCGGGGGCGACGTTGATCACCGTCACGGTCGAGAAAGCCGGAACCAGGCTGATATCCGTGCTGGACAACGGGTGCGGCATGGACGAGGACGACGCGAAGCTTTGTTTCGAACAGCACGGCACCAGCAAGTTGTTCGACGGCGACGACATCTCCGGAATCACCACCATGGGATTCCGAGGCGAGGCCATTCCTTCGATAGCCGCGGTGGCTGCGGTTACCATAAGGACCCGGACTGCGGAAGGCCGCGGAATAGAGGTTAAATCGGAGAACGGCAGAATAAGCACGGCCCCATGCGGAGTCGCCAAGGGAACCTGCGTCGAGGTTCGCGACCTGTTCCACAACGTGCCGGCAAGGAAAAAGTTTTTGCGTTCTCCGGCCACGGAGGAAGGGCATATCGAGGAATGTCTCATGGCTTTGGCCATCGGCAACTGCGACGTCGGGTTTAGGCTGGTGTCGGATGGAAGGACGGTATTCAACTGCGCCGCGCATTCTCCGTTGGACGCAAGAGTCCGGGAGTTTTTCGGACGCAATTACGTTGCGAACATGCGCGAACTGGATTGCAATGACGGCGACATCAAGGTGGTTGGTTTCGTGGCGGCGCCTGGTTTCACCCGTCCGTCGCGCAAGGAACAACGGGTTTATCTGAACGGCCGTCCGGTCGACGCCCAGCCTGTATGGCGCGGCATACGCGATGGTTACGGCACTATACAGATGGAGTCCGGTAAGTATCCACCCGCGCTGGTGTTTCTGGAGATGCCTCCGGAGGAGTTCGACATAAACGTTCATCCAGCCAAGCGCGAGGTAAGGTTCAGAAACGACAATCGCGTGGCGCGGGCGGTCGCCCTGGCCGTCACCCGGGCGATTACCGGCGGCCAGGCGGCCGTTGGACGGGATCAGACCGGTTCGCCGGATGGAAGAACATCGCAACCGGACGGACTTTTCGGCGACGTCGGGCTGGAACAGATCATGGCCGCCGCCAAGGTGTTTTACAAGGCGCCGCAGGGAACGACTCCCGACCTTGGTCTGGACCGGAAATCTGAAGCGCCGGTGGAACCGGTGGTTCCCGTCGGCGACGAGACTTCGGCGCCATTCGCTTCGCGCAACACGCCGGAGGCGCCGGCGTTCTCGGGACAGTGGCCGGAGAATGTCATCGGGATACTGGACCGGACATATCTGCTTTGCTCATGCGGAAGCGATTTGGTGGTCGTCGATCAGCACGCCGCCCATGAGCGGGTGATGTTCGAGCGGATCATGGATAAGATGAGCAGAGGTGCCGCCGGATCGCAGCAGTTGCTCCTGGGGCAGGTTGTGACTCTGCCGTTCTCCAAATTGGAACTGCTCTGCCGGAACCAGAAGATGTTTGAGGACCTTGGGTTCTCGTTCGAGCGCATGGGAAGGGATTCTGTGATGGTCAATGCGCTTCCCGACAACTTCTCCGGAATGAAATGCACGCTGGAGGAGTTCTTCGACGATTTTCTCCAGGAGTTGGTGGACAATCCGGAGCAGGGCGGATTGGTTCGTCCGGAACTCGCAGCCAGGGCCGCTTGCAGGGCTGCGGTCAAGGCTCATGACGAACTGACGTTGGAGCAGGCGAGGATATTGCTTGGGGAACTCAGGGCCTGCCGACAGGGGACGCTTTGTCCACATGGCCGGCCGACTATGGTCGTGATAGGGCGGCGCGAACTGGAGAAACGTTTCGGACGACGTTGAAAAAACGGCCTTGGACTATATATTACACGAATGGCGGTCCGGGATGTTCAGGCGTCCGGACGCCGGGTATGTCGGGATGTAGCGCAGTCTGGTTAGCGCGACTGCTTTGGGAGCAGTAGGTCGAGGGTTCGAATCCCTCTATCCCGACCATTTTTTGTCTCCGCTTGCAGATGCAGATGGTTCTCCGCGAACATGTGGAAAGGACCGGTTGTCAACACAATATTTCATGCGGAAGTGTGTTCTTTCCATAACACAAGGGAATTTTCAATGAAAGTGATAATCTTAGGAGCGGGTGAACTGGGAAGGTATATCGGCAAGAAACTCAGTGCCGATCGAAAACATGAAGTGATCCTTGTTGACATAAAATCCGAGATCGATGAGACAATAGAAGCATTGCCAGTAATCGGAGACGGCGCCAGCGTGAGAAAATTGAAGGAGGCAGGGGCGGAGAATGCGGATTTGCTGCTCGCCCTTTCCGGAAACGAAGATACCAATGCGCTGGCTTGTCACATCGCCAAGAAGCTTGGAATCAAAAGGACTATTTGCCGAATCTTTTCCGATAAAGACAACATGTTCCCCGAGGCCAATGGACTGTACCCCAAAGATTTCGGAATAGACGAAGTGCTTTATTCCGTCACGGAAACGGTCGACGCGATAGACTACGTGCTGGAGAACGAGGTGCTGGTGAATTACATCCCTTTGCGTCACAAAGACGCGAAAATTGTCGTAATCAACAAAATGCCGATCAATTCGGAAATCACCGGCTATAAGCTCAAGGACCTTGCGGGCAAGTTGAATAACATGCGCATCGCGGCGGTCGTGCGGGACGGCGAGCTGATAGTTCCAGATGGAGACACCCAGCTGAAAACGGGGGATCGAATCTACGTGGCCGGCATGGCGAACGATGCCCGCAGATTTGTCAACTGGCTTTTCAATGAAGGATCGAAGCCGATTTCGAATGTGGTGGTCGCCGGTGCGTCGAAAGTCAGCGAAGAGTTGATGAAGCGATTGCGGAAGCGCAAATGCGATCTGAAGCTCATCTGCAGTAACCAGGAGATGAGCAAGCAGGCGATCGAGGTGCCGGAAGGAGTAATAACGTTGAGTGGTGACGTCAGGGACACCGAGATAATGAACGAGGCCTGCATCAATGGTTGCGATGTATTCATCGCGCTCGACAGGCATGACGAGGTGAACATCATTTCCTGCTTGCTTGCGAAGAAATACGGTGCGAAGAAGGTAATTGCCTTGACTAGCAAAAACGAATACATCGATATCCTGCCCGTCATCGATCAGATGGGCTGCCGAATCAATTCGACTCAGATTCTCGCGAGCAGGGTGTTCCAGATGCTCGATGAAGGACCATACTGTTTGTTGCCAAGAGAACTTAATGACGCCGGAGCCAGACTTGGGGAATTCCAGCTGACCGATGGTTCTGATTCTTTTGTCGGGAAGTGTCTCCGCGAGTGCAAGTTTCCGCCGCAGTTGCAGATCGCATTGATTGTGCGGGATGACGGCGTTCATCCGTCCAATGGCGATTTGGAGCTGAAGTCTGGAGACTTTCTCTATGCAATTGCAAAGCCGGAGACAATTGAAAAATTCAGCAAAATGATCTGAGGGCATCGACATGAATTGGAAGAATGTAATGGGTCTCGTGTCCTTGCACGTCTTGGTGATTTCGTTCGCAATGATGCTGACGACGATTCTGGGAGGAACATGTTTTGCAGACCCTAGTCAATCAATCAGGACATTCGTATTTGTTTCGATTGGAGGAACACTGGCCGGCGCATGCGGAATCCTCATGTCTGGGGTTCGTAGGCCTTTGCATTTCAACATAAGTCTTCGTGAGGGATTTCTTAGCGTGTTCCTTGCCTGGTGTATCGCAGTTTTGCTCGGTGCATTGCCGTTTTTTGTCGAAGCCCGTTTTACTTTTGCCGATGCAATTTTCGAAAGCGCTTCCGGATTAAGCACGACCGGAGCGAGTGTTGTAGAATCGGAGATGCGTTTGCGTGGTGGAGGTGTTTTGAACAATGGCTTGGAAGGACTTTCCAAATCATTGCTTTTTTGGCGCAGCCTGCTCAACTGGATCGGAGGCATCGGCTTCGTGTCATTCGTAATGATGATATTTCCGATTCTAGGCGGCGGAAAGCCGCTCTATGATGCGGAGGTTCCCGGCATTAAAAACACCGGAGACCAGCTGACTCCGCGTATTCGCGACACGACAATGATATTGATGTTCTTTTACATTGGGTTGACAGCTGTGGCGTGTGGCACATATTGGCTGTTCGGAATGGACTGGTTCGATGCCGTCTGCCATGCGTTGGCGACCATCGCGACTGGTGGATTTTCCACGCACTCGAATAGTTTCGCATACTTTGAGAATTCAAAACTTGAGTGGGCTGCGACGTTTTTCATGCTGGCCAGCGCTTGCAATTTCATGCTGGCAATCAGGTTGTTTATGAAGCGCGAGAATCCGTTCAAGGACAGCGAGTTCCGAGCGTTTGTGCGGACGGCTGTCGCCTGTTCACTGTTGTTCGCCTCCATGATTGTCATCCATTTTTCCAAGTTGAACATGCTTGGAGTAAGGGAAGTCGACGTGGATTTCGAGACCGCGTTGCGCACCGCCGCATTCCAGGTGGCTTCCATCATGAGTACGACCGGTTTCGCTACTTCCGACTATGTCGGGTGGAATCTGAAGGGGGTGTCCATGATTATCCTATTGCTGATGGTTTTCGGCGGTTGCGCCGGTTCGACCGCAGGCGGTTTCAAATTCGTGCGTCTGGAATTGATGGTAAAGCAATGCATCTGCGAGTTGCGCCGCCGCATATTCCCGCATATGGTGCCGGATATCCGTCTCGGCGGAAAAAGCCTGAAAATGCCGGTCGTCGCCCAGGCGATGGCTTTCATGGTGGTTTACACCGTGACGATATTGGCGAGCACTTTGATTCTTTCCTTTATGCAGATCGACCTTGAGACGGCGCTCAGCGCATCGGTGTCCGCGATCAGCAATGTCGGTCCGGGGCTTGGAAAAATCTCCCCGGCATGCACCTGGGGCTTTTTCCCGCCGGCGGCGAAGCTGCTGCTGTCGTTCGTGATGATCGCCGGACGATTGGAGCTCTTTACCGTGTTCGTGGTCCTTTTGCCGCGCTTCTGGTATGCCCGATAATACCGCCGCGAAACGAATGTCCCTCCATGGAAAAACGATGGCAAACGCACGATATTAACGGTGGTTGGTTTCGCATAATAGGAGTTATGAATACACATGGCCGCGCACAGGGGTGAAGTTTGCAAGAAGGGGCGTGTCTGCCGATGCAGGAAGTGCTGCAAGAGTTGTGTTTGCTATAGTTCTTCTCCTGCGGCATCAGGTGGCGGCATGCAGTTGCCCCGGCTGGATGATCCCCCGGCGTCGTCGTCTAACGGCAGTGTGCTCGGAATGATCCTCGGCGGAATCTGCACCGTCGTCGTTGTCATCTTCAAGATTTTGTGGGTCCTGTGCCAGATAGTGATTGCCGTTATGGGGTGGTGTTTGCTGATGGATTGGTTGAGCGGCCGGGACGATCGCTGACGGAGTTTTGACATGGACGAAGGATTTTCTCTCGACGATCTCGGCGTTCCGCCGCTGATGAGTTCACCCGTGAGCTGCGGTTTCCCCGCTCCGGCCGGGACGGACGTGGATTCTCCGCTGGACCTGAACCGGCTGCTGGTCCGCAAGCCGGCCGCGACCTACTTCGTGCGTTGCGAGGGAGATTCCATGATCGGCGCCGGCATCCGTCCAGGGGACATCCTGGTCGTCGACCGCAGTCTGGACCCGTTCGACGGGGCGGTCGTGGTGGCCTGCGTCGACGGCGAATTCACCGTGAAGCGTTTCCGCAACGGCGACGGGGCCGTCCGGCTGGAACCAGCCAATCCCGCCTACAAGCCGATGACTTTCGGCGAGGGCAGGGAACTCCGCGTCTTCGGCGTCGTGACCGCCTGCATACACCGGTTCATCAAGCTGTCCTGAGATGTTTGCGCTCGTCGACGGAAACAACTTCTTCGTGTCTTGCGAACGCGCGTTCGACCCGCGTCTCGAGGGCAGGCCGGTCGCCGTTCTCAGTAACAACGACGGCTGTTGCATCAGCCGTTCCAATGAATTCAAGGCCCTCGGCATCCCGATGGGCACTCCGTTCTTCAAGCTGCGCGACCAGGCCGAGCGCGGTGGCATCGTCCTGCTTTCCGGCAACTACGAGCTTTACGGCGATTTGTCGCGCCGGGTGATGGAGATGCTGCGCGACTTCTCGCCTGACGTCGACCAGTATTCCGTCGACGAGGCCTTCGTGTCCGTGGACCTGGGGCATGACGCGGACTACTACTCGTACGGGATGCGCATGCGTTCGGCGGTGCTCCGCTGCGTCGGCATACCCTGCGGCATCGGATTCGCCCCGACCAAGACACTGGCCAAGATCGCCAATCACATCGCCAAGAAATCGCGGAGCGGGGTGTTCGTTCTTCCCAACGACCCAACCGGGCTGCTTTGTCAGGTTCCCATAGCCGATGTTTGGGGCGTAGGCCATCGGCTTGCGCCCCAGCTGGTCCGCATGGGTATCCGCAACGCGGCGGAGCTCGCCGGATTCGATTTGGATATCATCGATGAACGTTTCGGAATCGTCGTCCGGCGCATCGCCTCGGAATTGCGCGGGGAACCCATGCTCTCGCATGGCGATTTCGACGAGCCGCGGCACAGCATCGCCTGTTCCCGGTCGTTCGGAACTCCGATAACCGACTATGCGTCGATGCGCGAATCAGTCGCCACTTATCTCGCATCGGCGGCGACAAGGTTGCGCGCCGCCGGCAAGACCGCGGCCGGAGTGAATGTCTACATGGAATATTGCCGTGAGTTCTCCCCTGTCCCGCTGGATGGAGGAATGCGTTCCGGGACAATAGTATTCGACCGGCCGCTCGCATCTACCGGCGAGATGCTTTCGGAGATGTCTTCTTCGCTCGAACGCATGTTTCTGCCAGGCCGGCGGTACCGCAAGTCCGGAGTGGTTCTCTTCGGACTGGAGTCGGCCGACGCCGTGCAGGGGGATTTTTTCTCGAATCCGGCGGCCGACGAGCTAGACAACCGGGTGTATGAGACGCTGGATGCCATCAATCGCCGTTTCGGACACGGTGCGATGTCGCTTCTTGCCGAGGGAACGGACAAACCATGGAAGATGAAAAGAGATCGTCTCAGCCGGCGGTACACCACCGACTGGGACGAACTGCTTTGCGTGAAGTGATTCGGGCGTTCTAGCGGAACTCGACGGACCGGTGCTGGTTGTAGACCGATTCGTGCCGTAGCACGAACACCTTGTTGCGGGTGACGTCGGTGATGGCGATGTCGTCTCCGTCCTGCTTGAGCTTGAAGTAGAAATTCCAGCGTCTGGCCATGTCGTCGTTCTCCATGTCCAGCACGATTTCCCTGTCGTTGCCTTCCTTTTCGATCTTGTACTTGCCACCCCAGTCCCAGGTGCTTCCCGAGTGCTTCAGGTCGTCCGGCATCTCCACGCGTATGAATAGCATGTCGTCATATGCGCAGGCGAACGAGTTGTCGTAAAGTCCGCTGCCGTGGTAGCAGCCGCTCCGGAGCCTGTAATTCGAACATCCGCAGGCCGCGAGCAAAGCCGCCGTAGCCGCCATCAATGCGATTTTACCTCTCATATGGTCTCTCCCTTGTTGCATTGTCGCCATGTCAGGTCTATCTTATGAAATAAGATATCCGGTGTTTTGACGATAAACTAGCACGTATCCGGTGCGTTTTCCACGGCTGGATCGTGTTCCGGAGATTTTTAACCATTGGGGGAGACATGGATACTGACACCTATTGCAATCCGCTGACCGACCGCTACGCAAGCA
>JAKSOH010000064.1 GCA_024405675.1 Victivallaceae bacterium
TGAACCGTGCGTTCTTCAACATGGTTACGAAATTCGGATTCACGCCATCGGAGGCGTCGCGGTCGTTGTCGCTCAATCCGGCGAAACAGCTGGGGCTCGCCAAGGTGACGGGGAGCCTGGAACCGGGACTCGCCGCCGACATGGCGGTACTCGCACCGGACAGGCTTTCCGTGATCGGCACTTTCATCGGCGGACGCAAGGTGTTTCAGAGCTGATACCGCTTGCCTTGGAGGTCTGAAGTGGTTAAAGTAATGAAAGTAACAGATGCCGGCATACAGGGGATGGATTGTGGAAAGAATCAAATACAAGGCCATTGAGAGCGAAGACGTCCTTGAATTCGTAGTTTTCTGCATCGAAGGCATAGCAGAAAGACTATCCAAGGATCCCGCCGATGTCTATCGCGCCCTGACGCACAAGAGCGATTTGCTAAACAGCTATGTCGTTCCGTGTTTCGAGCCATTGCACACGCAGGGGAAGGAGTACATCATCGACGAGCTGACATCCCTGCTGGAAAAAAAAGGGATCGAAATATGATTCTTTACCACGGCTCTTTTGCGGCAATTGAAAAACCGGATATCCTGCATTCGAGGAGGAATGTGGATTTCGGCGCCGGATTTTATACAACCAATCTTCGCAACCAGGCGGAGAAATGGAGTTTGCGCTTTGCCCAGGAAGGCAAGCCGGCGATTATTTCCATTTACGAGTTCGACGAATCAATCATGCGGCAATGCCGATTCCTTGATTTTCCGGCGTATGACGAGGAATGGCTTGATTTCGTCTTCGCCTGCAGAGCAGGTGAAATCGTCGATGATTACGACTTAATCCAAGGCGGTGTTTCCAATGACAAGGTGTTCAACAGCTGCGAACTTTTCCGCAAGGGATACATTTCCAAGGACGTGGCCCTTGATCGCCTGCGATATGAGAAACCAAGTCACCAGCTTTGTTTCAAAACCCAGGAAATCATCGATGGCTATCTTCATTTTGTGAGGAGCGAAAAAGCATGAACGCCGATCCGGACATCCTTCAGCTGAAATACGCCGATGTCATTGCTCTGCTGGCCAGGACGGAAGGGATATCACTTGACACCGCGCTTGGAATGTTCTACAAATCGAAAACCTACCAGCTGATGCGAAAAGGCGTTTCGGACATGCACTGCATGAGCTGCGCCTATCTGGTGGAATCCATTTTGGTGGAATCCACTTAGACGGAAGCCCAGCTGCGCACCTGAATTCCCTTGCGACTGTAGTTGTCGTTTCCTCCGTAGATTAACATCCCCGACTCCGTTCCATTCTGTTTGCACCAATAGTCCAGATTGCTCATCATGCTTCCGGAAATCGTTTGTCCAGATTTGATTTCGACAGGTAGGAGATTTTCTCCATCCTCGATAATGAGGTCGACCTCATGTCCCTGGGAATCCCGCCAATAGTACATGGGTGGTTCGATACCGGAGTTGAAGCTGGATTTGTAAAGTTCGGAAATGATATAGGTTTCAAAGATCGCGCCGCGCTGACTGTGCATGTCCAGATTCTTCAACGTCCGAATTCCCAGCAGATAGCATAGCAGACCGGTATCATAGAAATAGAGCTTCGGAGTTTTGACCAGACGCTTGTTGAAGTTTCGCGAATGCGGCTTCAACAGGAAGATAATGTAACTTGCCGCCAACAGGGATATCCAGCGTTTGATTGTAACGGAGGAGGTTCCTGTATCTTGTGCCAGGGAATTCATGTTCAGGATTTGTCCGCTGCGCCCCGCTACCAGTCGCAGGAATCGTTCAAATGTTTCAAGGTCGCCGACATTGATCAGCTGACGCACGTCGCGGTCGAGATAATCCTGTGTGTACTGAGAATACCAGCCGGTTGGTTTGACGCCGCGATCATGAATTGGCGGGTATCCACCGCGAAGGATATGCTCAAATGGGTTTCCCAAAACACCAGGCATGTCCGGGGATTCTACGCCGAATTCAAAAATGTCATGATTGGGTTTTCGGTTCAATTCCCTAAATGACATGGACAGAAGTTTAAACGTGAAACAACGCCCGGCAAGGGACTGACTAATGGCTTGCCGCAGATGGAAGTTCTGCGAGCCGATCAGAATAAATTCGCCCATCCGCTTATGTTCATCGACAAGTGCCATTATGTCACTAAACAGATCCGGAACACGCTGGGCCTCGTCAAGAATCACAGGTGTTTTGAATTGCGCTAGAAAACCATTGGGGTCTTCTTACGCAAACTGACGGACCTCCGGTTTTTCAAGGTTGGCATAAGCGTAATCCGGAAATAATTCCTTGCAGAGTGTTGTTTTGCCTGATTGACGCGGACCGGTAACCGCTACTACCGGATAATACATTGCAGCTTCCCGAATTCCGTCTGACATATGACGTGCAATCATGATGTTTCCTCCGTTTGAACTTTGCGCCAATATAATATTAAAAGTTAAAATTATAAATAAAAATTGGTGCATAAGTGTTGCAAATTTAATATTCAATATTAGATTTATAAAATTTTTCGATATCTCAGACGATATTTCATCTTCCGGTGATCGCTGTCGTTGATTATGTTCTTCTGAACGTTGAGCGCATGCCGGCATAGGTCAAATTGACGCTGCGCTTGGAATATTCCACGAATCGCCATCCGTTGATGCCAAAAGGCGTTGCGGACATGCATTGCATGAGCTGCGTTTATCTGGTGGAATCCATTTTGTCGGAATTTGCAAAAAACAGTAGACGGCAGAAATGTGGCGGCTGCAGCCATGGTTTGATAAAAAGTGCATCCGCGCTCGGGTCTTGCCGGTGGTCAAACCTGGCGAGCGAGCCGCGGATGCGAGTGAAATCGATGCGGTGCCGTCGGGAATGTTTACTTCACGTATTTGATTGCCGTGCCGCGAAGGGTCACTGTAACTTGCTTGTACAGAAGGAACAATACGGAGAATACATCTCTGTCGATTTCGATGTCGATCAACTCGTCCGCTTCCGGATAGCTCTGCAACGCCTTGCGTTTCAGGAGTTCCATGGAGGTGTCGCCAAAGGCGACCAAGGCGAGGACGGTATAGGTGTCGGCCTTTGCCTCGGCCTTGCCCAGAACCTTGACTCCGGCCCTGGATGGCATCTTGTTGCCGACATATACCATTTGCTGCATGTCGCAATACAGTACGCCGGTCAGCGTGTCGTCCACGAGACGGGTTACGCTGTCGGCAGACGATGAGAACACGATTCCGACTGTCGCGAGAAGAATGATGGCAACTTTTTTCATAACCTAAATGCTCCTTTTGTTTGTTGCGAGTAGTCGACTGATCGACTCATGTTGATGTTTGGACATTTACGTTTTTCACTCGATTTCCGCTTGCACCACATATTGCGCTGCGCCGCGGGCGAACATGCTAAACAATATATCAATATCCATGATTTGTCCACCGATGTAGACGCAAAAGTCGCGCAAAAAGGTGGCATGACGTATTTTTCGTGAAATTGTCAAGGATATGGAAAGGCTGATTACAATCTGAAGTGCAATCTCCCTTTAGGTGTAAAAAATCCTGCCGATGGTCGGAGAGGTTGAATACCACCACTGAAAGATATTAAGTTATAGACGTACCTGAATAACAAAGGAATCATCCATGGCAATTCGTAAATCACATGGCCGTTTCAAGTCGGTGCTGGATTTCCCGCTTCACACCATCCAGAGCGGCGCCCCTGTCGGCAACGGCCGGCTGGGGTTGCTTGTCTGGGGCGAACGACGCAATCTCCGGATCACCATGGGACTGGCCGATTTATGGGACCACAGGGACGGGTTGTGCTGGAACGACGGGATCAACCTAGGGAACGTCTCTGGTCTGGTCGCCGACGGAGACTGGGACGGCATGCTCCATCTTTTCCATCCGCCATATCTGAAATTCCGTCCGTCTCTGATTCCGCTCGGAAGGGTCGAGCTAACTCTTCCCGAAGGCTATTTCCTTGTCCGTTGCTCTTTGGATATGAGCTCCGGAATTCTGGACATCGAGTTCGATAACAACGGCTATCGTCTGAAGATGGAACTTGCCGTCGACATGTCGGGCGTCCCGCGTTTCGTAATACGGGGAGTCCCGGAGCCGGCGGAGGCGAGGATTCTTCCCGCCTGGGATCTCTTCGACGGAACCGACTACGTGGCGAAAGGTGTCTGTCTGCAGCGGAACCTCGCCGAACGCGGATTCGCCGAACCAACCAGGGCAACCGCCGGCGATGTCTCCTCGTTCCTGCAGCCGCTTCCCAACGATCCCGCGGTCGCGGCGGCGTTGAGGCGCAGTGCAGGAACCCTGTCGTGCGTGGTTTGGCGTTCCGAGACCGCGGGGCAGGGACCCGACATCGCTTTCCCTGACCCGAAGGAGTTGTTTCCGTCCTGCCGGTCATGGTGGTCGGCACAGGCATCCGCATTGCCGGAGATGGTATTCGCCGATCCGCTCCTGGAGGAGATATACCGCACCGGCATGCACAGCTTCATCATCGCCACCAACCCCCGTGGCGTGCCGCCGGGCCTGCAGGGCGCATGGATCGAGGACGATCGTCTCGCCCCGTGGTCCGGAGACTACCATTTCAACGTCAATGTCCAGATGTGCCTGGCGCCGGGTTTGGCGGCCGGTCTCTTCGAGCATGTACGACCCATTTTCGAGCTATTGAAGTCATGGCTGCCGAGGATGCGCGACAACGCCAGGTCGTTTCTCGGCATCGATGACGGATACATGCTGCCCCACAGCGTCGACGACCGCTGCACCTGCATCGGCGACACATGGTGCATTGACTCCGCATGCACGGCCTGGATGGCCGTGCTGGCCTATGATTACTGCGATCTCTCCGGCGACAGGTACTTCCTGGAGTCGTTCGCATTCGACTTCATGCGAGGCGCCATGCGGGTGTTCGAGATGCTAATGGAAAGAACTCCAAGGGGGTTGTCGTTCCCGTTGTCCATGTCTCCAGAATACCGCGGGAACAATCATGTCTGGTTCGGACGCGACGCGAGTTTCTACCTGGCCGCTGCGCATCGCCTGGCCCGCGATCTGATCGCGGCGGCCGGGTGGCTGGGCGAGGAACCGGATCCGTTCTGGGCCGAAGTCGAAAAGCATCTGCCGCAGGCTTCGGTTTCCAATGGCGCGATCGATCTTTTCGACGGCCGTCCACTGGACGAGAGCCATCGCCATCATTCCCATCTCGCGGCCATCGCCCCGTTCGCCACCATCGACCCGGAATCCCCCGGCTGGCGGGAAATAGTTTCCGGTTCCATGCGGCATTGGGAGGAACTAGGGATGGGCCAGTGGTCCGGCTGGAGCATGCCCTGGGCGGCTCAACTCTACGTCCGGACTGCGCAACCCGCCAAGGCGTTGGAAATGCTCCGCATCTGGCGCAGGAACTTCTGCAACAGGTCCGGCGCGTCGCTCCACAACGGCCTAGATCCGGAGTTTTCCGTGTTCAACAGCGCACAGACGGGGGAGGTCATGCAGCTAGACGCGTTGATGCAATCGGTGGCCACCATCCAGGAGATGTACATGTTCTCCCGCGATGGCGAGATGAGGTTGTTCAACGGATTGTGCGATTCCAGCCGTCCCCAGTCGTTCAGGAACATGCGCGCATCCGGAGGATTCGTCGTCTCCGGCGAATTCATCGGAGGCAGGACGTCGTGGATCGAAATAACGGCGACCAGGAATGCGACGCCGGTCGTTTCCACAAGGGATTGCCGCACGAAGTTCAGCGCCTGCATGTCATCCGGTGAAACGCTCAGGCTGCAGCCGGACGGAAAAGGCGGATTGTCGAGAGCCGATTGATGCAGGGCATGCGGTTGAGCCGACATTCGCTTTGCATGTTTCCCAACCTTTATCTGGAATGCCGCTCCACGAGTTGCTATTTCAGCAGCATGCAGTCACCGTAGCTGTAGAACCGCATCTTCTCTTTTTTTGCCAGTTCGTATGCGGCCAGGACCTTCTCCCGGTCGCAGAAGCAGCTTACCAGCATGAGCAACGTGCTCTTTGGAAGATGGAAGTTGGTCAACAGCATGTCGACCGCGCGCGGCTTGTACGGCGGATAGAGGAATATGTCGGTGTCTCGGGAAGCCGCTGACACCGTTCCGTCCTCCGATGCGCAGCTTTCAAGCGTCCTCACCGACGTGGTTCCCACCGCCAGCACGCGGTGTCCGTTGCGGTGCGTGAAGTTGATGGCGTTCGCCGTCTCCTTCGGCAGGACAAAGGTCTCGCTATGCATGCGGTGCTTCTCCGCGTCCTCGCTTTCCACGGGAACAAACGTTCCCGGCCCCACGTGCAGCGTGACTTCGTGTATGCCGACGCCCTTGTCCAACAGCCTGGCCAGCACCTCCTCTGTGAAGTGTAGCCCGGCAGTCGGAGCCGCCACGGCGCCGGGGATCTTCGCATAGACCGTCTGGTAGCGGTTCTTGTCCGATTCCTCTGCCTCGCGACGCAGGTACGGGGGCAGGGGAATGCTGCCGAATCTCTCCTGGAGGAGGTCGATGTCGCCGGTGTCGAAGGTAACGGAATAGGTTCCGTCGGGATTCTTCCCGTCGACGACGAAACCGATGTCGTCGAATGAGAATTCGCCGCCCTTTGGCGTCAGCACCACCCT
Source organism: Victivallaceae bacterium (assembly GCA_024405675.1). Taxonomy (GTDB): domain Bacteria; phylum Verrucomicrobiota; class Lentisphaeria; order Victivallales; family Victivallaceae; genus UBA1784. Next base: position 6,593 of record JAKSOH010000064.1, read on the forward strand.
GGTTCCGACCGCGGCCCGCTTGCCTGGCTTGAGGAGCACGTGCCACTTCCTTGGGTCTCCGGAAAACATCGACACCAGAAGCAGTTCGAACTTCGCCCCGGGATCGGCCGTTCCCGGATTGACCTTTCGTCCATACATCCTTCCAGACAGCACCTTGGTGTTGTTGCGGACCAGGATGTCACCAGGGGACAGGTAGTTCACGATGTCACCGAATGGATGTATCTCGGCTTTACCTGTCGTCCGGTCCAAGACCATCATGCGCGATCCATCCCGCTTTTCCGCGGGGAAGCGGGCGATGAGTTCGTCCGGAAGTTCGTAGTCGAACAACGATGTGGCGAGCATTTTTGTCTCTCCTAGCGGTCCTTGTTCCTGGAATGGAACTCATGGACCTTTCGGTATTCTTCCGGCGTCAGCGAGTTGACTCCGTTCCTGGCCATCTTGCCAAGTATCGCGATTATCTCCGCGTTGCCCTTGTCCATGGACGTGAACGCCGGCGCGTCAGGATTGCGGCGCCGCGCCAGCGGATCCCAGTCGACGAAGTCGCGCAACGCGAACCTAGTGAACAGATATCCGCCCAGCAATCCGCCGAGATGGGCGAGGTGGGCGATTCCGCTGCCAGGTGCGAACAGCTGGCAGATTATCTCGATCGCCATGAGCGAGATGACCAGCGTTGGCGCCTTGACTGGGGTAGTCGGGAGGAATATCAGGCAGAACCGCCGTTCCGGATCCAGCATCGCCGCCGCGATCATCACACCATACATGGCTCCGGACGAACCGACCAGCGCGGCCATGCCGTTCCAGCTTAATGCCAGAAAGAGCAGGTTTCCGGAGAGCAGCCCGGCCAGATAGAGCTGAACGAACTTCGCCGCGCCGACACGCGGGGCGACGAGCCCTCCGAAGAGATAGAGCGCCCACATGTTGAAGAGCAAGTGGGTGAAACTCGCATGTGAGAATCCGGCGAGCAGCAGCTGCCGGATCGCGAACATCCCGTCGTGGACCACAAGCGGACACCCGCCGGGGTTGAAAATATAATAGATTACGTTGATGGCGAGTATGGCGAAAAGCGCGATGCGCCCGCTGCGTTCGTTGTCCTGCATGTTGTCCTTCTCTTCGTTTGCTTGTTCAGTTTGATCGCAAGGCCGCCAGACATCTTTCCGCCAGGTACTTCAGGAGCGTCGCCAGCGAGAAATGGTGCCGGAGCGCATTGGACAGCCACCTGGCCGATTCCGAATGGTCGCCGACCTTCTTGTATTCCCTTGCTGTCCTGGCTGCCAGGACGGCCAGTCTTTCATCCGACAGCTGCCGCGGAAGGCCAACCGTTTCCGCGAAACTTCTCAACATCTCGTATTCGGTCATCGCGTTTCGGGGCGTGGCGGCCGAGAGATTCGATCCGTGCCGGCGCCTCAGGGTCACCGGGGTGTCGCAGAAAAAGAACGGCGTATTCATGGAAAGACGAAGGAACAGCTCGTAGTCCTCGCAAACCTTGAGCCGGGGATCGAACCTGAGACTCTTGTTCTCGAACACCGATGTCGGCAGCAACGTGGCGCTGGGGAGAAGGACGTTTTTTTGGAACAGGTTGGGCATTATCATTCCGGACGGGAAATGCTTTGTCTTTGCCTTGGTCGGCAATGGATTGCCGTCGCCGTCGATCCTGCGATAGGACGAGTATGCAGCTCCGCCGTTGGA